>VGTG01000057.1 GCA_016874795.1 Deltaproteobacteria bacterium | reverse complement strand
CTTCGCCGGCGCGGCTCGCGTTCGATGGTCGCGGACACGCCGCAGATGCGCGGCCGCATCCGCGCCGTCGCTCACCTGCTCGCGGTCGAGGAGGGCTGATCGCCGTGGATCTTTCCAACCTCCAGCCCGGAACGGGATCGCGCCGCGCGCGCAAGCGCGTCGGCCGCGGCACCGGATCCGGCAACGGCAAGACCGCGGGCCGCGGACACAAGGGCCGCAACTCGCGCTCGGGCGGAAACTCGAAGCCCGGCTACGAGGGCGGCCAGATGCCGCTTCAGCGTCGTCTGCCGAAGCGCGGCTTCCACAACCCGTTCCGTCGCGAGATGCAGGTCGTCAACCTGACGACCCTCTCGCGCTTCGACGCGGACAGCGTCGTCGACCCCGAGGCCATGTTGCGCGCGCGCGTCGCACGCAAGACCGGCCTGCCGATCAAGATCCTGGGCACCGGCGCGCTCGACCGGAAGCTCACCGTCAAGGCGCACGGCTTCAGCCGCTCCGCCCGCGAGGCCATCGAGAGCCAGGGGGGAACGGCCGAGGTGATCGAGTGACGACGGGCTTCTCGAACACGCTGCGCGTCGAGGAGCTGAAGAAGCGGCTTCTTTTCACCGCCGGTATGATCGCCGTCTACCGGGTCGGGGTCGCGATCCCGACGCCGGGCATCGACGGCAAGGCGATGCAGGCGTTCTTCGCCGAGGCGTCCAACGACGTCTTCGGGCTCGTCAACCTGTTCTCGGGAGGCGCGCTCGAGCGCTTCTCGATCTTCGCGCTCGGCATCATGCCGTACATCAGCGCGTCCATCATCCTGCAGCTTCTGACGGTCGTCATCCCGACCCTCGAGAACCTGAAGAAGGAAGGCGAAGCCGGCCGCCGCAAGATCACGCAGTACACGCGGTACGGCACCGTCGTCCTGGCCCTGATCCAGAGCCTCTTCATCAGCATCGGGCTCGAGCAGATCCAGGCCCCGGGCGGCGCCAGCGTCGTGTACAACCCGGGCTGGTCGTTCCGCTTGATGAGCATGGTGACCTTGACCGCGGGCACGGCCTTCATCATGTGGCTCGGCGAGCAGGTGACCGAGAGGGGCATCGGGAACGGCATCTCGCTCGTGATCTTCGCGGGCATCGTCGCGGCACTTCCCTCGGCCGTGACGACGACGGTCCAGTTCATGAACGAGGGCGAGCTCTCGCTCTTCACGGTGCTGTTCATCTCCGCTCTGATGGTCGTCGTGATCGGCTTCATCATCTTCGTCGAGCGCGGGCACCGGCGCATTCCGGTCCAGTACGCGAAGCGCGTCGTCGGCCGGCGCATGTACGGCGGCCAGAGCTCGCACCTGCCTCTCAAGATCAACACGGCGGGGGTCATTCCGCCGATCTTCGCGTCGTCGATCCTGATCTTCCCGGGGACGATCGCGAGCTTCCTCCAGCACCCGTGGGCGGACCGGGCGGCCGAGCTGCTGTCCCCGGGCAACCTCCTCTACAACGTCGTCTACGTGGTGCTGATCGTCTTCTTTTGTTACTTCTACACCGCGGTGACCTTCGACCCGGTCGAGGTCGCCGACAACATGAAGAAGTTCGGCGGGTACATCCCAGGTATCCGGCCGGGCAAGCGGACGGCGGACTACATCGACCGTATCCTGACGCGGCTCACTCTCGGCGGAGCGATCTACATCTCGGCGGTGTGCGTCCTTCCGACGATCCTGATCCAGCAGTTCAACGTGCCGTTCTTCTTCGGTGGGACGGCGCTCCTGATCGTCGTCGGAGTGGCTTTGGATACGGTCGCGCAGATGGAGACACACCTCCTGACTCGAAACTACGAAGGTTTCATGAAGCGCGGCCGTATTCGCGGGCGGCGCGGTTAGAAGAGCCGCGGCGTCCACATGGCAGTGAGCCGATCGCACCTCGTCCTGATGGGACCCCCGGGAGCGGGAAAGGGTACGCAGGCGGATCTGCTGGCAGAGCACCTTCGGGTGCCGCACATCTCGACGGGTGGAATGCTCCGCGACGAAGCGCAGCGTGGTTCGGAATTGGGCAAGAAGGCAAAAAGGCTGATGGACAGGGGAGAGCTCGTTCCCGACGAGATCATGCTCGGAATCGTGCGTGATCGGATCGGCGCGCCGGATTGCGCGCGCGGCTACATCCTCGACGGCTTTCCGCGTTCCATCCGCCAGGCAGAGGACCTCGAGAAGCTGAACGGCGAGGCAGGTCCGCTCCTCGCGCTGAGCCTGCGCGTGCCCGCGGAAGTCGTGATCAAGCGTCTTTCCTCGCGACGTACCTGCCGCCCGTGCGGCGCGATGTACCACCTCGTCTCCAGCCCGCCGAAGAAGCCGGACGTCTGCGATCGCTGCGGCGGCGAGCTCTATCAGCGCGACGACGACCGGGAAGACGTGATCCACGCGCGCCTCGAGGTCTACCGTCGCGAGACCGAGCCGCTTCTCGCCTACTACGGCAAGCGCAACGCGCTCGTCGAAGTCGACGGTACGGGCTCACGGGACGACGTCTTCCAGAGGCTGCTCGAAGGCCTCGCCGGCCGAGGCGCGGCATGATCGTGCGTCGCAGCCAGGGGGAGATCGACCTGATCCGCTCCGCGTGCCAGATCGTCGCCGAGACGCTCGCGCGCTTGAGCGAGCTCGTGCGTCCGGGAATCTCGACCGGCGAACTCGATCGCTATGCAGAGCAGTGGACGCGCGAGAGCGGCGCCGAGCCCGCCTTCAAGGGCTACGTCGTCGGAGGGCGCGTCTATCCCGCGACCCTCTGCGTCTCGATCAACGAAGAAGTCGTGCACGGCATGCCTTCTCCGAGGCGCGTGCTCGCGGACGGTGACATCGTCGGCCTCGACTTCGGCGTGGTACGCAAGGGCTACTACGGCGACGGCGCGTTGACGGTCGGCGTCGGCCAGACGAGCCGGGAAGCGCACGACTTGATCCGGGTGACGCGCGAAGCGCTCGATCGCGGCATCGAGAAGCTGCGCGTCGGAAACCGCATTCGCGACGTCTCCGAGGCGATCCAGACGCACGCCGAGGCGCACGGCTATGGCGTCGTGCGGGATTTCGTCGGCCACGGGATCGGACAGCGTCTCCACGAGGAGCCGCAGGTTCCGAACTACGTGAGCCGCGGTCAGAACCCTCGGCTGAAGGAAGGAATGGTGCTCGCGATCGAGCCGATGGTCTGCGCGGGAACGTACGAGGTCGAGGTTCTCGAGGACGGGTGGACCGCCGTGACGAAGGACCGCCGCCTGTCGGCGCACTTCGAGCACTCGGTCGCCGTGACCGCAAATGGTCCCGAGATCCTGACGTCGCTCGGGACGGAGCACCCGTAAGGGCGCAGTAGAGCGACGATGCCCAAGGGAGATGCGATCGAGGTCAACGGTGTGGTGCAGGAATCCCTGCCGAATGCGATGTTTCGAGTGGCCCTCGAGAACGGCCACAGCATCATCGCCCACATCTCGGGAAAGATGCGGATGCACTACATCAAGATTCTCCCCGGCGACAAGGTCACGGTCGAGCTCTCGCCGTACGATCTGAGCCGCGGACGCATCACGTATCGAGCGAAGTAGGAGTGCAGCCGTGAAAGTCCGTCCTTCCGTCAAGAAGATTTGTCCGAAGTGCAAGGTCATCCGCCGTCAAGGCGTAGTGCGGGTGATCTGCGTCAATCCGCGTCACAAGCAGCGTCAGGGCTGAGGCGGTCCGGAGGATCCATGGCACGCATTGCTGGCGTCGACCTTCCGAGAAACAAGCGAATCGACATTGGCTTGACCTACATCTACGGCATCGGCCGGAGCCTCGCGCTGAAGATCTGCAGCGAGGCCCAGGTCGAGGGGAGCGCGAAGACCGACGTCCTGGGCGAGGACGAGGTCCAGCGCATCCGCCGCGTGATCGACCAGTCGTACAAGGTCGAAGGCGACCTCCGCCGCGAGGTCACCCTCAACATCAAGCGTTACGTCGACCTGGGCTGCTATCGCGGCCTTCGTCACCGAAAGAATCTGCCCGTTCGCGGCCAGCGCACGCACACGAATGCGCGCACGCGGAAGGGACCGCGCCGCACGGTCGCCGGCAAGAAGATGGCTCCGCCGAAGGGCTGAGGAAGAGTAGATGGCAAGACCGGAAGACAACGAAGAGAGCGGGCGCGAGGCGGCGGCCGAGAAGGCCGAGCCCGCCGCAGGCGCAGCGCCTCCGGCCGCTCCCGCCGCGGCCGGTGGTGCCGCGAAGCGGAAGAAGGGTCGCCGGATGGTGTCGGAGGGGGTGGTGCACATCCACTCCACCTTCAACAACACCATCGTCACGATCACCGACACGACGGGCGGTGCGGTGTCCTGGGCGAGCGCCGGCTCGGTCGGCTTCAAGGGCTCGCGCAAGGGAACTCCGTTCGCGGCGCAGCTCGCGGCCGAGAGTGCCGCGAAGAAGGCCGCCGACGCGGGCATGCGGACGGTTCAGGTTTTCGTGAAAGGACCGGGCGGAGGGCGCGAGCCCGCTCTGCGCTCCCTGCAGGCGGCCGGATTCTCGGTCACCATGATCCGGGACGTGACGCCGATCCCGCACAACGGGTGCCGGCCACCCAAGCGAAGGAGAGTTTGACGTGGCGCGAAACACCGCATCCGTCTGCCGGATGTGCCGTCGGGAAGGGATGAAGCTCTTCCTGAAGGGCGAACGCTGCTTCACGGACAAGTGCGCGATCGAACGCCGGAACTACCCCCCAGGCCAGCACGGCCAGGGGCGGCACAAGTTCTCGGAGTACAGCGTCCAGCTTCGTGAGAAGCAGAAGGTGAAGCGGATCTACGGGGTCCTCGAGCGGCAGTTCCGCCGCTACTTCCACGAGGCGGAGCGCGGCCGCACGGTCACCGGAGAGACGCTGCTCGTCCTGCTCGAGCGGCGCCTGGACAACACGGTCTACCGCATGGGCTTCTCGAACTCGCGCGCGGAAGCGCGCCAGCTCGTGCGCCACGGTCACTTCGCGGTGAACGGTCGGAAGGTCACGATCCCGTCGTTCCTCGTCAAGCAAGGCGACAAGGTGACCGTCCGCGAGGGCAGCCGGAAGGTCGCGCGCATCGTCGAATCGCTCGAGCTGTCGCAGCGCCGCGGAGTTCCGGAGTGGCTGGAGCTCGATCGCGAGGCATTCACGGGCGTGGTGAAGGCATTCCCGCAGCGTGCGGATCTCACCATGCCGATCAACGAGACGCTCATCGTTGAGCTGTACTCGAAATAGGGACGGCTCGACGACGGCCGGTGCAAGACCGGACGATCGGGGGAGTTGAACGTGAACGGTTTCCAACTGAACTGGCGTGATCTCACGAAGCCCAATCGGCTCGACATCGACGAGAAGGCGCTGACGCCGACGTACGCGAAGCTCGAGTGCGAGCCGCTCGAGCGCGGCTTCGGTACGACGCTCGGGAACGCCTTGCGGCGGATCCTTCTTTCGTCGCTGCGCGGTGCGGCGATCGCCGCGGTCCGCTTCGAGAACACGCTGCACGAGTTCTCGACGATCAACGGAGTCACCGAGGACGTCACCGACATCATCCTGAACCTGAAGGAAGTTCGCCTCCGTCTGCACGACGGCGCCGAGGAGGCGCGGGCGACGATCGACGTCCAGGGCGAGCGCGACGTGAAGGCCTCCGACATCCAGGCGGGGCCCGAGGTCGAGATCCTCAATCTCGACCAGCACATCGCGATGGTCGGGAAGAGCGCGAACCTCCGGATCGAGCTTCTGATCCGCATGGGGCGCGGCTACGTCTCGGCCGATCGCAACAAGGACGAGGACGCGCCGGTCGGAACCGTTGCGATCGACGCGATCTTCTCGCCGATCCGCAAGGTGAACTTCGTCGTCAGCAACGCGCGCGTCGGGCAGCGTACCGACTACGACAAGCTGGTGATGGAGATCTGGACGGACGGCAGCGTCCGCCCCGAGGACGCGCTCGCCTACGCCGCACGCATCCTCCAGGACCAGGTCAACGTCTTCATCAACTTCGAGGAGCCGACCGAGGCGACGACCGTCACCGAGGACGCGCACGCGGTCGAGCTCAACGAGAACCTCTTCCGGAGCGTCGACGAGCTGGAGCTCTCGGTCCGCTCGGCCAACTGCCTGCAGAACGCCGACCTGCGCTACATCGGCGAGCTCGTGCAGAAGACCGAAGCCGAGATGCTCAAGACCAAGAACTTCGGCCGGAAGTCGTTGAACGAGATCAAGGAGCTGCTCGCCGAGATGGGACTCTCGCTCGGCATGCGGCTCGAGAACTTCCCGCCGCGAGAAGAGCTCGAGCGGCGCCGGCTGCTGCGGGAGAAGCAGACCGCCTGAGCCGGGCGGAGCCACGACAATGCGACATCTGAATTCAGGAAAGAAGCTCAGCCGCACTTCGGCGCATCGGGCCTCTCTGTACCGGAACCTGGTGCGAGAGCTTCTCGCCCGCGACCGGATTCGCACGACCGACGCGAAGGCGAAGGAAGTCCGCCGCTTCGCCGACCGGATGGTGACGCTCGGCAAGCAGGGGACGCTTGCGGCGCGCCGCCGCGCGATCGCGTTTCTGCGCGATCCGAAGGTCGTGCGCCGTCTCTTCGATGACGTCGCGCCGCGGTTCGCGGAGCGGCCGGGCGGCTACACGCGCGTGATCAAGCTGGGCACGCGCGTCGGCGATGCCGCGCGCCTCTCGATGATCGAACTCACCGGCACGTCCGAGAGCGTCGAGTCCGAGAAGAAGCGGAAGCGCCGCCGCACCAAGAAGACGAGCACCGAAGCCGAAGCCGCGAAATAGCAGGAGAGGGGCGGCCGTCGCGTAGTCGTCTCGGTGGAGCCGCGAGGGGTGTGGGGCGCGCTCCGGGTCGCACGTGCTCGCGTAGGCAGGTTCCCCCGAATCGCCGTCGCTGCGCGACGGCGCTCCACGCCGCGACGATGGTCGTACGGTGACGATGCGACCCGGAGCGCGCCCCACACCCCTCGCGGCTCACACACACTCGCATCGCTGCGCCTCAGTGGAAGCACCCGCCGGCTTCGATGTTCTCGAAGCGGCGTCCGTTGACGGTATTGTTCCCACCGCCGTCGTTCGTTCCCGCTCCCTCGACCAGGAAGCCGCAGGCGCCGCTGTCCTCGACCGCATCGCTCTTCACGAGCGTACCGCTTGCCTGGGTCTCGACGCGGACACCGTTGCCGCCGTTGTCGTCACCCTGGCTCGAGAGCAGCTTGTTGCCGGCTCCGCGGATCGTGAACCCGTTGCCGACGTTGTCGAACGCGCGCACGCCGTTCAGCTCGTTCCCCGCACCGGTGACGACCGCTCCGGCGCCAGAGTTCCACTCGACCGTCACGCCGCGCAGCACGTTCCGATCTCCGGGCACCTCGATCCCGACGGGGTTCTCGCTATACTTGCCGTTGCGCGCGCGGTTGCCGTCACCGACGAGGCGTAGCCCGCACTGCGCGTTCTGCTCGACCCGGTTGACGGAGACCTCGTTCCCGTCGCCGTTGACGACGATTCCGCAGCCGGCGCTGCCGCGCGCGCGTACGCCGCGGAGCTCGTGGCCGTTGCCGTCGACCTGGAAGCCGGCGCTGCCGCCGACGGTGTCGAGCCCGATGATCAGGACCTTCGGCGTCCCGGCGATCCGGATCGCCGGCGACGCGGAGCTCGTCGCCGTCACCTCGGCGACGGTGCACTGCGTGACCTCGATGGTGTGACCCTCGTCGATCACGACGTTCTCGTTGGTTCTCGCGAAGACGCAGATCACGTCGGTCGGGCCGGCTGCATCGACGGCCGCCTGCAGCTTCGAGAACGCCGGCGGAACCGGCGCCGAGCTGCTGACGACGTAGAGGGTGCAGGCCGCGTCGACGTCCTCCTTGCAGAAGGGAGTCGGCGTCGGCGACGGCTGGAAGGGCATCGTGGGCGTGGGCGTCGGCGGCACCTGGGTCGGCGTGGGGCTCGGCGTCGGAGTCGGGGTCGGCGTAGGCGTTGGGGTCGGTGTGGGCGTCGGCGTCGGCGTGGGACTTGGCGTCGGCGTGGGTGTCGGAGTCGGGCTCGGGGTCGGCGTCGGGGGGCGCTCGCCGTGCTCGCCGGCGAGTCGTACGGTCCGGGCGACCGCGCTGCCGATCAGCGTGACGTTCCGCTTGAAGTCGAAGCCCGTGTCGTTCGGTGCAAAGAGCGTCCCGATCACGGTGGAGAACTTCCCGATCGAGGTCTGGGAGCCCCCGTCGGAGCCGATCCAGAACTGCAGGTCGTCCGGATCGCCGCTCGAGGCGCGAAGGTTCGCGTCCTCCTCGGTCAGGATCCGCTCGCGGACGTTCACGTCGACCGCTCCGCCCTGGGTCAGGATCTCCCCCCGCTTCCTCACGATCAGATCGCGGAAGCGGTAGACCCCGGCGTCCAGGACGAGGTGGGCGTCCTGACGAACGGTGACCCGGCCGTAGCATCCGGGCACGAGCTGGTGCGTGTCCCCGTTCGGCAGGACTAAGTCCTGCGCGCTCGGGATGCACGGATCGAACACCGCCGCCGGGAGCGGCGGCAGGACGATCCCGAGAGGGAAGTGGAACGGCCGGGTCAGCGTGCCGCGGATCTGGGCCGTCGGCGATTGCTGCAGCGAGTTCGTGAACACGTCGACGACCGACGACTGCTGCACGAGGACGACCATGTCCGCGGCGATCAGCGGGTCGGGCGCGCCGTCGTGCTGGAAGGTGGCCTGCCCGACGCGCAGGAGGCCTTCGGCGTCGATGACCGCGAAGCTCCCGTTGATGTTGAGGTTGGAATCGATCAGCAGGCGCTCGCGCGCCACGATCGTGTAGTCGCGCCAGTCGGTCGACGGCTGCGCCTCGGCCGGCTGCGCCGAGAGGCCGATCGCCGAAATCCAGGTCGAAGCGAGCGCGATGCTCGTTCGTACCCTTGCCGCGGCTGTCTTCGAAGACCTGGAGGCTCCCATGGCCACTCCTGGTTTCCCCGAGAAACAAAAGGCTCGGGGATGAGGTTGAGGTTACGGGACTGTGGAATCTGCGACCCTGGAAGGCGCACCCATATCAGCTGCGTTCTCGAACTTGAAGCCTCCAACGCGATTTCCATCGCCGGAAACTACGTGGTGCGCGTCCCACACCCGTGGCGACCCGTACAATTGAAAGTCTTCTGGGAACCCGGTAGCGACAAGTCGTGCGGAGCCGGAACCAGAGCCTCCGGCACGCCGAGCGGCCGGGCGGATGAAGCGGCGGATCGAGGAGGTCCTCGAGCGAACGCTCGCGGCCGCGCGACGAGAGGGCAAGCTCGGCTCCAGCACGAACGAGCCCGTCTCGGTCGAGGTGCCGAAGGATCGCGAGCATGGCGATATTGCAAGCAACCTCGCGCTGACGATGGCACGCAGCGAGCGCAAGTCGCCGCGCGCGATCGCGGAGATCCTGCGCGAGCACCTCGACGACCCCGAAGGCTGGATCACCTCCTCCGAGGTCGCCGGCCCGGGCTTTCTCAACCTGCGGCTCTCGCCCGGCTTCTGGAGGTCCGAGCTCGCGCGTCTCTCGGCCGAGCCGGCTCTCGGTGTCGTTTCGGAAGAGGCGGGAAAGCGCGCCCAGGTCGAGTTCGTCTCGGCGAATCCGACCGGTCCGTTGACGGTCGGACACGGCCGGAACGCGGTCCTCGGCGACACCGTCGCGCGCCTCCTCTCGACCGCAGGATACGCGGTCGAGCGCGAGTATTACTTCAACAACGCCGGCCGGCAGATGAAGGTTCTCGGAGCGAGCGTGCGGGCGCGCTACCTCGAGGAGATCGGACGACCCTCGGAGTTCCCGGAGGACGGCTACCAGGGCGACTACATTCGCGACATCGCGCGCTCGCTGCGCCACGAGCACGGGGAATCGCTCGCCGACCACGAGGGCAACGCCTTTCGCGCCGCCGCCGAGAGCGCGATCTTCGCCGAGATCCGGCGCACCCAGGAGCGCCTCGGCATCGTCTTCGATCATTACTTCAACGAGGACTCGCTCTACGCGTCGGGCGCGATCGAGCGCGTCGTCGCCGCTCTCGACGAGCGCGGCCTCGTCGACCGCCGCGAGGGCGCCGTGTGGCTGGTCGGCGAGAAGGTCGGCCTCGAGAAGGACCGCGTTCTGGTGAAGGGGACGGGAGAGCCCGCCTACCGGCTCCCGGACATCGCCTACCACGAGGACAAGCTCGCACGGGGCTTCGATCTGATCGTCGACGTCCTCGGCGCCGATCACATCTCGCAGCACCGAGACGTCGCCGCGGCGCTCGTCGCGCTCGGGCACGACATCTCGACGATCCGCGCGGTGATCTACCAGTTCGTCACGCTCACGCGGCACGGCGAGCAGGTGAAGATGTCGACCCGCCGCGCCGAGTACGTCACGCTCGACGAGCTTCTCGACGAGGTCGGCGTCGACGCCGCTCGCTTCTTCTTCCTTTGCCGGAAGTCGGACAGCCATCTCGAGTTCGATCTCGACCTCGCCCGCAAACGCTCGACGGACAATCCGGTCTTCTACGTCCAGTACGCACACGCTCGGATCTCGAACCTCTTCGCGGAAGCGGGCCGTCAGGGCGTCGCGGTGCCGGAGGGACCGGCGAATGCGTCCCTTCTCGAGCCGCTCGGCGAGAGCGAGGAGTTCGAGCTCATCGGCCAGATCGCTCTCTACGCGGAGACCGTCGCTCTCGCGGCGCGCGAGCTCGAGCCGCACCGGATCGTCTTCTACCTGCAGGAGCTCGCGGCGAGCCTGCATCGCTACTACAACCGGCACCGCATCCTCGGCGACGAGGCGCCGGAGCGCGTGACGGCCCGGCTCGTCCTCCTCCACGTCGTCCAGCGCACCATCGCCGCGGGCCTCGGCATCCTCGGCGTGAGCGCTCCGGATCGGATGTAGGCCATGGCGGGCGGGTCGCGGCGGTTCGAGTTCGGGTGGCTCGAGGTCTTCGGGCTGATCCTCGTCTTCCTCGGCGGCTCGCTGGTCGTGTTCTTCCTCGGGATCTTCGTCGGAAAGGGCCTGCAGGAGAGCCGTCTCGCGCGCGAGGAGCGCGTCGAGCGTCTGCCGATCGATCCGGCTTCGATGGGGAGGACGGGAACGGCGAGCAGGAGCGTTCCCGCCGCACCGGACGCGCCAGTCGCACCCGCGGAGCCCGGTGCCGAGCCGAGCGCCGGCTTGCAGCTCGCGGTCCGTCCCGCGCCTTCACCGACGGAGCCCGCGCCGACGGCGAGCCCGGGTCCGAGTGCGGCGCCTTCGCCGAAGGCGACCGAGCGCGCCATCGCACCTTCGCCGACGGCCTCCGCACCGACGCAGGTCGTCGCCGCTCCGACCGCGGGACGCGATTCGTCGATGGTCGGAGCGCCGCGCGGCAGGTGGAGCGTGCAGGTGAACGCGACAAAGGACGCGTACACGGCGCGGCGGATCGTGCAGCGCCTCCGCCAGCGCGGCTACAACGCGTACGCGATCGAGGTCGTCTACCGGGACGAGCCGGTCTATCGGGTCCGTGTCGGACGCTTCCCGACGATGGAGTCCGCGACGGCGGTGCTGGTGCGCTTGAAGGACGAGGAGCAGTTCACGCGCGCCTATCTGGCGGAGGAGTGAGACCGTGCGGATCTCGCCTTCCGCCGCACAGTTCGAGCGCCTCGCCGAAGGTGTGACGCACGTACCCGTCTGGGCCGAGCTCCTCGCCGATCGCGACACGCCCGTCACCGCGTTCCGAAAGCTCCACCACGGTCGTTACGGGTGTCTGCTCGAGAGCGCCGAGGGCGGCGAGCGCTGGGGGCGATACAGCTACATCGCAACCGACCCGGCCGCGGTCGTCGTCGCGCGCCGGCGCGACGTGCGCGTCGAGTGGCGGGACGGAGCGGTCGACGAGCATGGGAACGTCGACCCGTTCGCCTTCGTGCGCGATCTCCTCGCTCGCTACCGCGTCGCCGCACCGCCGGGTCTGCCGCGTCTCACCGGAGGCCTCGTCGGCTACGTCGCCTACGACGCGGTCCGCTGGATCGAGAAGCTCGAGTCGCCGCCGCCCGACGACCTCGGCATGCCCGACATGGTGCTGCTCCTCGTCGACACCCTCGCGGTGTTCGACAACCGCCAGCAGCGGATTCTTCTCGTGTCCCACGCGGACGTGACGGACGAGAGCCGGCGGGAGGAGAGCCGGGCCGAGGCGGAGAGACGCATCGAGAACCTCGCGGCGCGCCTCGACGGTCCCGTCGCGCCGTTGCCCGTGCGCTTCCGTCCCTCGCAGCCGCGCACCGCCGAGTCGACGCTGCGACCCGAAGAGTTCCGCGCGATCGTCGAGCGCGCGAAGGAGTACATCCGCGCGGGCGACATCATCCAGGTGGTCCTCGCGCAGCGCTTCTCCCACGAGACGACGGCTGACCCCTTCGACGTCTACCGCTGCCTGCGCTCGATCAATCCTTCGCCGTACTTGACGCATCTCGAGCTCGGGGACTTCGCCGTCGTCAGCTCGTCGCCGGAGGTCCTGGTCCGTCTCGAGGACGGACGCATGATGGTCCGCCCGATCGCGGGGACGCATCCCCGCGCCGCCTCGCCGCAGGAGGACGATCGTCTCGCGGAGGCGCTCCTCGCCGACCCGAAGGAGCGCGCCGAGCACGTCATGCTCCTCGACCTCGGGCGGAACGACGTGGGCCGCGTCGCTCTTCCGGGCACCGTGCGCGTGACGGAGCAGTTCGTGATCGAGCGCTACTCGCACGTCATGCACATCGTCTCCAACGTCGAGGGGCAGGTCGCTCCCGAGTTCGACGCGATCGACGCGCTCCGCGCGGCCTTTCCAGCAGGCACGCTCTCCGGTGCGCCGAAGGTGCGTGCGATGGAGATCATCGACGAGCTCGAGCCGTGCCGGCGCGGGATCTACGGCGGCGCGCTCGGCTACTTCGGCTTCTCGGGCGCGATGGACATGGCGATCACGATCCGCACCGCTCTCCTCGCGAACGGGCGTGCGTACGTGCAGGCAGGCGCGGGCATCGTCGCCGACTCCGATCCCGAGTACGAGCACGAGGAGTGCGTGCGGAAGGCGCGCGCGCTTCTGACCGCGGTCGCGATGGCCGAGGACTTCGCGGAGCTTCGTCCAGAGGAGCCGTCCGCATGATCCTCATGATCGACAACTACGACTCCTTCACCTACAACCTCGTGCAGTACCTCCGCGAGCTCGGCGCCGAGGTCGAGGTCCACCGCAACGACGCGATCACGCTCGACGCGATCGAAGCGAAGCATCCCTCCGGAATCGTCCTCTCTCCGGGGCCGTGCACACCCGCGGAGGCGGGCATCTCCGTCGGCGCCGTGCAGCGCTTCGGAGGAAAGATCCCGACGCTCGGCGTCTGCCTCGGACACCAGTCGATCGGCGCGGCGCTCGGCGGCGAGATCGTGCGCGCTTCGAAGATCATGCACGGAAAGACGTCCGCGATTCATCACTCGGGCGCCGGCGTGTTCCGCGATCTTCCGCGGCCCTTCGAGGCGACGCGCTACCATTCCCTCGTCATCGAGCGGAGCCGTCTGCCGGAAAGCCTCGAGATCACGGCGTGGACCGAGGACGAAGGCGATCGCGAGATCATGGGCGTGCGGCATCGCGAGTGGCCGCTCGAAGGCGTGCAGTTCCATCCCGAGTCGATCCTGACGGTGGAAGGAAAGCGTCTTCTCGCAAACTTTCTCGAGAGCTTGCCCGGAGGGAAGCGGTGACACAGAAGGGCGGCGTCGCCATCCGCTCCGCCCTCGCGTGCCTCCTCGACGGTGACGAGCTCGGAACCGACGCGACCGCGGCGGCCGTCGAGGAGATCATGTCGGGAGGGTCGTCCGCGGCGCTCGTCGGCGCTTTTCTCGCGGCGCTCCGCGTGCGCGGCGAGACGGTCGACCAGATCGTCGGCGCAGCCCGGACGATGCGCGCGCGCGCCGACCGGGTGGCGAGCCGGCGCGAGCCGCTCGTCGACAACTGCGGCACCGGCGGAGACGGCGGGAGAACGTTCAGCATCTCGACGGCCGCGGCTCTCGTCGCGGCTGCGGGCGGCGCCTCGGTGGCCAAGCATGGAAATCGGGCAGCCTCGGGAAAGTTCGGCGGCGCGGACACGCTCGAAGCGCTCGGCGTCGCGATCGATCTGCCCGCGGACAGGGTCGGACGCTGCATCGACCAGGTGGGGATCGGCTTCCTCTTCGCGCGCCGACTCCACCCGGCGATGCGGCACGTCGGTCCGGTCCGGACCGAGCTCGGCGTCCGGACGATCTTCAACCTGCTCGGACCGCTCACGAACCCGGCCGGCGTGCGGCGTCAGGTCGTCGGCGTGGCATCGAAGCGCGATCTCGAGCGGGTCGCGGGCGCGCTTCGGATCCTCGGCGTCGAGCACGCTCTCGTCGTGCACGGCCGCGACGGTCTCGATGAGATCTCGCTCGCCGCTCCCGCCGACGTCGTCGAGATCCGGGGAGATTCCGTTCGCGAGCTCGTCGTCGATGCCTCGACCTTCGGTCTGCCCGAAGCGCCGCCGGAGGCGGTGCACGCCGAGACGCTCGAGGAGTCGGTGCAGGCGGTTCGCGAGGTGCTCGACGGAGCGCCGGGTCCGCGCGCGGACGTCGTCGCGGCGAACGCGGGAATGGTGCTCCACGTGGCAGGACGCGCCGAGAGCCTCGCCGAGGGCGCACGTCTCGCAGGCGAAGCGATCGCGAGCGGCGGCGCGCGCGACGTCTTGCGTCGCCTCGCGGAGGCCACGCAGGCGGGGCACGCGGATGCTAGCAGGGGAGCGTGACCGTGGAGAGCCGCGAGACACGACCGCTCCCCGACATCCTCGCGCAGATCGTCGGCAACGAACGCGAGGTGATCGAGCGCGCTCGCGCGGTGCGCACCGTGGAGGATCTGCGTCGTGCCCCGGGCTACGCGACGGCGCGCCGAAGCCTCCTGCGCTCGCTCGCCGAGCGCTCGCCCGGAATCATCGCCGAGTGCAAGCACCGCTCGCCTTCGCGCGGCGTCCTGCGCGATCCCTACGATCCGGTCGCGATCGCGCGGAGCTACGAAGCGGCGGGCGCGGCGGGGATCTCGGTCCTGACGAACGAGAAGTTCTTCGGCGGCGCGCTCGCTCATCTCGCGGCCGTGCGCGAAGCGGTCTCGATCCCTGTTCTCCGGAAGGACTTCGTCCTCGACGCCTATCAGCTCGAGGAGGCGCGAGCGGCGGGCGCGGACGCGGTGCTCCTCATCGCCGCGGCGCTCTCGGCGGAGGCGCTCGTCGGCCTCTTCGGAGCGGCGCGCGACATCGGCCTCGAGGTGCTCGTGGAGGTCCACGACGACGTGGAGCTCGAGGCCGCTCTGCGCTGCGAGGGAGCGCTCCTCGGCATCAACAACCGCGATCTGCGGACGTTCCGGACCGAGCTCGAGACGACCGAGCGCCTCGTGCAACGAATTCCTTCGGGAACGCGAGTCGTCGCCGAGAGCGGCCTTCGGAACCGCGCCGATCTCGACCGCTTGCGAGGCTCCGGCGTCGACGCGTTCCTCGTCGGCGAGGCGTTCATGACCGCGACCGATCCGGGAGCGGCGCTGCGCGCGATGCTCGGCGGTGGGAAGTCGGCATGAGCGTCCGCGTGAAGATCTGCGGCATCACGCGTCCCGGGGACGCCGCGGCCGCGGCGGAGGCCGGCGCGGACATGATCGGCCTCAACTTCTGGCCGGGAAGCCGTCGCCACGTGGACGTCGCGACGGCGCGCTCGATCGTCGAGGCGCTGCCCGTCTCGGTGTGGCGAGTCGGCGTCTTCGTCGACGCGAGCCGTGAGGAGATCGAGGAGATCCGCGAGACCCTCGCGCTCTCGGCGATCCAGCTCCACGGCGACGAGCCCACGGAGCTGCTCGGCGGGTGGCCGTGTCCCGTGATCCGCGCGGTCCGCCTCCGGACGCCCGAGGACGCGGACCGTGCCCTCGGCGCGGGCGAGCCCGCGTACTACCTCTGCGAGGGAGGTGCGGGCGGCGGGTACGGCGGCGGCGGCGAGAGCTTCGCGTGGGACTGGGCGAAGCCGTTCCCGCGGGAGCGGCTGATCGTTGCCGGCGGACTCGCGCCGGACAACGTCGCGGCGGCGGTGCGAACGCTCCGCCCGTTCGCGGTCGACGTCGCGAGCGGCGTCGAGAGCGCGCCCGGAATCAAGGATGCGACGCGCATGCGGGAGCTGATCGACAATGCAAAAACTGCCTGACCGGCGCGGACACTTCGGCGAGTTCGGCGGTCGCTACGTCAGCGAAACGCTGATGCCGGCGCTGCTCGAGCTCGAGCAGGCCTACGCCGTCATCCGCAAGGACCCGAAGTTCCGCAGCGAGCTGCGCCGGCTCCTCTCGGAGTACGTCGGTCGCCCGACGCCACTGACGCTCGCGGGCCGCCTGAGCGACGAGCTCGGTGGCGCACGCATCTACCTGAAGCGCGAGGACCTGTGTCACACCGGCGCGCACAAGATCAACAACACGATCGGCCAGATCCTGATCGCCGTGCACATGGGGAAGACCCGCATCATCGCCGAGACCGGCGCGGGACAGCACGGCGTCGCAGCGGCGACGGCTTCGGCGCACTTCGGGCTTCCGTGCGAGGTGTTCATGGGCGCGGAGGACGTGCGCCGTCAGGCGCTGAACGTCTTCCGGATGAAGCTCCTCGGCGCTTCCGTGCGCGTCGTCGAGAGCGGCAGCCGGACGCTGAAGGATGCGATGAACGAGGCGCTCCGCGACTGGATCGCGAACGTCGCGGACACCTTCTACATGATCGGCTCCGCGGCGGGGCCGCATCCGTATCCGATGCTCGTGCGCGATCTCCAGTGCGTCATCGGCCGCGAAGCCCGCCGTCAGATGCTCGCGGCGACGGGTCGGCTCCCGGACGTGCTGATCGCGTGCGTCGGCGGCGGCTCGAACGCGATCGGGCTCTTCTACCCGTTCCTCGGCGACGCCGAGGTGCGCGCCGTCGGCGTCGAAGCAGCGGGTCACGGGGTCTCCTCGGGGCGCCACGCGGCGACGCTCACCGCCGGCACGCCGGGCGTGCTGCACGGCGCGCGCTCGTACTTGCTGCAGGACGAGGTCGGACAGGTCCGCGAGGCGCACTCGGTCTCGGCCGGTCTCGACTATCCGGGCGTCGGCCCCGAGCACGCCTATCTGAAGGAGCACGGCCTCGTGAGCTACGTCACCGCGACGGACGACGAGGCGCTCGACGCGCTCGAGCGCCTCGCTCGCAGCGAGGGCATCATCGCGGCGCTCGAGTCCTCGCACGCGATCGCGCACGCGATCCGGCTCGCGCCGACGATGGGCCGCGATCAAATCCTGCTCGTCAACCTCTCCGGGCGTGGCGACAAGGACATGGAGACGGTCGCGAGCGCGCGCGGCGTGCAGCTCCGCGGGGAGAGCGCGTGAGCCGGCCGCCGGCGAATCGCTTCCCCGCGACGTTCGCCGCTCTCCGCGAGCACGACGAGGCCGCTTTCGTCCCGTTCCTGATGGCGGGCGACGGCGGGATCGACACGACGGAGCGCCTCCTAGACGCGGTCGTCGAGGCCGGCGCGGACGTGATCGAGCTCGGCGTGCCGTTCTCCGATCCGATGGCGGACGGGCCCGCGCTGCAGCGCGCCGCGGAGCGCGCCCTGAAGGCCGGTACGACGCTCACCGGGGTGCTCGACCTCGTCGCGCGCTTCCGCAAGCGTTCCGAAGTTCCCATCGTGCTCTTCGGCTACGCGAACCCGTTCCTCGCGTTCGGCGCGGAAGGTCTCGCCCAGGCGGCGAGCGGCGTCGGCGTCGACGGCCTCCTCTGCGTGGACATGCCGCCGGACGAGGCCGACCAGCTGCGCCTGCCACTGCGCCGGAGCGGCATCGACATGATCTTCCTCCTCGCGCCGACGAGCACGGCGGAGCGGATCGACCGCGTCCTCGGCGTCGCCTCCGGGTTCGTCTATTTCGTGTCGGTGGCGGGGACGACGGGAGTGAAGGCGGCGGACACCGAGGCGATCGCGGGCCTCGTCGCACGCATTCGAGCACGGACGCCGCTCCCGGTCGGCATCGGCTTCGGGATCACGCGGACGGAGCAGGCCACCGCGGTCGCGCAGATGGCGGACGCGGTGGTGGTCGGCACCGAGATCTCGCGACGGATCGAGGCGGCCTCGGACCGGGCGGATGCGGTCGCGCAGGTGGGCAGCCTCGCCCGCGACATGAAGCGAGCCACGCACCGCTCCGGACGGGGGCGATGACCGCGGGCGATCGCGAGGTCGAGACTCCTCCGAGCGAGGCGGAGGGCGAGGGCGCCGAGGCCCTCTTCCTGCGCTGCCCGGGCTGTGCCGAGCCCGTCTACCGAAAGGAGGTCGAGCGCCGCCTGAACGTCTGCCCGCGCTGCGACCACCATCTGCCGGTGACGGTCGCGCAACGGGTTCGGCTCACCGTCGACCGCGGCACGTTCCGCGAGACGCACGCTTCGCTTACGGCCTCGGACCCTCTCGGCTGGGTCGACAGCCGGCCGTATCCCGCCCGCGTCGCGGCGGCCCGGGAAGCGACCGGCCGCGCCGAGGCACTGGTCACCGGCTTCGCGCGGATCGAAGACGTCGAAACTGCGATCGCACTCTTCGACTTCCGCTTTCTCGGTGGCAGCATGGGGACGGTGGTGGGGGAGAAGTTCTCGAGGCTCGCGGAGGAGGCGTGTGAGCGGGGTTGCCCGATGGTCGCGTTCGTCGCGTCGGGCGGTGCTCGCATGCAGGAAGGCACGCTCTCGCTCCTCCAGATGGCGCGCGTGAGCGACGCGATCGTCCAATTGCGCGAAGCGGGCCTCGCCTACGTCTGCGTTCTGACCGATCCGACGACCGGCGGCGTCGCCGCTTCTCTCGCGATGCTCGGCGACGTCCAGATCGCGGAGCCGGGAGCGCGCATCGGCTTCGCGGGCCGGCGCGTGATCGAGCAGACGATCGGAGAGAAGCTGCCGGAGGACTTCCAGAAGGCGGAAACGGTCTTTCGCTCCGGAATGATCGACGGCGTCGTGCCGCGCGCGGAGATCCGATCCACCTTGGGACGGGTCTTGCGCGTGCTCACGCGGCAACCGCGGTGACGTACTCCGAGACCATCGCGTACCTCTACGGGCTCGAGGCGTCCCGCGGCTGGGACCTGAAGCTCGAGCGGGTGCGCGCGGCACTGGACGCGCTCGGACGGCCCGATCGGCGGTTCGCGTCGGTCCTGATCGCCGGCACGAACGGCAAGGGCTCGACCGCGGCACTCGTCCACGAGGCGCTCGTGACCGCGGGCCATCGGGTCGGGATCTACACCTCGCCTCATCTCGTCCACTTCACCGAGCGGATCCGCATCGGACGCGCGGAGATCGGGCGGGAAGCGGTCGTGGACGGCGTCGCGCGGATCCGCTCGTGCGCTTCGCCGGAGGAGACCGGGCTCACGTTCTTCGAGGTGTCGACGCTGCTCGCGTTCCTCTCGTTCGCGGAATCTGCGATCGACGTCGCCGTGGTCGAGGTCGGTCTCGGCGGACGTCTCGACGCGACGAACGTCGTCGAGCCGGTCTGCTCCGCGATCACCAGCATCGGCCTCGACCACGAGAACTACCTCGGGCATACGCTCGCCGCGATCGCTCGCGAGAAGGCCGGGATCCTGCGGCCGGGCGTGGCGACCGTGCTCGCGCCGAAGCTGCCCGACGAAGCGCGCACGGCCGTGAATGCCCGCGGGGCCGAGGTCGGTGCGCGGCTCGTCGACGCGGGGGGGTTTTGCGATCGCGTGCCGCCGATTGCTCTCGTCGGCCGGCACATGCGCGAGAACGGTGCGATCGCTCTCGCACTGCTCGGCGAGCTCGGGGCGCGGGTTCCCGCCCTCGCCGTGAGCGAAGAGCACGTCCGGACCGCGTTCGCTCGCGTGCGGTGGCCGGGACGGATCGACGTCGTCCGCGAGAGACCTCGCGTGATCCTCGACTGCGCCCACAATCCGGACGGTGCGGCCGCTCTTCGGCGCGAGATCGGCGCGGTCGCCGGAGGGCCGGTCCGCCTCGTCTTCGCCGCGCTCGCGGACAAGCGCTGGCGTGAGATCGCCGCGGAGCTGCGGCCCGCGGCGCGCGAGGTCGTCGTCGTTCCGCTCCGCCAGCCGCGCGCCGCCGATCCGGCGGTGCTCGCGTCGGAGTTCTCGCCGTTCGTCCCGACGCGCGTCGGGGGCGCTCCCGCGGCGGAGATCGATCGGCTCGCGCGCGAGGACGACGGGACGCCGATCCTGGCAGCGGGCTCGCTGTTCCTCGTCGGCGAGATCTACGAGGACTGGCTGCGCCGGAGCGGCCGCGCGAGCGTGTTCGAGACCGGGTCCTCCGTCGAATCCGCGGCGGAGACGTCGGCATGAGGCGCCCCGAGGACTACCGCAGCCTCGCGCTCGTCCTCGTGCTCGCGGTCGCGTCCGTCGCGACCACCGCGCACGGCGATCCCGCCGAGGGGCTCTTCGAAATCGGGGCCGGAGGCAAGGACGATTCCGTCTCGATCGACGCAGACAGCATCACCTACAGCGAGGACGGAGAGGAGGTGCAGGCCGCCGGCGACGTCGTGATCTCGAGCGGCACGTCGATCCTCGCCGCCGACGAGATCTCGTACCAGCGCGTGACGGGGCAGGCCGACGCGTCCGGCAGCGTCGTGCTCGAGGATCCCTCGGGGCGCGTGCACGCCGAGCACGCGTGGGTCGAGATGCAGGACGAGACGGGATACTTGACGAACGGCGAGATCTTCCTGCGCGACTCGCGCTTCCTTCTCGACGGCGATCGTCTCGAGAAGGACATCGGGCACAGCTACCGCATCTGGGAAGGCGAGTTCACGACCTGCCTCTGCAGCGAAGGGGCGCCCGACTGGAGCATCGAGGCGGAGCAGATCGACGTCACACTCGGCGGGTGGGCGGAGGTCCGCGAGGGCACGTTCAAGGTCGCAGGCACGCCGATCCTGAAGTTTCCGTACGGACTCTTCCCGGTCTTGCGCGATCGCCAGTCTGGCTTCCTGTTCCCCGCGTTCGGCATCTCGAACGCACGCGGCTTCCAGTACACCCAGCCGTTCTACTGGGCGATCAACAAGAGCAGCGACGCGACGATCTCGCTCGATGTCGAGACGTCGGCGCGCATCGGCATTCTCACGGACTACCGCTACCTGCTTTCACCGGACGCCGGCGGACGCATGACCCTGAGCTACTTCAACGAGAGCATCCGCGGCGATCAGGAGAGCGAGGTGGTCGACATCGACCAGCTCGCCGACCCGGACATCCCGGAGAACCGCTGGAGCGTGATCGGCTACCACCAGCAGCCCGGTCCCTGGGAGAGCGACATCTACCTCCGGCCGTTCTACGTCAGCGACAACCTCTTCCTGCGCGAGATGAACACCCTCTCGTACGTCCCGGCGACGAACCTCTTCTTGACGACGATCCGCTACACGATCTCCGAAGCGGGCATCGTGAAGGTGCAGCCCTGGGGCCTCATGAAGGCCGAGGCGGTCTGGTACCAGGACCTGATCCAGAAGCAGAGCCGAGTCCCGCAGCCGATCCCACGGCTCACGCTGAACGCGAGGACGCCGCCGCTGTTCGAGGGGCTCCGGCTCGGCGCGAACACGCAGGCCGTCTACTACTACCGCGCGCCGCTGAGCTCCGGACCGCGCTTCGATTTCGCTCCGCAGGCAATGATGCCGTATCGACTCGGAAATTACGCCTTCGGATCGTTCAATCTGATCCTGCGCGAGACGCTCTACTACCTCGTCAACAACGAGTTCCCGGTGCCGCCTCAGATGGATGGGATGTTCGACACGCGCACGGTCGACCAGCGCTTCCAGAGCCGCGAGATCCTCCAGTTCAACACCGGTATCCAGTCCGAGGTGTCGCGCATCTACGAGCTCGAGAAAAGCTCGGAGCTGACGAAGGTCAAGCACACGATCGAGCCGTTCCTGCGCTACAACTACATCCCGCTCGTCAACCAGGACGACATCCCGATCTACGACGCGCTCGATCGGATCAACGCGCGCAACCTCGTCACCTATGGCGTCCTGACGCGACTGCTCGGGAAGTTCGGCGGACTGACGCTCGACTCGGACACGCCTCCCGGCGAGACGCTCGCGAGCCCGAGCATCGGCGAAGAGCCATACGGCCCCCCGGCGCCGGCCCTGCCGACCGGCGTGAGCGCTGGCCAGATCCGCGAGCTCGGCCGCGCGCAGGTCCAGCAGAGCTACGAGATCTCGCGACCCATCTTCGCCACCGCGGACGACCCGAAGAAGAAGGAGCACCTCTCCGGCGTGGACACGTTCCTGCGCCTCACGCCGGTGCGCTGGGCCGGCCTGAACAGCCGGACGGTCTACTCGGTCGCCGACAACAAGTTCGTCTTTGCGAACGTCGGCGCGAACCTCTGGGACCCGCGGCCGATCGTCGGCGACTCGGACATCTTCCGACCCGAGCTCCGGCCCGTCAATCAAGTATCGCTCTTCTACCAGTTCAACAGCGGCGGTGCGGTGCAGAACCTCAACGCCGCGACCACGGTCCGTCTCAACAACCACCTCGCGCTGTCCTACCTCGGCCGCTTCGACGCGGACGAAGGCGAGTTCCTCGAGAATTGGGCCGGATTCCGCGTGATCTCCGGCTGCGACTGCTGGACGTTCGACGCGGCGTTCGTCGACCGCGTGAACCCGGACGAGATCGAGTTCCGCTTCCGGTTCTCGCTCGTCGGGCTCGGGACCTTCGGCCAGTCGCCGTTCGCGGAATTCGCCAACGTCTTCCCGACGCCGGCCGCCTCGGCGCCGGATTTCGGAGCCGTGTATTGAGCGAGGTCCCGCCGGTCCTGTCGGTCGTGATTCCGGCGTATCGCGCGCACGCGACGATCGGACAGTGTCTCGCGTCGCTCTGCGTGCAGCGCGAGCCTCCTCCCTTCGAGGTGATCGTCGCCGACAGCTCGCCGGACGGCGCGACCGAGCGGATCGCGAAGCCGTTCACGCGCGCGGTGGGGGGACGGCTCGATCTCCAGGTCGTTCGGCTGCGCGAGCGCGCCTATCCGGGAACGGCGCGGAATCGGGGCGTCGAGCGCGCGCGAGCGCGCCGCCTCCTCTTCCTCGACGCGGACTGCGTCGCGCATCCAGACCTCCTCGCGCGCGCCGTCGTCGCGCTCGACGCGGGCGTCGCCGCGGTCGGCGGCGCGATCCTTCCGCCCGACCATCTCTCGCCTTCGGCACGCGTCCGCCACCTCCTCGAGTTCAAGGAGTCGCTTCCCGGGGTGCCGCTGCGGCGCACCTGGCAGATCCCGTCGGCATGCCTCGCGATGGATCGCGCCGTCTTCGAGCGCCACGGCGGATTCCCCGACACGCGCGCTTCAGAAGACTGGCTCCTCGACTGGCGCTTGTGGCAGGCGGGCGAGCACATGCTGTTCGATCCGCGGATGCGCGTCCGCCACCAGACGCCCGCCGGCTGGAAAGCGCTGTTCCGCTACATGAAGGTGCTCGGCTTCGCTTCCGGGCGTGCGCGCAAGCTCGGCGGCTTGCCGGGACAGGTCGTCGTGCGGCATCCGAGCCTCGCGCTCGGGCTTCCTTTCACGCGCACGGCGCGCGCTCTCGCTTGGACGGCCCGCTACGCTCCCGGCGAGTTTCTCTTCCTGCTCGCCTTCTGGCCGGCGTACTTCGCGGTCGCCTTCTCGTGGGCGCGCGCTTTCGCTTCCGGTGTGCGCGATGACGCCGCGTACGATCCCGCGGCGGACGACGTCGTGGTCTGAAGTCTCGCGGAGGCCGCCGGAAGCCTCGCTTGCCAGTGGGTAGGGCAGAACGTAGGGATTGAGGCCTGATGGCGAAGCGCGTCGCCTTGATCACGGGAATCACCGGCCAGGACGGCTCCTATCTCGCGGAGGTTCTGCTCGAGAAGGGCTACCGCGTGGTCGGCATGGTGCGGCGGTCGAGCACCGAGAACTTCAGTCGGATCGAGCCGTTCCGCGACCGACTCGAGCTCGAGCAGGCCGATCTCCTCGACCAGTACTCGCTGATCGACTTGCTCGCGCGCACCAAGCCGGACGAGGTCTACAACCTCGCCGCGATGTCGTTCGTTCCGACGTCGTGGTCGCAGCCGGTCCTGACGACGGAGTTCGACGCGGTCGGCGTCACCCGCATCCTCGAAGCGATCCGCCTGACGAACCCGGAGATCCGCTTCTACCAGGCTTCCTCGTCCGAGATGTTCGGCAAGGTGCGCGAGGTTCCGCAGCGCGAGACGACGCCGTTCCACCCGCGCAGCCCGTACGGGGTCGCGAAGGTCTACGGTCACTACATCACCGTCAACTATCGAGAGAGCTACGGCCTCTTCGCGTGCTCGGGCATCCTCTTCAATCACGAGTCGCCGCGACGCGGGAAGGAGTTCGTCACCCGCAAGGTGACCGACGGCGTCGCACGCGTGAAGCTCGGGCTCGCGAAGGAGCTTCGCCTCGGCAACCTCGACGCGCGTCGCGACTGGGGATTCGCCGGCGACTACGTGAAGGCGATGTGGCTGATGTTGCAGCAGGACACGCCGGAGGACTACGTCGTCGCGACCGGCGAGCAGCACACGGTGCGCGAGCTCGTCGAGATCGCGTTCGATCACGTGGGGCTCGACTGGCGCCGCTACGTCAAGGAAGACAAGGCCCTCTACCGCCCGGCGGAGGTCGACACGCTGCTCGGCGATTCCACCCTCGCGCGCGAGAACCTCGGCTGGAAGCCGGAGGTTTCCTTCGACGCGCTCGTCCGGATGATGGTGGACGCGGACGTCGCGACGCAGACCCGCATGCGGAGGGAGTAGCTCGCTCCGATGCGCGTCCTGATCGTCGGGGTCACCGGCTTCGCAGGCGGCTACCTGGCGCGCGAGCTCTCCCGGACGGGAGACGAGGTGTGGGGGGCAGCGAGGCCGAAGAGCGAAACGCCGTCGCGGCTCGTGCTCGACGGGGGCGTGGGCGAGATCCCGGTCCTGCCGTGCGACGTGACGGATGCTGCGCAGGTCGCCGCGGCGCTCGATCGGTCTTCTCCCGAAGCAGTCGTCCTTCTGGCGGGCCTCGCCTCGCCGCCTCAGGCGGATCGGAACGCCTCGCAGGCGTACGCCGTGCACGCGATGGGCGCCGTGAACCTGCTCGAGGAGACGGCGCGTCGCGGCAGCGGCACGCGCGTCCTCCTGGTGACGTCCGGGGAGATCTACGGCGCCGTTCCCGAATCGGAGCTGCCGGTCCGCGAGGACGCGGCGCTGCGTCCGACCACCGTGTACGCCTCGAGCAAGGCGGCCGCCGACCTCGCGGGCCGCGCCTTCGCTCTCGCGAAGGAGGTCGACGTCGTGCGCGCCCGTCCGTTCAACCACACCGGACCGGGCCAGACGACGGACTTCGTCTGTCCCGATTTCGCTGCGCAGGTGGCCTCGATCGCCCGCGGAGATCGAGAGCCCGTGATCGAGGTCGGCAATCTCGAGTCGCGACGCGATTTCACCGACGTGCGCGACGTCGTTCGCGGCTACGCGGCGGCTCTCCGGCGCGGAAGGTCCGGCGAGGCCTACAACCTTTGCCGCGGCCGGGCGGTCGCAGTCGGGGACGTCCTGCGCGACCTTTGCGCGATCGCCGGCATCGAGCCCGAGGTCCGGACGGCGGCGAACCGCCAGCGTCGTGCCGAGATCGCCGCGTCCTTCGGCGATCCGGGAAAGGCGCGCGCCGAGCTCGGCTGGGAGACGGCGATCCCCTGGCGGAAGACTCTCGGGGATCTTCTCGCTTCCGCGTGAATGCCCGGCACGCCCCTCCGTCTGAGCCTCTACGAGAGCGGAGCTGGGAAAGCGGAGCACCGAGGCTCCCCGGGCGCCCCCGAAATGGCGGGAGGGCGCCCATCGTGCTACTTCGGGCGAGGGGTCCGCACCGGTGCAGCAAGAGCCGAGGTCGCTCGAAGAGATCCTGGTCGAACGCGGTCGCGTCAGTCCGGAAGACCTGCGCAAGGTCCGCCGACTGCAGGCGGAGCGCGGCGAGCGGATCGAGCGTCTTCTGCTCGACCTCGGGTTCGTTTCCGAGGACGACCTCCTGCCGGTCTACAGCGAGCATCTCGGGGTGCCGCTCGTCGGACGGAAGGATCTGCCGGCCGACGCGGTCGAGGTGCCGGGGCTGAACGTCAAGTTCCTGCGGCATGCCCGCATCCTTCCGGTCTCCCTTGCCGACGGGACGCTGACGGTCGCGATGGCCGATCCGGGCGACCGCGACGCCCTGCACGGCATCGAGGTCGTGACGGGCTGTCAGGTGACGCCACTCCTCGCGAAGGAGAAGGACATCACCGAGGCGCTCGAGGTCTGCTACGGCGAGCACGGCAGCGGCGAGGGCGGTGCCGAGTCGGACGGCCTCGTCGAGTTCCTCTCCGAGGACGAGGAGGACGTCGACCACCTGCGCGACCTCGCGAGCGAAGCGCCGGTCATCCGCTTCGTCAACGTGCTGATCAACCGCGCCGTCGAGTCGCGCGCCTCCGACATCCACATCGAGCCGTTCGAGAACGAGCTGAAGGTGCGGTACCGCATCGACGGCGTTCTCCACGACGTCGACGCTCCGCAGCGGCGCCTGCAGGCGGCCATCGTCTCGCGCATCAAGATCATGGCGAAGCTCAACATCGCCGAGCGTCGCCTCCCGCAGGACGGCCGCATCAAGCTCCGCATGATGGGCAAGGAGATCGACCTCCGCGTGTCGACGCTGCCGACGCTGTACGGCGAGAGCGTCGTGCTCCGTATCCTCGACCGCGGCTCGATCGTCCTCGATCTCGAGAAGATCGGCTTCCCCCTCGACACGCTCGTCCACTGGGAGGAGCTGATCGTCAAGCCGTACGGCATGATCCTCGTGACCGGCCCGACCGGCAGCGGCAAGACGACGACGCTCTACGGCTCGCTGCACAAGGTGAACTCGCCGGACAAGAAGATCGTGACGATCGAGGATCCCGTCGAGTACCAGCTCAACGGCGTCAACCAAATCCACGTGAAGCCGCAGATCGGATTGACGTTCGCGAACGGGCTCCGGTCGATCGTCCGCCAGGATCCCGACGTCATCATGGTCGGCGAGATCCGCGACGCGGAGACCGCGGAGATCGCGGTGCAGGCGGCTCTCACCGGCCACCTCGTCTTCTCGACGCTGCACACGAACGACGCCGCTGGCGCGGTCGCGCGCCTCCTCGAGATGGGCATCGAGGATTACCTTCTCGCGTCGTCGCTCCTGGGCGTCCTCGCGCAGCGGCTCGTACGCCGGATCTGTCCAGAGTGCCGACGCGAGATCGAGGGCGTTCTGCCGGCCGACGCGGTGCGAGCCGTCGCGCACAGGGCCGGAAACGGTCACGGGAACGGCGCGGGAAACGTCGCCGCCGGCGAGAACGCGGTCGCCACCACGCTCTACGAGGGCGCGGGCTGCGAGAGCTGCAGCCACACCGGCTTCCGCGGCCGAAGCGGCATCTACGAGTTGCTCCTCGTCGACGACCCGATCCGGAACCTGATCCTGAAGCGCTCGTCCGCCGACCAGATCCGCGAGAAAGCGATCGATGGCGGCATGCGCACCTTGCGGGACGACGGCTGGCTTCGCGCCGCCGACGGCAAGACGACGGTCTCCGAGATCATTCGCGTCACCCGGGACTGAGCGGTTGGCCGAAGCGCGACGCAGACTGGAGGATGCGCGGCGGACGCTCGTCGCGGCCGTGCCCGATCGAGGCGAGGCCACGCCGGACATCTCGCTCGTCGTGCCGATCCACAATGAGCGCGCGAGCCTCGCTCTCCTCGTGGAGGAGTGTCGCGCGGTCCTCGACGACCCCGAGCAGGACTGGACGTCGCTCGGCATCGCGCGCGGCAGCGCGTCACCCCGGTGGGAGATCCTCGTCGTCGACGACGGCTCGACGGACGGGTCCTTCGAGGTTCTGCGCGGGCTCGCGGAGGAGAATCCCGAGATCCGCGCGTACCGGCTGCGTCGCAATCTGGGCAAGGCGGCCGCTCTCTCCGTCGGCTTCTCGCACGCGCGCGCCGACGTCGTGGTCTCGCTCGACGGCGATTTGCAAGACGACCCGCGCGAGATCCCGCGCATGCTGCGCGTCCTCGCGCTCGGCTACGACCTCGTCAGCGGCTGGAAGCGGAAGCGTCACGACTCGACGGCGCGCGTCATCGCCTCGCGGCTCTTCAACCTCGCCGTGCGCGCCGTCTCCGGGATCGAGCTGCACGACCTCAACTGCGGCTTCAAGGCGTATCGGGGCTGGGTGGTGCGCGACGTCCGCATCTACGGCGAGCTGCACCGGTTCATCCCCGTCGTCGCCGCGTGGAAGGGCTACACCGTCGGCGAGATCGAGGTCCAGCATCGACCGCGGCGGTTCGGGCGCTCGCGGTACGGCTGGGGGCGCGCTCTGCGCGGCATGATGGACCTCGTGACCGTGATGTTCTTGACGCGGTTCGATGCGCGACCAGCGCACTTCTTCAGCCTGCCCGGCGTCTTCCTGATGACGATCGGACTTTCGGTGATCGGCTACATCAGCTGGCTCCGCCTTCTCTACGGACACATCCAGGGGCGCCATCCGCTGCTCGTCTTCGGCGTTCTGGTCTCGCTCGCCGGTCTGCAGCTCTTCACGAGCGGGCTCCTCGGCGAGATGCTCGCGGCGCACTCGCGCGGCGACGACGACACCTCGATCATCGACGAGCGAGTCGAGTGATCTCGAGCAGGCGGTCGACGCGGGCCGCCCAGGTGTGCTGCTCGAGGTAGTCGCGCACCGCCTTCTGCGGGAAGGGCTTCGACGACGCCGTTCGCACCGCCTCGACGAACGCCGCCGTTCCGCTCGCGATCGTCACGCCCGGAACGCCCGCGAGCTCGGGAAGCGGCGTCGCGACCACAGGCCGCTCGAGTGCGAGATACTCGAAGACCTTGAGCGGGCTCACGGCGGTCGCGATGCGCTCGGGCGTGAACGGCACGATCGCCACGTCGGCCGCGGCGAGATACGCGGGGATCTGGCTCCGCGGTCGCGGTCCGAGCACGTGGAGGTTGGATCGCTGCGCCACGGCGCGTCCCCCGAGCGGTCCGATCAGATGGATCGCGGCCTCCGGAGCCGCTCGAGCGAGCGACTCGACGAGCGCCAGGTCGACCCATTCTCCCCAGAGCGCGCCGACGTAGACGACGGTCGGATTCCCGCTGCGGAGATCGGCGGGCCTGGGACCCGCGCGCTGGAAGTGCTCGAGGTCGATCGCGTTCGGCGCGAGATCGACCTCTCGGCGGCTCCGCCGCGTCACCTCGTCCACCAGGAGCGCCGAGGTCGCGAGGAGATGGTCCGCTTCGGCGAGCACGCGATCCTCGACGTTTCGGTCGTACCAACCGACGCCGAGCGCGCCGTCCCAGAGATCGATCGCCTCGTAGACGATCGGTCCGCGGCGCGGCAGCTCGCGCGCGGCGTGCCAGAGCTCGGGATGCGGAGCCTCGAGCAGGACGAGGTCGGCCGCTTCGCTCGCGTGCATCGCACGCCCGCTCGACGCAGGATCGATCCGACGTGCGGCAACGCGCGCAATCTCCGGACGCCGGCGGCGCGGCCACGGAAAGATCGGCAGAGCCCAGAGCCACTCGATCGCGAAGCCGCGACGATGTAGCTCGGCGGCGAGCAACGCGGGGCGGCTTCCGCCGCTCGTATCCTCCGGAGGAATCAAGGACAGGATTCGAACACGCCCCGGGAGATCGCTCGACGCGTTCGGGGAGCGAAAGGGCGTCTCGCGAAGGCGACGCTCCGGAAGCAGCCGTAGAAGGAGGTGCTCGGCGAGCCACGTTCGCAGCGGACCTCGCGAGCCCTCGAGAAGGCATCGATCGAGCGCCTCGTCCAGTCGCTCGTGCGCGTACAGCTCCGCCTTGAGCCGGTGCGAGAGCCGCTTCTGCCAGGGCAGCGGGCCGCTCAACGGCGGAACCCGTTCGCTTCGGAGTCGCGTGCGAAGAGGAGCGACCCGCTCCCGCCGAGCGGAACGCGCTTCCAGTGGGCGTCGAGCTTTTCGACGAGATCGGGCGCGTCGCGCATCACGTCCCGTGGGAAGGGGAGGTAGACGTAGCTCGCCGTCGCGAGCACGGCGGCGATCTCATCGCGACGTGCGATCTCGCTGCTTCCCGCGACGTGGACGGTGGCGCTTCGGTCGGGCAGGCGGAACGTCCGCCCGCGCCGGTCGCAGTAGTAGAGGACCGTCCCACCCCGGTCCGCGAGGACGAGGATCTCCTCGTCGGGTCGGGTCCGCTCGCGCACGGCGGCGCAGTCCGCGATGAGGCTCGCATAGCGCCTCGGGATCCGGGTCGCCGCGCGCGTCTCCACGAGCGCTCCCGCGACGAGGAGAAGCAGCAGGGCGGCCGTCGAGACGAACGCGAGTCGCGGCGAGCGCGCCTCCGCCCAGCGCCACGCTTCCTCCACGCCGCGCGCGACGAGCAGGGACGCGACGGGGACGAGGGCGAGCTGGTAGTACTCGGTGCCGCGGGCGAGATCGTCGAAGAGCCGCGTCGCGAGGACGAGGCTCTGCAGCACCGTCCCCGCGCCCCAGGCGAGGAGCGCGCGCTCGACCAGCGAGAAGCGCTTTCCACGGAGGCAGCCGAAGAGCGCCATCGCGGCTCCGACCGGCGTGAAGACGACGAAGACGATTTGCCGCGCGAGCTCGCGGTACGTGTCGGCGCGGAGGAGCAGCGCGGGATCGATCCAGCCTTCGGCCACCATGGCTCCGGGGATCGGATACTCTCGATGGATTGCGGCCGCGTGCAGGTACCAGAGCGTGCCCGCGGCGAGGCCGGCGACACTCGTCGCCGCGAGCGTCGCGATCGTGGTGCCGCTCGGCCGCGAGCCGTCGTCGCCGCGCATCAGCGCCAGCACGGCCGCCGCGGGGGCGAGCCAGAAGAGCGCGTGTGGCTTCAGCAGAAAGGCGATCGTCAAGAGTAAACTCGTAGCGAGCGCGCGCGGAAGTGCCGGACGCCTCCGCCACGCGATGAGGGCGATGAAGACGGCGAGCGAGACGGCGACCGCGGCGGCGTCGGTCATCACCGCGCGCGAGTACACGATTCCCATCGGCGAAAGCACGAACCAGAGGCCTGCGACGAGCGCGGCACGCGTCCCGAGCGACGGCAGGAGCGCACCGACGATCGCGGGCGTCGCCGCGAGCCACGCGATCACGCCGACGGAGCGGGCGAGCCGCTCGTCGATACGGCCCGCGACGGCGTACAGCGCCGCGATCGCGGCGGGCACGAGCGGCAGCTCCTTCACGAAGTATCCGGGGCGGCCCACGTCGTCGACCATCGGTCGTAGCCACGTCGAGCGCCCGAGATAGAGGTTCCGCGCCACCATCGCCGTGTGCGTCTGCTTCCCGGCGGCTCCCTCGAGGAGTGGCGCATCGAGGTCCGGCAGCCGCGCCCCGGCGCCGAGCGACGCCAGGAGCAAGATTCCGATCCAGATCCGCGAGCGCATGGCACTTTCGCGGCGCGATGCCACAGCGACCACGGTGGTACCTCCAAACCCTAAAGATTGCGACGCCAGGCTCCGATGTAGCCCTTGGAAGGGTGCGCCCAAGCGCGAAGGACCTGAAAGATTTCCGACGGGGCAGGCGTCTATCCTGCGCCAGCGGACACTTTCAGGTCCGGCGGGCGCGGAATGCCAGTGACATCGAGCCAGCAAACCAGGGCACGGCGAGAGCGGCATCTCGAAGCCAGGAAGCCCGGTTTCGTTGCATTCTTTGCCGGTGGGGGCTATACGTCTCGGACTCGCCCGCAACCGGGGAGGAGGGCTCGTGTTCGCCGCTGAGGCGACCGTCGAGGGAGGAATGTCCGAGGCCGTGTCGAGCAAGCGTGCGCCGCTCATCCTGGGGAGCTCGGTCGCCGCGATCGTGCTCACAGCAGGGCTCGGCGCCGCGTGGTACCAGGCGATCTGGCCGCTCAATCAGCACTCCGAGAAGGCGCTCGCGCGACGCGCGCAGTACTTCTGGGATCTGAAGACTTCGGGCGACGTCTCGGGTGCGTACCAGTACATGGCCGAGGCGTATCGCCGCCGCGTCACGCCGGCCGGGTTCGGTCGCGAAGGCCAGGGCCTGGTGATCCACACGGGCGCTGCGGTTCAGGGTGTTCATCTCGACGAAGCCGGCGCAGAGGTTGACGTCGAGCTCAAGCATCGCTTCAACAAGCCGCATTTCGCGGACATGGAGAGCACGTCCCTGGTCTCGGAGCGGTGGGTCTTCGAGAACGGGGCGTGGTACAGGTGGCCTTTCGGCTTCAGGGGTTGAATCGAGGGTCGATTTCGTTGTAACGGCACGGGCGGAGAGGGGAGCCTGGCCGAGGGGGGCGGTGGCGTTCCAGCCCCCCGGTTTCAAGCCGGGTGTTCGAGGGTTCCTCGGACCCGTCGTGCAGGAGTAAGGGGAACCGCCGAAAGGGAGAAGATTGGCGGAAGCGGTTGATCCGAATTTGGTGAGCAAAGCTTTCCCGAGAGGAGGAAGGTATGAAAGAGGAGGTAGGAATGAAGCGTAGCGGACCCGCGAGGGCGTTCCTTGGGTTGGCCGTAGCAGGGTTCGTCGCCCTGTCCGGCACCATCGCTCTCGCCCAAGAGGATATCTACGAGAACGACACCGGCTTGATGTTCGGTGGCGTCGTTGGGGTACTTGGGGACATCTTGCCTAACGAGACCGGCTTCACGCGTGCTGGCCCGACGTTGAATCCGAACGGCATCGGCCAGTTCCTCATGGGCCAGTACTACGACGTGCGCCCGGTCGGTGGTGATGCGCAGCACAACAACCTGCAGATCATCAATACCAACACGAACAACTCGAATCTTCCTGAGTGCAGCGCGGCCGACTTCTATGCCGGCACCGACGGCGCGGGCTGCTAC
>VGTG01000056.1 GCA_016874795.1 Deltaproteobacteria bacterium | reverse complement strand
TCGAAGAAGCGACCGCGTCGGCGCTCGGCACGCCGACGCGGCGCGGCCCGCGGCCGAGGGAAGCCCCGCATCTCGCGCGGCGGATCTTCCGCGAGCGCGGCAGGACGGGCGACGTGCGGACGACTCTCGCGCAGCCTCTCCAGCGTCGTGCGAGCGAGCTCCTCGAGCGAGAGCTTCTCGGCGAGCGCGACCGGAACGTGCACGACGGCGCCGCTCTCGTGGTCGAGAACGCGACCGGCGACGTGCTCGCCTGGGTCGGCGGAAGCGGTCGCGGCTCGAGCGCCCGTCACGTCGACGGCGTTCTCGCGCGACGCCAGGTCGGCTCCACCGTGAAGCCGTTCCTCTATGCGCTGGCGCTCGACCGGCGCATCCTGACCGCGGCTTCGTTGCTCGACGACACGCCGGTCGAGATCCCGGTCCTCGGCGGCGTGTACCGGCCGCGCAACTACGACCGCGAGTTCCGCGGCGCCGTCTCGCTGCGGACCGCCCTCGCCTCGTCTTTGAACGTCCCGGCGGTGCGCACGCAGGAGCTCCTCGGCGAGCCCGCCCTCGTCTCGCGCCTCGTCGCACTCGACTTCGCGGGCGTAGTCGACTCGGGCGATCACTACGGGCCGTCGCTCGCGCTCGGCTCGGCCGACGTGAGCCTTCTCGAGCTCGTGAACGCCTACCGGACGCTCGCGAACGGCGGCGTATGGCGGCCGCTGCGCCTCTTGCCGGACGACGAGTCGTACGAAGGACGACGCGTCTTCTCCGAGGCGGCGAGCTTCGTCGTGTCCGACATCCTCTCCGATCGCGAGAGCCGGAGCACCACCTTCGGGCTCGAGAACCCGCTCGCGACGCGCTTCTGGACCGCCGTCAAGACGGGAACGAGCAAGGACATGCGCGACAACTGGTGCATCGGATACTCGCGCGACTACACGGTCGGCGTGTGGGTCGGGAACTTCTCCGGCGAGCCGATGCACGACGTGAGCGGCGTCACCGGCGCGGCGCCGATCTGGCTCGAGATCGTCTCGCTGCTCCACGCGGAGCGGTCGAGCGTACCGCCGGAGCCGCCGCCCGGCGTGATCGCGCGGTACGTGTCCTTCGGCGCGAGCGGCGAGCCCGCTCGTGCGGAGTGGTTCCTCGAAGGAACCGAGCCCGCCGGCTCGCGCATCGAAGCCGCACCGGTGCGGGCGCGCATCGTCGCGCCGACCGAGGGCGGGGTGCTGGCGCTCGATCCCGACGTCCCGCCCGCGCTGCAGCGAATCGCGCTCCTCGCTTCGAAGGGCGACGAGCTGCTCGAATGGCGCCTCGACGGTCGGCCGCTCGCGCCGGCCCACGAACCGTTCCTCTGGCGGCCGGAGCCCGGCCGGCACGAGCTGGCGCTGACCGACGCGAGCGGCCTCGTGCGCGACCGCGTCGGCTTCGCCGTCCGCGAGTAAATGGGGTCCGGTTCGTTCGGCCGTATCTGCACCCAGGCTCGCCCGAAAGCCCCGCTGCGGTCGGCGGAATGGGAGGAGGAGCCTGGGTGCAGAAAGGGCTCAACGAACCGGACCCCCTGGGAAAACTGCGCGCCCTCGACCGCCTCCTCGCGCCGGCCGACGCACGTGCTGGACGGCCGGCTCGCGGGGCGGCATCTTGGGCCACGTGGACGAGGCCGCGCAGGAGGATGGGAGGAGGATGGCGTCCATGGTGAAGGTGCGAGGAGTGCTGGCGGTGCTCGCCGCCGCAGCGATGATCGGGGCCGCCTGCTCGCACACCTTCGAGGGTGCCAGCCGCGACATGGGCAAGATGTTCGGCAGCGACGAGGAGGACGGCGGCCCGGCGCACGGCAGTCTCTCCGACGCCGACGTGCGCGAGACCCAGGACCTCCTGAACCTGAACGGCTACTTCGTCGGCCCGGTCGACGGCGTCGTCGGACCGCGCACCTCGCTCGCGATCCGGACGTATCAGGCGAACCACGGCCTCTCGGTCACCGGCGGTCCGAGCCCAGAGCTTCTCGACCACCTCCGCGACGTGACGAGCGGCCACGCGCCCGAAGCGCAGTAGCTCCAGGCCCGGCGTCTTCTACCTGAAGCGCACGCCGTTCCTGCATTTCCACGCGCTTGCGACGGGACGTGCGGCAGACGCGCGCGATGGACGGGACTGGGGCGGGCGCATTCGGCTTCCGTTCCCGGCTTCGGCCGGCCGCCGGCGGGCCTTCCTGCGCGAGATCGCGCGGCGCTACCGGACGACCGCCGAGGCCCTCGGCCTGGGGACCGGGCGGGCGACGGCTACTGGATCGGGATCCCGCGCGACGAGTCCGGGCGCGGCCCCCGCCCCAGGTAGATCGGGCTCGTCAAGGCGATCACGAGCGCGCCGCGCTGGAGCTGCAGGCGGTACCGCGCCGGGCCGTCGGCGAAGAACGAGTACTCGATCTCGGGCTCGTCGACCGGAACCGATGCGACGACGACTCCGTTCCGCACGACGTGGAGCGTGTGCCGGCCCTCGTCCGTCGGGATGCCGAGCACACGCGCGGTGAAGGTCGCGGCGGGCGCGTACAGCGTGTCGCCCATGATCCCGCTCTCGCCCTCCGGGCTCCGCGCCTCGAAGCGAAGGTCGGGGCCCGCGTTTCCGAAGAGCTTCACGTACGTGTGCCCGGCCTGGACGGCGTCGCGGATGCCGCGCTCGGAGAGCTCCTCCGCCCAGACCATCGTCGTCGCCTGGCCGATCGGCGTCTGCGTCGCGCTCGTCGTCCGCCCGGCGTTGTGCGAGTCGCTCGAGCCGACCGCGGCAATATGGTGCCCGCGCGAGAGCGCGTCCTCCCAGAACTCGATCGCCGTCAGCGTGAACGGGTTCGGCGTGTCGCCGAAGCCCGCGGGGCCGGTCTGGATCTCGATCGCGTCGACGAGGCCGAAATCCGTGGCCTCGGGCGTAAAGTCCCACGGGCAGCCGCGGCAGAAGCGCCGCAGGCTCGGATCCGAAGACGGGAAGATCGTCGGGTGATTGATCTGCGTGAAGCCGCCGCGGCCGCGCACCACGCGGAAGATGCCGCTCGCGGGACCCGCGTTGCGCAAGAGCTCGAGGCTGCCGTCCGCGTGCCGCTCGTACACGGGGCCCTTCCGGTGGTCGACGTAGGTCTTGCTCGCGTGGTTGTTGGTGTGGCCGGTGTAGGTGATGATCTCGGAGCTACGGATCACCAGGTTCTCGGGGTACTGGTCCTGGTAGCGGCCGATCTCGCCCCAGCCGGCGCTCGTCACGTAGTCGGAGAGGGTGATGAAATCGAGGCCGGCGCCGCCTTCGGCGAGCGGGCGGAACGCGTAGTCGAAGACCTCGTTCATCGTCGCGTCGCCGAGCGCCGAGTGCTCGGCGTGGACGTGCATGTCGCCCGCGTACCAGGCCGGGCCTTCGCGACGGCGGTACGAGTCGTAGCGCGCCGGACGGTAGAGCTCCGCCGCAAACGAAGGATCGCTCGACAGCTCGATCTCGACGCGCCACCGCACGCCGTCCGGATCGCCCTCCTCCGGCGGCACGACCGCGGCGACGCCGAGCTCGGCCGCCCACCGTCCCGGCGGGATCCGTCCGGGAAGGAAGCCGCGGGTCGTCCGACCCGGAACGTGCCCCTTCGGACGCTCGAGGTACTCGGCCTCGCTCGAGAAGCCCTGCGGCGTGACCGTGACGTCGGGATGGCTCGATCCGCCCCAGCCGCGGAACTGCCGCACGCCCCACTCCTCGCCCGGAGACGGCGTCTGCCTTAGGCCGAGGTCGATCGTGTGTCCCGACGCAGGCTCGCCCTGCGGCGCATCCCAGCAGTACTTGACGCGGACCGAGGTCGTTCCGGAGGGAACCGTGAACGGCACCATCACGTAGGCACCCTGCAGCTCGTGCGGGAACGAGCCTTCGATGACCTGCGTCGGCGCGATCGGATCGCCGCCCTCGCAGACGTCCCCGACGAGCGCCTGCGGACGCGCCACGCCGTCCTCGTGCGCACGCGCCGGCAACCCGCCGACGAGAACCGCGGCGAGCGCGAGGAAGGTCGATCGGAAGAGCGATGCAAAGGACATGCAGAGCTACCTTTCAGGGCGTGGTCGCCGGGGTCGCGGATTCGTCAGGAATCGCGGACGCAGCCGGAGTCGCTGACGCGGCAGGTGCCGCAGCACTCGGTCCCGGCGTCGGCTTCGGCCGCGCGTTCTCGCGTGCCGCGATCTCCGCCAGCCGCGGGTGGTCCTTCGGGGCGAAGTACCAGTTCACCCAGTCGTACTTGGCGTAGTCCACGATCCGCTCGTAGCCGTGCTTCTCGAAGTAGGCGACGATCTCTTTCTGGTCCGGCAGCCAGACCTCGACGCAGAGCAGCTCGGGCCGGTACTTCTCGATGTCGAACGCGCGCAGCGCCGCGAGCTGCGCTCCTTCGATGTCCATCGACACGAAGTCGACCTTCTCGACGCCGTTCTGCTCGAGGAGATCGTTCAGCGTGATCGTCGGCACCTTCACCGTCTTGTGCTTCGGTCCCGCGATCCGCTCGTGGATCGACGAGATCGGAGCGTAATCCGCCTCGTAGAACGTGTCCTCCTCACCGGAGCGATCGGTGACGAGGTAGTTGACGAACTTGCCGCGCGGCCGGAGCTTCTTCCATCCCTCCGCGTACGAGGGCACGGCGTCGATCCCGATGCCCGACCAGCCGAGCCGGCTCTCGAGGTAGAAGGTCGTGCTGTAGCTCCGCGGAAACGCGCAGCCCGCGTCGACGTAGAAGCCGTCGCGGCGATCCTTGAAGAAGTCCCGGATGATCAGCTCCTCGTCCTTCTGCGAGAAGCGCTTCTTTCCGGTGCCGACGATGTCGTTCGGATCGACCTTCAAGGCACCCTTCTTCCCGCCTCGCGCAACGGTCGCGGCCGGCTTCTCGGGTTCCGCGCCGAGGGCAGGCGCGCTGCACAAGCAGACGATCAAAAATCCGACGAGTCCTCGCACGGTTCCTCCTTTGGTCCGGGTCGGGTTCCCGCTTTCTCTTGACACATTGCACGGTTGGACTCATTTGGACGGCAGCAGGGGGTTGCCCGACGGCAGCACGGGCGGCCGGAACGAGAGGAGTGGGGAAATGCGGAGGGGTGCGGTGGTCCTGATGGCGAGCCTCGTCGCGCTCGCGTCGTCGCACACGGCGGACGCGCGCGACGGCTGGGAAGTCGGCTTCAACACGGGAGCGGTCGTTCCCCTCTCGAAGTACCGCAAGACGGTCGAGGGCAAGGATGTCGGCGGGACGTTCGGTCTGCCCGCCGGCTACCGCTGGTACCTGAACGAGAACATGGCGATCTCGCTGATCGGCCAGCCGCAGTTCACGTTCCTGCCGACGGAGTCGCTTCCCAAGGCGTTCGAGGACGGCGACTTCTCGAGCATGTTCATCTACACGGCCGGTCCGAAGGTGACGTTCTTCACCGAGTACGTCGACTTCAACCTCACGGCGCAGGGCGGCTACTACCGCGACATGTCCGGTCCGATGGACGACCAGGGCGGCGGCTTCAACGCCGGCGGTGGCGCCGGCTTCCGCATCACGCCCGAGATCAGCCTCGGCCTCTTCGCGCGCTACGACTACTCCAACTTGATGGCGACGCCGGTCTCGGACAACACGCGGCAGTTCGTCTTGACGGGCTTCCAGTTCGTCTACGACTTCTCGCCGCAGCCCGAGCCGCCGCCCGCTCCGGAGGCACCGCCTCCGCCGGCCCCGGTCGCACGGAAGATCATCCTGCGCGGCGTCAACTTCGATTTCGACATGTCCAACATCCGGCCGGACGCACGACCGATCCTCGACGCGGCGATCGAGACGCTGCAGCAGGAGCCCGACATCCGCGTGACGGTCGAGGGCTACACCGACTGGATCGGCACGGACGCGTACAATCTGGCGCTGTCCGACCGACGTGCGCAGGCGGTCGTCGATTACCTCGTCGCGGGCGGGATCTCGCCGTCCCGTCTGACGGCGGTCGGCTTCGGCGAATCGGATCCGGTCGCGACGAACGAGACCGAATCCGGACGCGCCCAGAACCGCCGCGTCGAGCTCCGCGTCCTCGGCGGATAGAACCGAGCTTCCCGCACGGTCCCGCGTGGAGCTGCGTCCTCATGAGAGCAGCCCCTCGATCGCGGTGACCGTGCGGGCTTCGCTCGAGGTCGTGCGAGCGGAGGTTCGGCTCCGCTTCGACATCGAAGGCGATCTGGCCGCGCTCTCGATTCCGCCACCGAGCCGCGAGCCCGCACGGTGCGATCGGCTCTGGGAGCACACCTGCGTCGAAGCCTTCGTCGGGCCGGCGGACGGCGCTTCGTATCTCGAAGTGAACCTTTCGCTGTCGGGCGACTGGGCGGTGTGGTCGTTCGACGCGTACCGCGATGGGATGCGACCGGCCGAGCACGTCTCGAAGCTCGACGTGCAGGGTTCGCATGCGCCACGCGCGCTCCGGCTCGAAACCTCGATTCCGCTACCCTCTTCCGCGGGATGGCACGACACGAAGCTCCGCGCCGGGCTCGCCGCGGTCCTCGAGAGCATTGACGGCCGCTTCTCCTACTGGGCTTGCGCGCATCCTTCGCCGAAGCCCGACTTCCACGCGCGCGAAGGCTGGCCGCTCCTCGTTTACGCGACCGCTCCGGCGTGAGACGCTCTGCGGCGTGAAGCTCGGAATCGATCGTCTCCTCGCGGAGACGGAGCTGCGCGACCGTCTGCGCGGGCGGCGCGTCGGTCTCCTCGGCCATCCGGCTTCGGTGACCCGCACGCTCTCGCACTCGCTCGACGCGCTCGTCGCGAGCGGCCTCGACGTCGCCTGCGCCTTCGGTCCGCAGCACGGCATGCGCGGCGAGAAGCAGGACAACATGATCGAGTCCGCCGACTACGTCGATCCCGTGCACGGAATCCCGGTTTGGAGCCTGTACGGCGAGACGCGGCGTCCGACGGATGAGATGCTCGACGGCGTCGATGTCGTGCTCGTCGACCTGCAGGACCTCGGCTGCCGCATCTACACGTTCGTCACGACGCTCCGGTACATGCTGGAAGCGGCCGCGCGCTGCCGGAAGTCCGTGTGGGTCCTCGACCGCCCGAACCCGGTCGGCCGCCCGATCGAAGGTCTTCGTCTTCGTCCAGGCTGGGAGAGCTTCGTCGGCGCGGGACCGCTGCCGATGCGCCACGGCCTGACGCTCGGTGAGCTCGCGCGCTGGTTCACGGCGTCCTGCGCGATCGACGTCCATCTCGAGGTCGTCGCGATGGAAGGATGGAGCCCGGACGCCGCGCCGGGATTCGGCTGGCCGCTCGGCGAGCTCTCGTGGGTGAACCCGAGCCCGAACGCTCCTTCGCTCTCGATGGCGCGCTGCTACCCCGGCACGGTCCTGATCGAAGGCACCGAGCTCTCCGAAGGACGCGGCACGACGCGGCCGCTCGAGGTGATCGGCGCGCCCGGGCTCGATCCGAAGACGATCCTCGCGGAGATGGAGTCGCTCGCGCCGGAGTGGCTCCGCGGCGTTCGCCTCCGTGCGTGCTTCTTCGAGCCGACGTTCCAGAAGCACGCCCGCGTGCTCTGCGGCGGCGTGCAGCTCCACGTCGACCATCCCGGCTACGACCACGAAGCGTTCCGTCCGTTCCGCGTCGTGGCGCTCCTCTTGAAGGCGTACCGCCGGCTCCACCCCGAGGCGCCGCTCTGGCGGCAGTTCGAGTACGAGTACGAGCGCGATCGCCTGGCGATCGACCTGCTCGCGGGCGGGACCGAGCTCCGCGAATGGGTCGACGATCCGTCGGCGCGGCCCGGCGATCTCGAGGCGCTTCTCGCCTCCGACGAGGCGTCGTGGGAGCGCGAGCGCGCGCCGCACCTTCTGTAGGGGGGAGAACCCGGGTAGCCCGATCGTCGCGACGCCGCTCTGCGTTGGGCCATGCGGAAGCTCGCGACGCTGGCGGCGTGCCACGAACCGGCTCGGCTACTTTCGCGAAAAGCTCCGAAGATCGGCGAGTTCCGCGATGCTGCCATCGACGAGACCCACCGAGGCCCAGGCTACTGACGAAATTACTGGAGGTGCAGCCAGGGATACTTCTCTTTGTAGAACTCCGGGATCGGCTCGTTGCTCTTCTCCTGGTACGGCCGGAGAGGCGTCAAGTATGTGCCCTCCGGCGTTTCGCAGCGTTGGCCGCCGTTGTTCTGCCAGACGCCGTTCGAGCAGTTGAGGACGAGCCCGTTCGAGCAGACCACCGCGTTCGACGGATAGCGGGTCTGTCCGAGCTGGCAGCTCTCCTCGGCTTTCGCGTCGTCCGTCGGCGCGAGCGCCGAGCCCATCAGCAAGCCGACGAGCAGCATCCGCCTCATCGCGGCGCCCCTTCCGGCCGCGGCGCGGACCCTTGCAGGAATAGCTCTTCGATCGGATCGCCGCGGTCGAGGCGCGCGCCCAGCACGTCGGGATCGAACTCGACGCCGATCGGGTTCTTCGCGAAGGCGCCGCTTCGCATCCAGCCCATCCGCTCGTCCGTCGTCGCGACGTTGTCGACCTGCAGCTCGACCTGAATCCTGGGATCACTCATCGCTTCGCGCCCCTTGCGCCCTTCGCGCCCTTCTTCAGGACCTTCCTCCGGAACTCCTGGATGATGGGCAATTTGTCGAGCCATGGCGAGGCGTCCGAACGCGTCTCGTCCTGCTCGCAGACGGCACCGATGAATCCCGGCGGGATCTGGCTCACGACCTCGGGAGGATCGATCTGATCCTCGACGTAGTGGAACTCGAACCCGGGGACGCAGAGGTCCATGTCGAGCACCACGTCGACCGTCCGCACACCGTAGCTCGAAAGCTCCGTCGTCAGCGTCTGCGGCGGGATGATCCACACGTGCTTCGCACCGGCGAGGAACAGGTACTGGATCTGCCGGTTCTTCGAGAGGAAGCGGAACCACTCGAGAGGGCCGCCGTACATCGCGCTCGTCAAGCCGCCCTTCTCCAGGAAGCCGCCGTCGAAGTCCGGCTCGAAGCCCGAGGCGAAACGGAGCGACGCTGGGTCGTGCTTCTTCTCGAACCACGCGACGCTCTTTCCACCGTGGATCAGGTTGCCCGGATTCGCGGCAGCCTTCTTCCGCGGCCCGGTGAAGTCGGGATACGCGGACGTGCGCTCCTCCGGACCGCGGCGGAGGATCAGGTGCACCGCCTGGTCGTCGAACCGGACGCGCTTGACGAGACGGCTCAGCGACTCGAGCGCCGGCTGCAGCTCGATCGGCAAGTCCGTCGTCCACTCCATCGAGCACGTGTACCGGGTGCCCTCCTCCCAGACGAAGTGCACGTCGCCCTTGCCGACCCAGAAGTCCTCGCGCGTTCCGGCGAGGTGCGAGGCGGAGCGCCAGATCAGCGACACGTCCTTGTAGAGGATGCGCGGGTGGACGACGGGACGTCCGCGTCCGCGACTCTGCACGAGGTACGCGACGAAGAAGCGTAGATCCGGATTCTGGCGCGGTACGGCGAGATAGAAGGTCGTGCCGAAGAGCTCGACCTTGTACTTCGGCACGTAGCCGAGCGCGAGGAGCCGCCGCGGGTTCCGCTTCGCTTCGCCGCCGGGACGGATCTCCGCCCCCGAGGCGAGAAGCTCGCGAAACTCGCGTTCGACCTTCGCGGGCGACAGGTCGGCGGGGCGCACGCACGGGACGATCCGGGTCTCGATGGAGCTCTCCGTCCTCACCGCCATGCACGCCTCCTCGCGGATGCGACGTGTATGGCATCAAGCATCTCCTCACGCCAGCCGATGAGCTGCAGAAAGGAGGACTCGTCATGCGTCGCCGTCTCATCGCGTCCGTCCGCACGCTGGCGCTCGTCGCCTCGCTGGTGCTCGCGGGATCCGGAACGTCGTCCGCCATCGACGCTCCGCCGAAGCCCGATGGCGTCCTCTCGGTTCCTTCGGGCGAGCCGCGCTTGGCCTACGACAAGTGGGAGTGGTTCGAGGACACGTACTGGATCGTGCCCCGGAACGGCATCTACTCGGTCTACCAGTCGGCCGAGGACAACACGTTCACGGTCCTGCGAGGCCAGACCGTCTTCCACATCACCGACTACTTCAACGGCTACTTCACCGGCGCGGTCGTGGTGAAGCTGACGAGCGCGCTCGTCCCGAGCTGCCAGTTCGTGCTCGGCCAGGTCACGCCCGAGGGGAGCGTGTACATGACGATGTTCGACGCCGAGACCGGAGAGGTCGTCAACACGCCCCTCGGCAGCATGGTCAAGAAGAACGGCCAGTGGACCATGGTGAACCAGATGACGAGCCCTGCGGCCGGCGGCACGCTCAGCCACTGGGCTTACATGCTGCAATCGCGCCCCGGCGATCGCACGTTCGAGAGTCTGCCGTTCGCGCACGAGTCGATCCCGGAGTTCCTGTCGGCGTGTCCGGACGGACCCGAGATCCGCGTCCCTTGAGGCTTCGTCTCTTCGCATTGGCCATGGCGTCTGCCTCGTTGCCGATTTTCGGATCAACGCGCCCCTTGCGCTCAAGGAGTGCACGAGGACCGTCGAACAAGCGTTACAGGGAGCGGTTCGGAGCGCGGGGGAGGAGATGCGGGAGGCGAAGGAGCCGATGCCGGTGGATCGCGTGACGGACGTACTTCACGCCGAGCTTCTCCCGATCCTGATTCGGCGCGTCCGATTCCTCTTCTGCTTCGCGGCGATCGCTCTCGCGGGGAGCATCGTCACCGACGTCGTCTTCGAGCTCCCCTACGCGAGTCTTCTCGCTTTCGTGAAGCTGGCCGCGCTTCCGTTCTACCTCGCGGTCTTCGTCACCGCGGGTCGCCTCGGATCGAAGAGCTGGAGCACCGCTTCGCTCGCGAGCGCCGCGATGACGAGCATCCCGTGCATCGTGATGGCGGCGATCGCCGTCCTGACGCACGAGTTCACGACGAGCGCCTACATCCAGACCGTCGTCACGCTCGGCGCCTCGATCTTCTTCCCCTGGGGCCTTCGTGCCCAGCTGATCCTCGTCGGCATCACGTCGGTGGCGCTGGTCACGGAGTACGTGCTGATGGCGCCCGCACCGGAGGTGGCGACGACCAACACCGTCGTCTCGATCCTCTGCGCGTTCGGCGCTTCGGTGTGGATCTCGCGGCTGATGGAGCGCGACCTCGTCGAGCGGAAGCGGGTCGAGCTCGCCTTGAGCGAGCACCAGGCGCGGCTCCAGATCCTCGCCGACAACATGACCGACGTCGTCATCCAGTCGGTCGACCACCGCATCGACTACGTCAGCCCGTCGGTGACGCGGCTCCTCGGCTGGAGACCCGCCGAGCTGATCGGCCGCGAGACGATCTCCCTCTCCCACCCCGAGGACGTCCGGCACATCATGGAGCACACGGATGACCTCCGGCAGGGAGGCGTCCTCGTCTCCCGCTTCCGCGCGCAGCGGAAGGACGGCGGCTGGACCTGGGTCGACTCGGTGACGAAGCCCATCCACGAAGACGGCTCGAAGCGCCGCTTCCAGTCCGCGCTCCGGGACGCGACCGATCAGGTGTTCGCGGAGACGGAGCTCCGCGCGTACGCGCACGAGCTCGAGGAATCGCGCGACCACGTCGCGCGCCAGGCGAAGGACCTCGAGCAGCAAGCGCAAGCGCTCTCGACGGCGCGCGATCAGGCGCTCGATGCGACGCGCGCAAAGAGCGATTTCCTCGCGACGATGAGCCACGAGATCCGCACGCCGATGAACGGCGTGATCGGCATGACCGGGCTCCTTCTCGACACCTAGCTCAACGACGAGCAGCTCGACTTCGTCCGCACGATCCGCCAGAGCGGCGACGCGCTCCTGACGATCATCAACGAGATCCTCGACTTCTCGAAGCTCGAGGCGGGCCGCCTCGAGCTCGAGGAGCAGGAGTTCGATCTCGTCTCCGCCGTCCAGGAGTCGATGGAGCTCCTCGCGTGCAAGGCGCGCGACGGGAACCTCGAGCTCGCGGCGCTGATCGACCCCGGCGTCCCGCGGCGCATCGTCGGCGACGTCACGCGCCTCCGTCAAGTGCTGATGAACCTGCTCTCGAACGCGCTCAAGTTCACGCACGAAGGCGAGGTGACGGTCCGCATCGAGGCCGAGCCATGCGGCGAAGGCGGGCTCCACGAGATCCGCATCGCGGTGCGCGACACCGGGATCGGGATCCCGGCGGAGCGGCTCGGCCGGCTCTTCAAGGCGTTCAGCCAGGTCGACAGCTCGACCACACGCCGCTACGGCGGCTCCGGTCTCGGGCTCGCGATCTCGAAGCGCCTCGTCGAGCTGATGGGCGGCACGATGGCGGTCGAGAGCGAGGTGGGACGCGGCTCGACGTTCTCCTTCTCCTTCCAGACGCGCGCGGGCACCGAGGCCGCCGAGCCCGAGCTGCAGCGCATCCTCGCGGGGAAGCACGTCCTGATCGTCGACGACAACGAGACGAACCGCTTCGTCTTGACCCGGCAGGCGTCGAACTGGGGGCTCGATCCCCGCACGGTGGCGACGCCGGCGCAGGCTCTCACCCGCATCGAGGCGAAGGAGCACTTCGACGTCGCGATCCTCGATCTCTGCATGCCCGAGGTCGACGGAATCGAGCTCGCGCGCCAGATCCGCAAGACGCGGCCCGGACGACGGCTCCCGATGATCCTCCTCTCCTCCGTCGGAGCGGAGGAGACGCGCGGCCTCGCAGAGGGCGACGCGCCGGCACTGTTCGGTGCGATCCTCACGAAGCCGGCGCATCCCGACCGCCTGCGGGCCGCTCTCGCGCAGCTCCTCGGCGGAGACGCTTCCGTGGGACGCGAGCGCGCGGAGTCCAAGCCGATCGACTCGTCGCTCGGCCAGCGCCTTCCGATGCGCATCCTCCTCGCCGAGGACAACCACATCAACCAGAAGGTCGCGCTCAAGATGCTCGAGCGGATGGGCTACATCGCCGACGTCGCGCCTCCAACGGCGCGGAGGCGATCCTGGCCGTGACTCGAGTGCCCTACGACGTGGTCTTGATGGACGTCCAGATGCCGGACGTCGACGGCATCGAGGCGACCAAGCGGATCCGCGCCACCACGAGCCTCCGGCAACCGCGCATCGTCGCGATGACCGCGAACGCCCTCGAGGAGGACCGCGACGTCTGCCTCCAGGCGGGCATGGACGACTTCCTGCGGAAGCCGGTCGGCATCCGCGAGCTCGCGGCCGCCCTCGAGCGCGTCGCACGGTTGGTCTCGGCGGACTCGACGCAGCGAGTCGCCTGAAACGACGGGCCGAACGCGGGAAGTGCCTCTCTTGCACGTCGGCCTCGGGTCGCCCTATCCTCGCACCGCCGGCGCTCCTCGATCGCCGGCCCCGGCCGCAGAGAGCGGCCGCGGAGAGTCCCTGGAGAGGCCGATGCGACGAGGATTCGCCCTGCTGCCCGTGCTCTGGCTCGTCGCCTGCGGAGGCTCCGGAGATTCCGGAAGCTCCGGGAACGAGACGCCGCCGCCACCGCCCGCCACGGTCGCGGCCGTCACGCACGACTTCGGGGAGTACACGCTCGATCCCGGCCAGGAGGTCTCGTCGCAGTGCGTCGCGTGGACGCTCGGCAACGAGAAGTCGCTCTACGTGAGCACGGTCACGCTCAGCAACGGCGGCGCGTACCATCACTCGAACTGGTTCGTCGTTCCCGAGGACCGCTACCCGGGACCGGACGGGTTCTTCCGCTGCAGCGAGCGCGACTTCGACGAGGTCGCCTCCGCGGTCGCGGGCACGGTGATCTTCGCGCAGTCGACGCAGTCGCAGATCGAGGAGCAGAAGCTCGCGACCGGCGCGGTGATCAAGATCCCGCCGCGCCACAAGGTCGTCGCGGGGATCCACCTCCTGAACCCGACGGCGCGGACGCACACGACCGCGCTTCGCATGTCGCTCGGGCTCGTCCATCCGAAGGACGTCAAGGTCGTCCTCGCGCCGTTCCGCCTGAGCTACCTCGACCTGGACATCCCGCCGCGGAGCGAGGCGCACTTCACCAGCGACTGTGATCTCGCTTCCGTCTACGAGCAGGCGGCGAAGAAGCCGTTCGACCTGAAGCTCTACTGGGTGCTGCCGCATTACCACTACCTCGGGAACCACTTCCGCGTGTCCGTCATCGGCGGCCCGCGCGACGGCGAGGTGATCCACGGCCTCGACACCTTCAACGCCGAGGCGAACGGAAAGGCGCTCGATCCGCCGCTCGACCTGACGGGCGCGCGCGGTCTCCGGTTCACCTGCGGCTACGGCAATCCGCGCGACGAGAGCGTCGGCTGGGGCATCGGCGACCAGGAAATGTGCGTGATGCTCGGCTTCGCCGACTCCGCCGTGCTCATGGACGCCTCGATGGTCGACGGGAACCAGGTCGTCGGTGTCGAGGAGGGCATCGTCAAGAATACCGGCCCGTGCACCGGCATCGGGCTGCCGAAGAACGCCGCACAGACGATGCCGTCGCAGGAGGAGATCGAGGCGGCGCTGTACGTCCCGGAGAGCGACGCGGGCGAGATCCCGCCGGCGCTCACGTGCGTCGATGCCTCGAGCACGGGTCTTTCCGAGCCGCCGGTGACGCTGACGAGCATCCGCGAGACCGTCTTCGACGGCGGCTGCACCTTCCAGGCGTGCCACGACGCGCAGGCGCCGGCCGGCAACCTCGATCTGACGGGAGACGTGCACGCGGCGCTCGTGAACCAGCCCGTCGTGACCGCGGCGACCGATCTGCCGCGCGTCCAGCCGGGCGATCCGGAGGGGAGCTGGCTCTACCAGCTTCTCTCGAAGTGCGAGCCTCGCGACGACGCCGGTCGGGTCCTGGCGCACATGCCGAGGAACTCGCCCACGCTCCTCGACCCGGCGGTGGTCGCCAAGATCCGCGCCTGGATCGAGGGCGGCGCGCTTCCGAACTGATTCGCCTTCGCATCGGCGAGCGATCTGCTACCACCGGGCGGGGGCGTGCGGGCCGCGGTCGGCCCGAAGGACTCGCCCCGTTTGGAGTGGAGCCGCCATGTCTTCGAAGCACGAAGAGAAGCACCATCATTCCGAAAAGCGCACCGACCTCGACGAGGCGCACGACACGATCAAGTACGCCGAGTTCAAGCTCCTCCTGAAGCCCGAGGAGCTGCGCAAGATCGTCGACGCGCACGAGCTCTGGTCGCACATGCGCCACGCCGTCGATCAGACGAAGGTCGGCTTCATCCCGACGCCCGGCGACCCGGTGATCAAGCAGCGCGACATCATGTTCTACGACACGCCCACCTTCGACCTCTACGAGAACCACTTCATCCTGCGTCGCCGCACGCACTTCCGCGACGGCTGGACGCAGAGCCACGACGAGCTGACGTTCAAGTACCGCCACGCGGAAGCGGCGGAGGTCGAGAAGGTCGACCTGCGACCTGCGGTCTCGACGCCGACGATCATCAAGTTCAAGCGCGAGATCCTTCCGCTCCCGGACCGGGTGGGCGGCTCACGCTACATCTACACCCGGAACTGCGTGATGGCGATGCCGCCGATGGAGAAGTCGGGCGACATCGACATGATGATGGATTTTTTCCCGGCGCTCGCACCGCTCCTCGAGAAGTGCGGAGCGCAGGCGCACATCGCGATGGTGAACCGCGTCTCGGTGACCGAGACTCTGACCGAGTTCGGCATCCTCGACTTCGGCAAGGGATACTCCGGCAAGGTGAGCCTGGCGCTCTGGCGCGACGCCGGGAGCTACGCGCCGATCGTCTCCGAGCTCGGGTTCCAGCTCAAGTTCGACAATCTCGACGACAAGGTCGAGTCGCACCTCGCGGGCGCCGAGGAGTTCTTCCGCACGCTCCAGCACTACATCTCGCGCTGGATCTTCCTCGGCACGACGAAGACGAACCTCGTGTACCGCCGGAAGGGGAAAGAGGTCCACAACCGTGAGTAGCGCGCCCGTCGCTCCGACCGCTTCCGCCCGGCCGCGTCCTTCGCTCTTCCAGATCGCGCGCGTGTTCGCCGTGCTCGGAGCGACGAGCTTCGGCGGCGGTGTCGTCGCCTACCTGCGCCAGGCGCTCGTCGCGCGCGAGCACTGGTTCAACGACGAGGAGTTCCTGCGACTCCTCGAGCTGAGCCAGACGCTCCCCGGGCTGAACGCGGTCAACATGGCCGTGCTCGCCGGAGACGAGCTGCGCGGCAGCCGCGGCGCCGTCATCGGCGGTCTCGCGATGACGATTCCGGGCGTGATCTTCGTCCTCGCGATCGGGGCCGTGTACCAGGCGTACGCCCACACGACGTGGATGAACAACCTTCTCGCCGGCGCGGCCGCGGCGGCCGTCGGTCTGCTGCTCGCGACGACGCTGCAGCTCGGGAAGAAGCAGTTCCAGAAGCCGCTCGACCTCGTCCTCGTGCTGGTGACGGCGATCACGGTCGCCGGCTTCAAGGTCTCGCTGCCGTGGGTGATCCCGGTCGTCGGCGGGATCGCGATCTGGCTCTATCGCCCGCGTCGCGAAGGCGGCGCCACTCCCGGAGTCGCATCGTGAGCGACGAGCTGCACAAGGTCCTCTCCCTCCTCGCCTCCTTCAGCATCGTCTCGATTCTCGCCGTCGGCGGCGGATCCGCGGTGCTACCGGAGATGCACAACGTCGTCGTCGACCGGACGCACTGGCTCACGGGCGACCAGTTCAAGGAGATCTACAGCCTCGGTCAGATCGCTCCCGGACCGAACATGACGATGGTCGCCGTGATCGGGCAGCACGTCGCGGGCTGGCCCGGCGCTCTCGCGGTGCTGATCGGGTTCTTCGTGCCGTCGAGCGTCCTCGCCTTCGGAGCAAACCGGCTCTGGCACCACTTCGAGCCGTCTCCGTGGCTCGACGCGATCCAGCAGGCGTTCGCGCCGGTCGCGATCGGGCTGATGGCGGCGGGGGTGTGGCTCCTCGCGCGGCTCGCTCTCGAGGGAACGCTCACGGTGACCATCGCCGTGATCTCGACGGCCGTGCTCCTCGCACGCCACGTGAACCCGCTCTACCTGATCGTTGGCGGCGCCCTGACGAAGTTCCTGATTGGTTGAATCTACGTTCTCGCGGGGACGCCGAGGACGCGCAGGTACGCGGCGCGCACCTCGTCCGTGACGCGCCGGTAGTCCGCGAGGAGGATCCGGCGCGCGCCCTCGCGCTGCTGCGACTCGTAACCGAGACGGCGCGCGAGGCCGTCGAGGTCGCCGCGCTCCTCGTCGAGGTCGGAGATCGAGCGGTTGTCGAGGATGCGCAGCCGGCTCGAGAGACGCGTCAGGAACGCCCACCCCTCGCGAAACGCGCTCACGTCCGCGTGCTCGAGGAGACCGAGCGATTCGAGCCGCTCGAGCTGCACGTCCGTGCGATCCGTCGCGAGAAGCGCCGCGTGCTCGCGCCCGTGCCGGAGCTGGAAGAGCTGGACCGCCATCTCGATGTCCGTCAGCCCCCCGCGTCCGGTCTTGAAGTCGCGACGATGGCGGTCTTCGCGCGCGACCTCGTTCTCCATGCGCTGCCGGATGCGGTGCGTCTCGCCGCTCGCGTCGTCCGGCAGCGGGCGGAGCAGGATCTCGAGCCGATTCTCCTCGAACGCCCGCCCGAGCGCCTCCGCTCCCGCGACGGGCCGCGCGCGCAGCAGCGCCTGCCTCTCCCAGAGCGCCGCGTGCTGCTCGTGGTAGCGTGCGAAGGACCGGAAGGACGTCACGAGCACGCCCTGGTTCCCGGACGGCCGCAGGCGCGTGTCGATCTCGTAGCAGAGTCCTTCCGGCGTCCGCGTCTGCAGCGCCCAGATCAGCTTCTGCGCGAGACGGACGTAGTACTCCTGCGCGGCCATCGCTTCGGCGTCGTCGCCGTCCGGAACCGCGTAGAGGAAGATCAGGTCGAGGTCGCTTCCGTAGGTGATCTCGCGCGTCGCGAGCTTCCCCATCCCGACGACGAGAAACTCGCCGACCGACGGCGACGTGCGCTGCAGCACCCTCGCCGCGAAATCGAGAGCGCGCGCCAGCGCGACCTCGGCGACGTCGCTCAGCGAAGCACTCGACTCCGCCGCGCTCACGCGCTCGTCGAGGTCGAGGAGCCCGACGTTCACCACCTCGCGCCTGTGGAAGAGACGGAGCGCCGCGAGGCCGAGCTCTGGCTCCGTTCGTCCCTCGCTCGCGAGCTTCGTGTGAATCGTCGCGAAGGCACGCTCCAGCGCGGGACGGTCGAGGAGCAGAACCTCGGGATCGTCGAAGATCGGCTCGATCAAGCGCGGATGGCTCGCCAGGATCCCGGACAGGTAGTCGGAGGACGCGAAGAGCGCCGCGAGGCGCGGAATCAGCTCCGGGCGGTCGAGCAGCAGCTCGTGATAGAACGCCCGGCTGCCGAGACCCTCGACGAAGCGCGCGAGGTTGCTCATCGCGCGCTCGGAGTCCGGTCCCGCCTCGATCGCGCGGGCGAAGTCCTCGGCGAGGCGCTCGATCAGGTGCGCCGCGTGGAGCGAGCGCCCCGGGCCTGCGGTGAAGCGCGCGAACAGGTCGGCGATGCGTTGCTGCGGCGCGTCCGGGAGAGTCTCCGTGAAGACGCGCCGCACCCGCGCACGGTGCTCGGCGAGGCGGCTCTCGACGCGCGCCAGCGGATCGTCTTCGCTCTCGAGCTCCTCCGGAGAGAGCATCGACCGCGCGAGCCGCAGGCGCGCCGCGTCGTCCCGCGGCAGCTCGTAGACCTGCCGCTCGTCGACCATCTGGATGCGGTTCTCGACGCGCCGCAGGAAGACGTACGCGGAGAGGAGCTCCGAAGCGCGGCCCTCCGAGAGGAGGCCGACGTCGCGCAGCGCTTCGAGAGCGCCCGCCGTCGAGCGTCCGCGGACCTGCGGGATGCGGCCGCCGTGCAAGAGCTGCATCGCCTGCGCGACGAACTCGACGTCGCGGATTCCTCCCGCGCCGATCTTCACGTTGAAGAGCCCGTCGGCGCGGCCCTTCTCGCGCTCGATCCGCTCCTTCAGGTCGCGGATCGCGGCGACGCTCGCGAAGTCCATCGAGCGCCGGTAGATCATCGGCGCGATCGCGCGGACGACGCGCCAGCCGGCCTCGAGATCGCCTGCGACGGGGCGCGCCTTCATGAACGCCGCCTTCTCCCACGTCGCGGCGCGCGTGTCGTAGTACTCGACGAGCGCCGAGGTCGAGACGACGATCGGGCTCTGGCTGCCCTCGGGACGCAGGTCGAGGTCGATGCGGTAGAGGAAGCCGTCCGCGGTGACGGGCGTCACGATCCGTCCGAGCTCGACCGCGAGCTCGCTGAAGTACTCGATCGGGCTCGCGCCGCCGGGTCCGTCCTCCGGCTCGCCGGGTAGCGACTCCCACGCGTAGATCAGGTCGACGTCGGACGAGTAGTTGAGCTCCTGGCTGCCGAGCTTGCCGAGCCCGAGGACGCAGAAGCCGGGACGTACGGGACTGCTCGCTCCCGGCACGATCCATTCGGCCGGTCCGCGCTTCACCTCGAGGCGCGCGCGCGCGATGTCGACGGCCTTCGCAAGGAGCGCGTCGGCGAGGTGCGAGAGCTCCGCCAGGACCTCCCGCTCGCGCGACTCCGGGACGAGGTCGATCCCGAGCTCGCGCACCGTGATCCGCGCGAGCTCGTAGTACTTGACGCGGCGCAGGCGCGCCGGAGCGTCCTCGAGGCGCGACCCGTCGAGCGCGCGGTCGAGCGCCTCGCGCAGTGCCTGCGGCGAGCGCGGCTCCGCGAACCTCTCCGCGGCGAGCCGAGGGAGCCACTCCGGATGACGCGTGAGCATTGCGGCGAGAAACGGTGCTGCGCCACCGAGCGCCGCGAGGACGCGCAGGACGCCTTCGCGATGGTTTCGCAAGGTCGCACGCAGCTCGTCGGGGGACGTCTCGTCCAGCGCCGCGAGGATCGCGTGCGCGAGAGCCGCCGCACCGGCGGGGTCGGCCGACGCCTCGAGCGCCCGGCTCGTCGCCGAGGCGAGCCCGTCGAGGCCGGCCCGCTTCTCGAGCTCCATCCAATCGCTCTGCGGCGAGCTCACGATCGCGGGAGGAGGATATCACACGAAACGCGCGCTGCCCGAGCCGCGCATTCGCGAGGAATCTGATAGCGTCGGGTTCCATGCGCGTGCCCCCGCCCGCTTCGCGAACCTGCCTCGCCGCTTGCTTCGCCGCCTCATTCGCCGCCTCGGTCGCCGCCTCGGTCGCCGCCTCGGTCGCCGCCTCGGTCGCCGCCTCGGTCGCCGCCTCGGTCGCCGCCTCGGTCGCCGTCGCTTCGATCGTGCACGCCGCCGAGACGCCGGCGCCGACGACGTTCGAAACGTACGAGCTGCAGCTCCAGCATCCCGTTCGCCAGGACGCGTTCGTCGTGCCCACGACCCCCGAGGGCACGCGAAGCCTGATCGTCGCGGGCGTGAAGGACGACGGCGAGGCCATGATGTCGGCCTTCCCGCTCGCGAAGGACGGCTCCCTTCCCGCGAAGGCGGCGACGGTCAAGAAGCTGCCTGCCGAGGTCGTCGCCCTCGACACCGACGGCTCGTCGCTCTACCTGCTGACGCCCGAAGCGGTGTGGCGCTGGGATCCGGCGACGGACGAGTTCCGCACCGTCGCGAAGGGCGGCTCGATGTTCCAGGTGCGGCCGCCGAACGAGCTGATCCCGATCCGCTTCCTGCGCGACGCGGACGGCGACGGCGACGCGGACCTCGTCCTGCCCGACTTCCCCGGCTACCGGGTCCTCCTGCAGGACCAGGACGGATCCTTCACCGAGACGGCGCGTCTTCGCGTGCAGCCGATCGCGCACCACCAGGAGTACAACCGCCGGATCACGTACCGCGCGGTTCCGCTCTACCTCGCCGACGCCGACGGCGACGGCATCGTCGACGCGATGGCCGTGCAGGGCGACAACCTCGTGCTGTTCCACGGCGAGGGCAAGGGCGCCTTCGCCGAGGCGGAAAAGATCCCTCTCGGCCTCGGCCTGACGGAGCGCTTCCTCGGCGACGACGTCGGCGACGTCGACATCGACCACACGAACCAGACGTGGAAGCGCGCGCTCCGCGTGCGCGACTTCGACGGCGACGGCGTCGTCGACGTCCTCGCGCACCGCGTGAAGAGCACCGGCCTTTTCGACAAGCAACATTCGCTCGAGCTCCATCGCGGCTCGCGGAAGGGCTCGCAGCTCGAGTTCGGGAAGCATCCGCCGGTCCGGGTCGAGTCGACGGTGGTCGTCGACGATCCTGTCGTCGAGGACATGGACGACGACGGCGGCGTCGACTTCTCCACGTGGTCGGTCGAGTTCGGCGTCGGCGCGATCCTCGGCTGGCTCGTCACGGGGACGATCGACCTCGACGTCTCGCTGTACCGCCTGAACGCGGAAGGCGGATACCCGGAGCGCCCGAGCCGGCACGAGGAGGTCGAGGTCGCCTTCGATCTGCAGAGCGGCAAGCCGACGCTGCCGCCCGCGTTCCTCGCGGACGTGAACGGCGATCACCGGAAGGACCTGATCCTCGGCGGCGAGAACGAGATCCGGGTCTTCCCCGGCAACGGCAGCGCAGACCTCTTCACGGTGGACGCCGAGGTGACGAAGGTCCGCATTCCCGGAAACGGCCGCGAGCTCGTCAGCGCCGCCGACGTCAACGGCGACGGCAAGGACGACCTCCTGGTCCGCTACGGGCACGTCGACGGCGAGGATCTCGCGAAGACGATGAAGGTGCTGATCGCCGAGTGAGCCGCTGCAACCTGTGCGACGGCACCGAGCACGAGCCGCTCTTCACGAAGAAGGGGTTCGCGCTCGTCACCTGTCGCGGTTGCGGCCTGATCCGCGTCGATCCGATGCCGGACCCGGACGACGTCGCGAAGCTCTACGCGCCGCCTTCGGGCTACCAGCTTCACCGCCTTCGCGCGATGAGCCGCTACAGCCGCTTCGAGGAGCGCCGTGCGAGCGAGCTCGCGCGGATCGTCGGTTACGACGCCGTGACAGCACGGCCATTCTCGTGCGTGCAGGAACAAACTTCACCGTTGGTGATTGATCCGTGCCTCGCGTCCGCGTACACAGGAGGAGGTGGGTGGTGGACGCGGTGGTCGCCCGTCGAGGTCGTCCCGGGGTCGTGGAGACGGAGGGCACGCCGCCAAGCTGTTCGTCCTCGACACGAACGTCATCCTCCACGACGCGCGCTGCATCCAGAGCTTCGAAGAGCACGACGTCGCGGTCCCGATCACCGTCCTCGAGGAGCTCGACCGCTTCAAGCGGGGCAGCCGGGACATCAACGCACAGGCGCGCGAGTTCCTGCGCCGTCTCGACGGGATCACGGGGGACGTCCTCTCGGAGGAGGGAGCGCCGATCGGTGAAGGCCTCGGACGCGTCCGGGTCGTCGTCGGCGCGCGGCCCCTCGACGAGCTTCGTGCCGCTTTCCTGAGCGACACGCCCGATCATCGTATCCTCGCCGCGGCGATCGACCTGCAGCGTCAGGAGCCGAAGCGCACGGTCATCCTCGTGTCGAAGGACACGAACTTGCGATTGAAGGCGAAATCCTTCGGCATGGTCGCGCAGGACTACACGAGCGACAAGGTCGAGCGGATCGACAACCTCTATACGGGCTCGCGCGTCCTCGAAGGCATTCCGTCCGACACGATCAGCGCCTTCTATGCGAACGGCGGACGCGTGCCGACTTCGGAGGTGCCCGCCGTCGTCGATCCGATCCCCAACGAGAGCTTCGTCCTGCGAAACGGCTCGAAGTCGGTCCTCGCGACCTATCGCTCGCCCGAGAACGTGCTCGCGCGGGTCGAGAAGAACCCCGCGTACGGCGTGGTTCCGCGGAACGCGGAGCAGTCGTTCGCTCTCGAGGTGCTCACGAACGACGAGATCAAGCTCGTGACGCTCGCGGGCAAGGCGGGAACGGGAAAGACGCTCCTCGCGCTCGCCGCGGCGCTGCAGCTTCGCGCGAAGTACCGGCAGATCCTGCTCGCACGGCCGGTCGTCGCTCTTTCCAACCGCGACCTCGGCTACCTGCCGGGAGACGTCGCGGCGAAGCTCGATCCCTACATGCAGCCGCTTTTCGACAACTTGACGGTGATCCGCCACCTGTTCAAGGAGTCGGACCCGAACGCGCAGCGGATCCAGTCGATGATCGAGGGCCAGAAGCTGCTGATCACGCCGCTTTCGTACATCCGCGGCCGAAGCCTGCAGCACGTCTTCTTCATCGTCGACGAAGCGCAGAACCTGACGCCGCACGAGGTGAAGACGATCATCACGCGCGCCGGCGAGGGAACGAAGATCGTCTTCACCGGCGACATCTACCAGATCGACCAGCCGTACCTGGACGACTCGTCGAACGGGCTGAGCTACCTGATCAGCCGCATGATGGGACAGCCGATCTACGCGCACATCACGCTCGTGAAGGGCGAGCGCTCGCGGCTCGCCGACCTCGCTTCGGACCTGCTGTAGACGGCTCGCCCCGCCGCCGCAGCGGCGTGCTATCGGATCGGCATGAGCGCCGATCCGATCGTCATCGTCTCCGCCGCACGCACGCCGATGGGTGCCCTGCAGGGCGAGCTCGCGAGCCTCGCCGCGCCCGAGCTCGGCGCGGCGGCGATCCGCGCCGCCGTGGACCGCGCGGGAGTGAAGGCCGAGAGCGTCGACGAGGTCCTGATGGGCTGCGTCCTGCCGGCGGGACAGGGACAGGCACCCGCACGTCAAGCGGCCCTCGGCGCCGGGCTGCCGCTCGCGACTGGCTGCACGACCGTCAACAAGATGTGCGGCTCCGGCATGAAGGCGGCGATGCTCGCGCACGATCTCCTCGTCGCGGGAAGCGCGGAAGCGATCGTCGCGGGCGGCATGGAATCGATGTCGAACGCGCCCTACCTCGTCGCGAAGGCGCGTGCCGGCTTTCGGCTGGGACACGGAAAGCTCGTCGACCACATGTTCCTCGACGGGCTCGAGGACGCGTACGACAAGGGGCGCCTGATGGGCACGTTCGCCGAGGACTGTGCCGAGCGATACGGCTTCTCGCGCGAGGCGCAGGACGCGTTCGCCGTCACCTCGCTCGAGCGAGCGCAGAAGGCGAACCGCGAAGGCTGGTTCGCCTGGGAGACGACGCCGCTCACCCTCGCGGCCGGCAAGAAGGAGCAGGTCGTCTCCGCCGACGAGGCGCCCTTCAAAGCGAACGTCGAGAAGATCCCGTCCTTGAAGCCGACGTTTCGCGAGGGCGGAACGGTCACCGCCGCGAACGCGAGCTCGATCTCCGACGGCGCGGCGGCGCTCGTGATGATGCGCCGCAGTACGGCCGAAGCGCGCGCGCTCGCACCGCTCGCGGTCGTCGTCGGCCACGCGACGCACGCGCAGGAGCCGGGCTGGTTCACGACGGCACCCGTCGGTGCGATCACGAAGCTCCTCGAGCGAACCGGCTGGAGCGCACGAGACGTCGACCTCTGGGAGATCAACGAGGCCTTCGCCGTCGTCACGATGGCCGCGATGCAGGAGCACGGCCTCCCACACGATCGCGTGAACGTCCACGGAGGCGCCTGCGCGCTCGGTCACCCCATCGGCGCGTCCGGCGCGCGCCTCCTCGTGACGCTCCTCGGCGCGCTCCGGAAGTACGGACTCCGGCGCGGCGTCGCGAGCCTCTGCATCGGCGGCGGCGAGGCGACCGCGATGGCGGTGGAAGCTCCGCAGGTCCTCAGCCGCTGATGGACTCGAGCTCGCGGCTGCGGGTCTCCGGGAACGTGAACACCGCGAGCGCGCCGAGGAGCGCCAGGAGGCTCACGATCCCGAGCGCGGGACCGAGCGAGTATCCGAAGCTCATCACACCGCTGACCAGCGCGAGCCCCGCGGCGGCGCCGATCGTCTCCATCACCGCCACCGAGCCTGCGGCCGTGCTGCGATAGGAGGTCGGGAAGAGCTCCGTCGCAAACGCACGAGAGATCACGGAGCTCGCCGTCAGGAGGAACACGAGCCCGCCCCAGGCGAGGATGATCCACCCGCTCGGCGCCGTCACGAACCACCACGCGAGCGCCGGAAAGATCGCGAGGAACGCGAACCCGACGACGCGCCGGCCGAGCCGGTCGCCGAGCTTCCCCGCGGCGATGTTGCCGAAGACGCCGAGCACGCCGGCGGTCAGAACGAGGAGCGAGTACTGACCCGGCTCCCAGCCGCGGTGGACGAGCAGGAACTGCGCGGTGAACTGGTACACGCTGCTCTGCCCCGCGGAGGACGCGAAAGAGAGCACCGCGACGCCCGCGGTGCGCGCCGGAAAGCGCCTCACGAGCGCCTTGAACGGAGCGAGCCAGTCGGAGGCGACGGCACTCGGATCGAGCGAAGCGAAGCGCGTCGTCTCGCGCACGCCGCTCCGGAAGCGCCCGATGAAGAGCACGGGCACGAGACCGAACATGTAGAGCGCGCGCCAGCCCCACGGCAGCACCTCGATCGCCGCGAAGAGCATCGCGGAAAGCCCGTGCCCCAGCGAAGCGAGCGCGCCGAGCATCCCGAGGCCCCAGCCGCGATGCGCCGCGGGAAGCTCCTCCGCGACGATGACGAACGCGAGCGTCGCCGAGGTCAGCATGAACGTCCGCGTGACGAGCTGCACGAGGAGGAACTGCGTCGCCGTCTGGCAAAGCCCGGTCGCCGCGGTGCCGAGACCGAGGCCGATCACGGAAATGAGGAAGACGCGCCGACGCCCGAGACGGTCGGCGAGCGGCACGACGAAGAACGCCGGCAGCGCGCCGAGACGGATCAATCCGGTGAAGCTCCCGAGGCTCGCCTCGTCGAGCGCCAGGCTCTCCGCGATGAACGGCAGCGCCGCGGTGAGCAGCGAGAAGTCGTAGTTCTCGAAGAGGAGCGCGAGCGAGACGAAGCCGAGAAGGCTCAGCTGGTCGCGCGGCACGTCGGGCACGCGCCCGAAGAACGGCGGGATCCACCACGGATTCCGAGCGCGAGGCGTTTCCGGCGCGATCTCCGGTGCAGCCATCCCCCGCTCGGGAAGCAGCCCGCGCATGGCAGCGCAAGCAGGCCACTCGACGCAACGAGCTCCGCGCGCGGAGCGCGCGGCCGAGCGGAGCGCGCGCGGCCGAGTAGAGAAGGCGTGGCTTTGCCACGCCTTCGGCGAGGGGGCGGCGCCCCCGCGCTTGCGATCAGTACGGGAGCTCGCAAGCGCGGCAGAGGAAGCGCATCCACGGCGTCGCGGCGGCGCACGCTTCCGTCACGCGCGCGACCACGTCCTTCCCCTGGATGTCCTTGAACCGCAGGTCCATCACCGCGATGAAGTCCTTCCGCTTCAGGTCCTCGACGTACGGGTGATCCTTGTCGAAGCCGCGCGGCGGGCGTGACAGCGATTCGCCGTCGATCTCCCAGACGCCGCGAAACCGCTTGTCGTCGCGAGCGCGCTTCCACGCTGCTCCGTCGTCGACGATCGAGCCCCGGATCTTGGCGAGAACCTCCGCCTCGGGGTGCCAGAGCCCCGCACCGAGGAAGACCCGCTCCGGGTCGATGTGGAAGTAGAGACCCGGAGCGTGCACGTCCTTGCCCACCTCGTGCCGGAAGTGGATGCCCACGTTCGTCTTGTAGGGACGCTTGTCCTTCGCGAAACGCGTGTCGCGGTGGACGCGCATCAGCGAGCCGCCGACCGCCTTCGGGACGGCCTCGAGATGCGGCGCGCAGCGCTTCAGCGCGGTGCCCATCGCGGCGATGAAGTCGAGCGCCGGCTCGCGGACGTCGGACTCGTAGCGGGCCTTGTTCCTCTGGAACCAGTCGCGGTTGTTGTTCGCTTCGAGCCCGCGAAGGAACGCGACGGTTTTCGGCGAGAAGCCGGCGAAGGCGGTCGACGATGCTTTCGGCATGCACGCCCCGTACGGTGCGCCCGGGCTCGAGGTCAACCGCTCGACGATCTCGACTCACCCGCTGCGATCTGGAAAACGCGAGAAGGCGGAGAGAGCCATGCAGGCCATGCCTTGTCGATCGGTCCGTCCGGGCGAGATCCCGCGCGCGGTCTCCGTGCAGGTCGCTGCGTTCGTCGCGGATCCGATCATGCGCTGGATGTGGCCCGAGGCGCACGCCTACATCGCAAATCTCGAGCGACTCGTGCACGGCTTCGGTGGAGGTGCGTTCCAGAACGACGGCGCCGACGTCTGCGAGGGATTCGTCGGTGGTGCGCTGTGGCTCCCGCCCGGCGTCTCGCCCGAAGAGGAATCGCTCGGGGAGCTGATGGAGGACACGCTGCCGGCGCCGAAGCGCGCGCAGGTCGAGGCGATGCTCGAGGAGATGGGCGCCTCGCATCCGGACGAACGGCACTGGCATCTCGCCTTCATCGGCGTCGACGCCGCTCATCAGGGAAAGGGCGCCGGCGGCGACTTGATGCGCTACCGCCTCGCGCAGATCGACGCCGAAGGAGCGTACGCGTACCTCGAGTCCTCGAACCCGCGGAACGTCCACTTCTACCAGCGGCACGGATTCGAGGTCGTCCGCGAGATCCGCATCGAGGGCGCGCCGCCGGTCACGCCGATGGTTCGTCCGCCCCGCTGACGGTCAGGCCATCGGCCGTGCGAAGCGGCGGCGGACGTGCTCGCGGCGGCGCTCGAGCGCCGCGGCACGCTCCTCCGGAGTCACCGTCGGCGTCTCGCGCGGCAGCACCGAGCGCAGCTCCGCGAGCTTCACGACGCGCGCCTGCGGGATCGGCGCGCCGTCCGCCTGGTTCCAGCGGTAGATCATCGAGCCCTCGGCGCGGCCCGCGGTGTCGAGCCAGTTCGGCACGCCCGGATCCGTCTTCGCGACGACCGCGCGGAAGACGCCGTCCGCGTCGAGCACCGCCTGATGCCCGTTCAGGCTCGACTGGTAGTTCGCGAAGTCGAGCGACTCCATCCAGTAGTTGCCGAGGTGGAGGCTCCAGTACTTCGCGCGCGGCGGCTTCACCTCGACGAGGAGCGCTTCGTCGTCGGCGAGCGCGAAGCAGCCGATGCCGAACGCCTGGTACTTCTGCGCGGCCGAGGCGACGACGCCGAGCCCGCCGGCGTCGTCGGGGAACGTGTTCACGTGCGGATCGCGCTTCGCGTTTGCGACGTCCTTCCACCAGACCGTGTTGTCGTGCGCGAAGCGTCCGAGCGCTTCGAGCTGGGCCGCGATCGCGCCCGGCGTCGGCGTGAGCGGCGGCTTCCGCGGCCCCGTGTCGATCCGCTCGATCTCGAAGGTCGCCGGAATCTCGCGGTCCCAGTCGTAGAAGAACTGGCGGACGATCAGCGTGCTCGCGTCCTCGGGGAGCGGGATCCAGTTCCCGGACGCGGGCTCTTCGCCGCCGAGGATCAGCTCGAAGCTCCCGTCCGGCGCGCGCTCGAGCGCGTCGCCGTCGAGGTCCGACACGGCGCGCATCCGTGCGATCAGCTGAAAGCCGAGGAAGTGCACCGAGCCGCGATTGCCGCGCACGCGATACACAGCACCCGTCCGGACCGGCGCTTGCGCATAGAGGGCGTCGGAGCAGTCGAGGCCCCACTTGCCGGTCGCGTCGTTCCAGTGGAAGCGCGGACGCTCGGGGTCGACCTCGAGCAGCATCTCGCCGGCGCCGATGCGCAGGAGCCCGACGAGGTGGCGCCAGCCCTCGGCGCGGTCGATGTCGGTCGACGGCGCGCCGCCGCCCATCACGAGCTCGCCCGCGCGCGCGAGCGTCTCGAGAAAGCCCTTCCACGCGGCACCGCTCTCGATGCCGGGATGCTCGGGCGGCGCCGTGCGCCCCGCGGCGCGTACTCCACCGGGCCAACCCGCCGGCGCGTTGCTCATTCTCCCTCCTCGAGTGGAACGTCGAAGCGCTCGACGTACGCGCGGAAGCGCTCGCGCACCGGCTCGATCGCCAGACCGAAGTCCGCGAGCCGGTACTGGTGCTCGCCGTGGCGTCCCTTGCGATGCTCCGCGGCCCACGACGTCATGCCCGCGCGCGCCGCTTCCGTGAACGGAATCCCGAGCTTCGCGTAGGCGCGCTCGACCGATCCGATCGGGTCCTTCACCTGCTCGCGAAACGGAATGTCGGCGAACCGCTCCTCGCCGATACGCGCGCGGAACGCCATCGCACGCTCGAGCGCGAGCGACCAGATGTCGACCTGCTCCTTCCCGAGCCCGAGCGGATCGCGCTCGTCGCTCGCCATGCTCCGCGTCACCTGGATCAGGCTGCACACCGAGCCGAGAACCCGGGCGGGATCCCGGTGCGTCATGATGAAGCGCGCGTCGGGATACTCGCGGTCGAGCGCGTCCAGCGACAGCATGTGCACGGGCGTCTTCAGGTGCCAGCGGTTCGGCGGACAGCGCCACTGCAGGAGCTTCAGCGTGCGGTGGTGGAGGCGGTACGCGCTCGTCATGTCGCAGCCCCGCACCCACGCCGCGTACGTCGGCGAGCGGTACATGCCGCAGAAGTGCTCCGTCTTGAAGTCCATGCCGAGGAGGTCCTGACATTCGGTCGGGCCCGTCGGCTCCGCGTCGTACATGATCTTCATCGCGGGGAACGCGGCGTGCATCTGCTCCTGGCTCGCTCGCGCGCGGTCGATGCGCGGATCGGTGTCCTCCGTCGACTTCTCGGGAGGCGGCGTCGGCGCGCTCGACTCCCACGTGCGGAGGGAGCGCGTCTCCGGATCGCACGCGAGGAGCGCGGAGAGCGCCGTCGTCCCGGTACGTGGCAAGCCGAGGACGACGATCGGCGCCGGCGTCTTCTGCGCGTCGATCTCGGGATGCTTCCGGTACCAGTCCTCGATCTGCAGGCGGCTCGCGAGGAGCCGGAGAACGTGCCCGCGCGCGACGTGGCGGCCGATCGTGCTGAGGCTCGACTCGGTCTCCATTCCCCGGGTGAGGATCTCGAGCCCTTCGCGGTACGAGTCGCCGCCGAAGTCGTCGAGGCCCGTCTGCACGCGCGCGGCGTCGACGAGCTCGTCGGGCTCGAGCCCCGGACGCGACGGCGCGCTCATACGAAGTCCGACCCGCCGTCGACGTTGACGTCGGCTCCGGTCATGTACGAGTTCGCCTTCGAGGCGAGGAACGCGATCACGACGCCGATCTCCTCGGGCAGGCCCGCGCGCCCGAGGTCGCACGGCTCGCCGTAGTCCTCGGCGATGATGCGGTTCAGATCGGCCAGGTTCGTCGGATCGATGCCGCGCTCCTCGGCCATCCCTTCGAGCCAGCGCCGTACGCCGCCCGTGAGGAACGTCCCCGGCGACACCGTGTTGACGAGGATGTTCTCCGGCGCGAGCGTCTTCGCGAGGTTCTTGCTGAGGCTCGTGACGGCGCTCTTCGCCGCCGTGTAGGCGATCAGCGTCGGCGCTTGACGCTTCGTCGAGTGCGCCGACACGTTGACGATCCGCGCCCACTCCGCCTTCCGCAGGAGCGGCAGCGCCGCGCGCACGCAGCGGACCGCGCTGAGCGTCCCGACCTCGAGTGAAGCGCGCCACTGCTCGTCCGAAAGCTCGTCGATGGTGCCCGTGATGCCCGGGCCGACGGTGTTGACGAGCGCGTTCAGCTCGCCCCAGCGCCGTCCGATCTCGGCGAACGCCGCTTCGACGGAGGCGGTGTCGGCGACGTCGACGGAGATGCCGATCGCATCCGGGCTGCCGAGCGCGCGGAGCGCTTCCGCCGCCTTCTCCACCGCATCCTTCGTGCGCGCGAGAACCGCGACGCGCGCTCCGTCCTTCGCGAGCCATTCCGCCGTGGCGCGCCCCATCCCTTCCGAGGCACCGGTCACCGCCATCGCCGCTCCGCGTAATCCGAGCTCCATGTCCGCCCCTTATCACCTCCGCGCCGCTGCGCTAGACGGGTCGCGTGCGCGCTCTCGTCATCGGCGGAACGGGACCGACCGGGCCCTTCATCGTGAACGGGCTTCGCGCACGCGGCTTCCGCGTGTCGATGCTGCACACCGGACGCCACGAGCGACCCGAGATCCCCGACGACGTCGTGCACGTCCACACGGACCCGTACGACGCGGAAGCTCTCTCTTCGGCGCTCGACGGCCTCGGCCACTTCGACGTCTGCGTCGCGACGTACGGCCGTCTCCGCCGCATCGCGGAGCTGCTCGTCGGGCGCTGCGGAAAATTCGTCTCGATCGGAGGCTTTCCCGCGTACCACGGCTACATGAACCCGTACGTCGGCTTCCCCGCGGGCCTGCCGGTGCCGACGCGCGAGGACGCGCCGCGGGTCACGGATCCGTCGCACGACGAGAAGGGCTACCGCATCGCGCGCACGGAGGATCAGGTGTTCGCGCTGCATCCCGACGCGACGCACCTCCGGTATCCGTACGTGTACGGTCCGCATCAGCTCGTGCCGCGCGAGTGGTGCATCGTGCGCCGCATCCTCGACGGCCGGCCCCACATCGTGCTCGCCGACGACGGCTTGACGCTCGCGAGCTTCGGCTACGTCGAGAACCTGGCGCACGCCGTCTTGCTCGCGGTCGACCACGCCGCGCTCTCGGCCGGGCAGGTCTACAACTGCGCCGACGAGGAGGTGCTGACGATCCGACAGGTCGTCGAGATCGCCGCGACGGCGCTCGACCACGTTCTCGAGATCGTCTCGATGCCGTGGACGATCGCGCTGCCGGCGCGGCCTCTCCTGATGCAGCCGCGGCCGAGCCATCGCGTGGTCGACGTCGCGAAGCTCCGCACGGAGCTCGGCTATCGAGACGTCGTGCCGGCGCGGGAAGCCGTCGCGCTCACCGCGCGCTGGCTCGCCGCGAACCCGCCTCCGCCGGGAGGCCTCGAAGAGACGGTGCTGCAGGACCCGTTCGACTACGCCGCGGAGGATGCGCTGATCGCCGCGTGGCGCGCGGCTCTCGCGTCGATGCCTCGCGCAGAGTTCGACGAGGAGCCGGGCTACGGGCTCGCGTACAGCGGCCCGGGCGGACGCTCGCCGAGCAAGCGCGAGTTCGAGTGACACGATCGGTCGCCTACGCGATTCCCGTCCGCCGCACGGTCGTGCGGAACTTCCCCCCGCCCTCGAGCGCGATCGCGTCCACGCGCAGCGAGTCGATCCGCGCCGCCGGTCCGAGCATCCGCTCGAGCTCGGCAAGCGGCCCATCGACGATCGAGCGGTACGCCGCTTCGTCCGTCGTGACGACGCGCAGGTCGAACGCGTCGTGCGCGCGCTGCACGAGCTGATACCGGAGCAGCCCGCGCGCGTGCTTCAGCGCGCCCCAGATCGCGCGCGGATGAACGTAACGGCGGTCGGTCGAGAGTAGGATGTCCTCGCGGCGGCCGTCGAGGTCGCCGAGAAGCGGGAAGCTCCGCCCGCAGGTGCACGGCGCTTCGCGGAGCGAGCCGAGATCGCCGATGCGGTAGTTCAGGAGAACGGTCGCGCGATTCACGAGGTTCGAGATCACGATCTCGCCGACCTCCCCCTCCGCCGCCGCGCTCCCGTCCGGCCGCACGACCCGCACGTGGCACAGGTCCTCGTGCACGTGGAACGCCTCGCGATGCTCGCAGAGGAAGCCGACCTTGAACGCCTCGACCGCGTTGTACCGCGAGAAGACGGGCACGCCGTGCTCCGATTCGATCCGGCGCCGGCTCTCCTCGCTCATCGCATCGCAGACGTACAGCAGAGCTTTCGGCGGCCGCATCGATCGGCCGGTCTCCCGCAGGTAGCGGAACAGCAGATCGAGGAACGACCCGTAGCCGACGAGGACGTCGGGACGCTCCGTCTCGATCGCAGTGATCAGGTCGTCGAGCGGCTCCAGCACCGAGTGCATCCGCCGCTGCGGCCGGACCGGCAGGAGTGCGTGCTCGGCATAGAACTCCCAGACGCGATGGATCGTGGACGGGGTGTAGGAGACGCTCAGCTCCTTCACGCGGCCGGGCGCGCCGCACGCCTCCACGATCAGCCCGCGCTCGCGCTCCCCGTACGCGAAGTTCGCGAGAAGCGAGCGCGCGTCGTGTCG
>VGTG01000055.1 GCA_016874795.1 Deltaproteobacteria bacterium | reverse complement strand
CGCTCTGGCGCTTGCTCCGGCAAAAGGATTCGCAGCCGGCGAATCGGGACGCAACGAGCCGCCCGCTTCGGGCCTCGGCGCCCGCGCGCGCGTGCTCTTCCTGCGCGTCGAATTTCCCGACCAGGCTTCTTCGCGTCCGAAGGACGACTTCACCAACGCGAGCAAGAGCGGCCTCATCGATCGTCTCGTTTCCTACTGGGACGAGGTCTCGCTGCGGCGCTTCGCCATCCAGCCCATCGTCAGCGAGAAAGTATATCGGCTGCCCCGACGAAAAGCCGCGTACGTCAGCCGGCCCGCCTCGATGATCCGGGACGCCCTCGTCCAGGCGTCCCGACCCGAGCCGGACGGCGAGCGGAGCCTCCTCCAGCAGGCGGATCCCGACGTCGTCTTCATCTTTTTCGCCGGGCCGGGAGCGGAGTCCGACATCAAGCGCGAGCGCTTCGGCCTGCCGTGGTCGAACGCCGTCAGCGGCGCCCTCGCGACGCCGATGCCGGAGTGGCGCGGCCCGCTCGGCGTCGTCGTCGCCGAGGACCCGATGCAGGGCCTCTCGCCCTTCGGCGTCATGACGCACGAGTTCGGACACGTCCTCGGCCTTCCCGAGCTGTACGCGCCGAACAAGCCGCACGAGGGCATCGGGATCTGGGGTCTGATGGGACAGGGCACGTGGGTCGGCATGGGCGACTCGCCGCCGCATCCGTGCGCGTGGTCGAAGCTGCAGCTCGGCTGGGTCGATCCGATCGTCGTCGAGCGGACGCAGCCCGGCATCGCGCTGCCCGCCGTCGAGAAGTCGGGCCAGGTCGTCAAGATCTTCGCGAAGGGACCGGAGCATCCGAAGGAGTACTTCCTGATCGAGAACCGGCGCCGCATCGGCGCGGATCGGCGCATCCCCGGCGAGGGACTGCTCATCTGGCACGTCGACGAGAGCTTGACGAGCTTCCGCGGCTCGCAGGACCAGGCACAGCACAAGCGTGTCGATCTCCTGACCGCGGATTCGTACCCGTCGCATCTCGATCTCGGACACACGCGCGGCGGGAACCGCGGCGACGAGGGCGATCCGTGGGCCGGACGCGCCGACGGGCCCGGACCGACGACGAAGCCAGGCACGGGCGCGTACGACGGGACCCGCGGGCGCTTCGCGATCCGGAACGTCTCGCCGGCGGACGAGATCATCACGTTCGACGTCGTCTTCGAGGACGAGCCCGCCGAGAAGGCGGCCTCCGCGGCGAAGCCGCCGCATCCCGGGCCTTCTGCGACGCCGTGACGGCCCTCACGCGCCTCGAGGACGCGGTCTACGGCCTCTACGCGGCCGGCGCGAGCGCTTGGGCGCGGCGCCGCCACCGCGACGACTTCGCGCGCGTCGAGCGCTTCTGCCTCTTCGTCGGCTATCCGCGGAGCGGCCACAGCCTCGTCGGAGCGATGCTGAACGCGCATCGCGACGCGGTGATCTCCCACGAGCTGAACGCGCACGATCTGATCCTCGCGGGGTGCTCGCGCGACGAGCTCTACGGGCACATCCTCGCGCGGTCCTCGTGGTTCAACCTGCGCGGCAACACGAGCAACTACGAGTACCAGGTGCCGCGTCAGTGGCAAGGCCGCTTCGCTGCGCTGCGCGTGATCGGCGAGAAGCGCGGCGGCGCGGTCACCCGCTGCATCACCGCGCACCCGGACTTCCTCGACCGCGTACGCGACCTCGTCCGCGTGCCGCTGCGCGCGATCCACGTCGTCCGGAACCCGTGGGACAACATCGCCGCGATCTCGATCGACAACCGCCTGTCGCTTCCGGACGCGGTCGACTTCTACTTCCGCCACTGCGCGACGACCGGTCGCCTCGGAGTCCCGTGCGCGCCGGAGGAGGTCGTCACCGTCCGGCACGAGGACATGATCCGCGATCCAAGCGGCGTGCTCGCAGGCCTCCTCGCCTTCCTCGAGCTCGACGCGGAGCCCGCCTACCTCGACGACTGCTGCAGCATCGTCTTCCCTCGTCCGACGTACACGCGCCGCAAGCGTGAATGGACGCCGGCGCTCCTCGCGGAGGTCGAGCGGAACGTACGCGACTACCCCTTCCTCGACGGTTACGCGTGGGAGATCCCGCAGGAAGCGGGCGCTACTCCCCCGCCCGGTCCTTGAACCTCCGCTCGTCGTTCACCTTCGCCGGCGCCAGGCACGTCGCTTCCCAGCACTCGCCTTCGCTGCTCTCGAGCTGCACACGGATGGGCTGCGTCGCCGGGAGCGGATCGAGGCCGAGGTGGACGCCGCTCGCCTTCAGAACGACCTTCGCCTCGCGCTCGGCGCCCGCGCGGAGGCTCAGGTCCAGCGAGGGCGCAAGAACACGGCCTCGCACCCGCGTTGGACACAGTGGAAGCGGTCACCTACTAGGTTGCGCGCGGTCCTTTGCTTCGGAGGAGCTCGGGCCGGCCGGAGGGGAGGACACAGCAGTGCATCGCCGCAAGAATCGCTTCGCGCGCCACGTCGCCGCGGTTTTCGTCGCGCTCGCGACGGCCGCGACGAGCGGCGCCGCAGAAGAGCCCGTGTCGATCCTCGTGCTGAAGGAGCACGGCGCCGGAAACCCGGCACTCGCGCAGCCCTACCTCGACAAGTTCGTCGCGCTCGCGGCGACCGAGAACGGCTGGCCCGCGGCGCAGGGCCGCTACTTCACGAGCCGGGACGGCGCTTTCGAGTTCATCCGCTCGAAGAAGCCGCACTACGCGATCCTCTCCCTCGGCGCCTTTCTCGCGCTGAAGGCAGAGCACAAGCTCGACGTCGTCGGCGACGTCTCGGTCGAGCTCGTCGGCGGGGGCCAGTACTTCATCGTCAGCAAGACCGCGAAGAGCCTCGCCGACTGCCGCGGGAAGCCCCTCGCGAGCGACCACGTCGAGGGAGACGAGCGCTTCATCGAAGGCGTCGTTGCGAAGGGCTCGTTCAAGCTCGCCGACTTCACGCTCACCCCGACGCGCCGTCCTCTCCAGACCATCACGAAGGTGCTGAAGGGCGAGGCGACCTGCGCGCTCATCGACGACGCGCAGATGGAAGACCTCGAGCACATCCAGGGCGGCGCCGAAGTCCACGCCGTATGGAAGAGCCGCGAGCTCCCGGCGATGGTCGTCGTCGCCTTTCCGCGCGCGACCGCGCAAGAGCGCGCGAACTTCCAGAAGAACCTGCCCAAGCTCTGCGACGGCAGCGAGAAGAGCGCTTGCGGCGAGGTCGGGATCGTCGAGCTCTCCGCGGCGAGCGACGCCGACTTCGCCGAGCTGATCGCCGATTACTCCAGGTAGCCTCTCGGTGCGACGGGGATCGAAGGTCCGGCTCGTCGCGGCGCTCCTCGCCGCGTCCGCGTGCAGCGCGCAACGCGGCGCCGTGCCGCCCGAGCTCGCCGCCGCCGGCGACAAGGGTGACGCGATCGTCGTCCGCGCGGCGCTCGAGAGGCTGATCGAGGAAGGCCGCGACACCCCGGAGGACCGCCAGTACGCCTACGAGGCGGTGCAGGACGCGCCGAACGACACCGCCGCGGCCGCGTTCGCGCGCGCGGCCGTCACGGGGCGGTACATCCAGTCGAAGGGCCTCCGCGCGGCCGGTATCATCTCCGACGTCGAGGAGGACGCGCGAAAGAGCCGCGACCTCGACCCGGGCTTCGAGGAAGGCGCTGCGACGCGGATGCTGGGAACGCTCTACGTCACCGCTCCCGCCACGCTCCTCAAGCACGGCAACTCCGAGGACGGGATCGAGCTCCTCGAGACGCTCACGGACGAACGGCCCGACGTCCTCGAGAACCATCTCCGCCTCGCCGAGGGCTACATCACGCTCGGCGATCCCGATCCGGCGTGCCCGCACCTGCGGCTCTGCGTCCAGAAGAAGGAGGAGCTGATCGCGGACGACCAGCGTCTCCTCGATCAGCTCCTGCTCGCAGCCGGTCCGCTCTCCTGCGACGTCGCCGCCGACGCCAGCGACTGACTCGCGGCCTCCGGGTCGGGACGCTCGCGGAGCAGGATCCACAGCGCCGCGGGCAACGCGGTGAAATCCGCGACGAGCGAGAGCACGAACGCGACCGCCGCGAGGAAGCCGAACTGCCAGATCGGCGGCAGCTCGGCCATCCCGAACGCCAGGAAGCCGCCCGCGTTGATCAGGGTGGCGAAGAGGATCGCGCGCCCCGCCACGAGGAGCGTGTGCCGGAGCGCCCCCTCGACCGTGCCCTCACGGCGTCCCTCCTGGAAGTGATAGAAAAAGTGAATCTGGTCGTTCTCCGACGTCCCGAGGACCGTCGTGGCGATCAGGATCGTCGCGATGTTGAGCGTGATGCCGCAGAGCCGCATGACGAGGAACATCACGAGAATTGCGAAGAGCGACGGGATCATCGCCATCAGCCGCGCCGTACCGCTCCGGAACACGAGGAAGAAGGCGGAGAAGATGATGACGACCGTGAGCGCGAAGCTCTCGACGAGCGTCGGCACGAGGTTCTGCGCCATCTTCGCGTGAAGCGGCGTCAAGCCGACCATCTGGATCGTCAAGCCGGCGAGCGCTGGGTACTTCGCGACCGTCTCCCTCCAGTGGCGCTGCACGGCTTCCTCGAGGTGCACGAAGTCCTCGTGCTCCGCAGTCCGCGTGATCACCGTGAGCTGCGACTGCGCGAGCTCGTGCGGCTGCACGAAGCGCTGCAGCATCGGCTCCATGCCGACGAAACCCTCGAGCTCCGCCGCGGCTTCCTCGACTGCTTCCGGGTCCGTCGGCCACGCGTCGCCCGCGCCCGAGAGGTAGCGGATGATCCGCAGGATCGTCGTCGCTCCGACCGCCGAGCCGACGCCGGGATCGTTCTCCATCGCCTGCTGGTATGCGTGCAGCCCGCTCAGCACCTCGGGCTCCGACATGCTGCCGAGGTCGCCCTTCACCCACACCTGCGTCACCGAGAGACCCGGGATCATCGGCTGGAGCCGGCGGATGTCGCGATAGAGCTCTGACTTCGGGCTCATGTACTCGACCGGGTCCGTCAGGATCCGCATCGGCTGGACGAGACCCGGCACGCCGAAGAGAGCGCCCGCGCCGAGCACGGAGAGCACGAGAAACGAGATCACGAGCTCCCATCGCCAGCGGTACGTGAAGAGAGGCAGCCACGCGGCGAAGCGCTCGAACGAGCGGCCGGCGATCTCGCGCTCGCCCTGCGTCGGCGTCCGCAGCACCGACTGCAGTGCCGGGAAGAGCGTGAAGCAGATGATCCAGCAGAGCACGAGCCCGACCGCGACCCAGACGCCCATGTCCCAGATCGGCCGGATGTCGGAGACCATCAAAGCCGCGAAACCGACCGCCGTCGCGAAGATCGAAGCCGTGCACGGCACGAACTTGTTGACGAGCGCGTGCACGTGGTGCTCCTCGAGGGGAACGCCGGGCGGACGGTCGACGAAGCGCGAGTGGATGTAGACGAGCGTCGCCGTCGCCGTGACGAGGATCGTCATCGGCACCATCGGCGAGACGATCGTCAGCATGCCGCCGGTGAGCCCGATGTAGCCCATCGACATCGCGAGGCACACACCGAGCGTCACGAGGAACGCCGCGAGCGCCGTCCCCGAGCGGTAGAGCGTCACGTTCAGGACGATCACGAACGCGAGGAAGACGACGAAGTAGTGCCACGCGTCGCGCTGCGTCTCGTCGAGATACGCGTTCACGAATGGCTGGCCGAGGCGGTGGATCTCCTGCACGGGGCCGAGGTCCGCCTCGACTCCCGCCAGGGCCGCGTCGATCTCGGCGAGCTTCGCGATCCGGTCGTCGCTGCCTTCGACCTCGATCACGATCCCGACGGCGAAGTAGCGGTCGCCGACGAGGCCCTGCTTGCGGAAGAGGTCCGTGCCGGTCGCGAACTCGCGGAACGCGGCCGCGCCCTCCGCCGTCGGCTCGAAGCCGGCGCGCGCGCGCCGGTACACGGACAGAGCGGAGTTGGCCGTCAGGTTCGGGATCTCGGCGAGACGCCGCTCGACGCGGTCGACGCGCTCGATCACGCCCGAGGCGAGCGGATCGTCCGCCTCGAACAGAAGGAGCGCGAACTCGCCCGCGCCGAAGACCTTCTCGAACTCGCGCGTCGCGACGTAATCGGGATCCGTATCGACGATCAGGCGGTCGATCGAGTTGTCCTGGCCGACGCGAGCGGCGAGGAACGCGCTCGGGACGAGCAGGATCGCGTACGCGGCGAGGACCCACCAGCGCCGGGTGAGAACGAAGGTGAAGAAGCGCGCGAGAGCGGCGTTCATCGGCGCGACCGCCGCCGCGTCGGACCGAGGATCGCGCCCAGGATCCCGCGCGTGATCGTGCCCGCGACGGCGACGGCGACGCTGCGCGTGACCGGTGAGCGAAGGACGCGCTCGAGCGTTCCGGGGTCGGCCGCGCGTGCGCTCCCCCCTCGGCTCGAGGCGGATCCTCGTCGGACGGCTTCTCCGTCGCCCGCGGGTGCGAGCTCGGCAGCGAGCTTCTCCTCGGCGCTCTCGCGATCGATCGCCTCGCGATAGCGCTTCACCTGCGGCGACGAGGCGAGGCGCTGCTGCACCTCGGCCTCCGTCAACGGCGCCATCCGCGACGACGGCGGCACGAGACGCGTCGCGAACGGCGGCGACGGCACGCCGCGCGCGGACAGCACGGTCACGAGCGCCTCGCCGATCCCGAGCGTCGTCAGGGTCTCCTCGAGATCGTAGAGGTCGCTGTTCGGGAACGTCCGCACGGTCGCGCGGAGTGCCTTCTGGTCGTTCGGCGTGAACGCGCGGAGCGCGTGCTGCACGCGGTGGCCGAGCTGCGCGAGGACGCCCTCCGGCACGTCCTTCGGCGTCTGCGTGACGAAGAAGACACCGACGCCCTTCGAGCGGATCAGCCGCGCCACCTGCTCGACCTGCTCGAGAAACGCCTTGCTCGCATCGTCGAAGAGGAGGTGCGCCTCGTCGAAGAAGAAGACGAGCTTCGGCTTCTCGAGGTCGCCGACCTCGGGGAGCTCGTTGTAGAGCCGCGCCAGCATCCACATCAGGAAGGTCGAGAAGAGCGCCGGCTTGTCCTGCACGTCGGAGAGCTCGAGCACGCTGACGAGACCGCGGCCGTCTCGCTCGACCTGCATCAGGTCGCCGAGATCGAACTCGGGCTCGCCGAAGAACGCGGAAGCACCCTGCTGCTCGAGCTCGACCATCTTGCGGAAGAGGACGCCGACGCTCTGCTTCGAGATGCCGCCGTAGCTCGCGAGCTCGTCCGCGCCGGGTCCCGTCAGGAACTGCAGCACGGCGCGCAGGTCCGCGAAGTCGAGGAGCTCGAGGTCGCGGTCGTCGCAGAGCTTGAACACGAGTGCCAGGACGCTCGCCTGCGTCTCGTTCAGCCGCAGGACCTTCGCGAGGAGGAGCGGCCCGAAAGACGACACCGTCGCGCGGAGCTGCGCGCCGCGGGCGCCCGTCAAGCTCAGGAGCTCGATCGGGAACGGCGAGGGGCGCCAGGCCCAGCCTGTCTCGCCGGCGCGCTTCGCGACGCGCTCGTCCGCCTCGCCGGCCGCGCCGAGACCGGAAAGGTCGCCCTTCAGGTCGGCCAGGAACACCGGCACTCCCGCGGCGGAGAGCTGCTCCGCGAGGAGCTGCAGCGTCTTCGTCTTCCCCGTGCCCGTCGCGCCCGCGATGAGACCGTGCCGGTTCATCATCGCGAGCGGGATCCGCACCAGCGGCTCCGGTGCGCAGGAACCTCCGTGCAGCGGCGCGCCGAGCGTCACCGCGGGCCCCGCGTCCGCGAAGGCCGTCCGGCACGCGTTGAGGGCCTTCTCGTCCATCCCCTCCCCTCGCCGCTCCGGTCAGCGCGTCAGCGGTCGATACTTGATGCGATGCGGCTGCTCGGCCTCGGCGCCGAGCCGGCGTCGCCGGTCGGCCTCGTAGTCCTGGTAGTTGCCGGCGAACCACTCCACGTGGCTGTCGCCCTCGAACGCGAGGATGTGCGTCGCGATCCGGTCGAGGAACCAGCGATCGTGGCTGATGACGACCGCGCAGCCGGCGAACTCGAGCAGCGCCTCCTCGAGCGCGCGCAGCGTGTCGACGTCGAGGTCGTTCGTCGGCTCGTCGAGGAGGAGCACGTTCCCCCCGCGGCGCAGGAGCTTCGCGAGGTGCACGCGGTTCCGCTCGCCGCCGGAGAGATCACCGACCTTCTTCTGCTGGTCGCTCCCCTTCAGGTTGAACTGACCGACGTACGCGCGCGAGTTCATCTCGCGCTTGCCGACGAGGATCTTGTCCTCGCCGCCCGTGATCTCGTGCCAGACGCTCTTGCTCGGATCGAGCGCGTCGCGCGCCTGGTCGACGTACGCGAGCTCGACGGAGTCGCCGACGCGGAGCGTGCCACCGTCGGGTTCCTCCTGTCCGGTGAGGAGCCGGAAGAGCGTCGTCTTGCCGGCTCCGTTCGGACCGATCACCCCGACGATGCCGCCGGGCGGCAGCGAGAAGCTGAGATCGTCGATCAGCAGGCGGTCCTCGTACCCCTTGCGGAGGTTCGTCGCCTCGATCACGACGTTGCCGAGCCGCGGACCGGGCGGGATGTAGATCTCGCCCTTCGACTCGCGCTCCATCGCGGCCTCGGCGGCGAGCTTCTCGTAGGCCTGAAGACGCGCCTTGCCCTTCGCCTGCCGCGCGCGCGGCGCCATCCGGACCCACTCGAGCTCGCGCGCGAGCGTTCTCTGGCGCGCGGACTCCTGCTTCTCCTCCTGCGCGAGCCGCTGCTGCTTCTGGTCGAGCCAGGAGGAGTAGTTGCCCTGCCACGGGATGCCGCGGCCGCGGTCGAGCTCGAGGATCCAGCCCGCGACGTTGTCGAGGAAGTAGCGATCGTGCGTCACCGCGACGACCGTCCCCGGATACTCGGCGAGGAAGCGCTCGAGCCACGCGACGGATTCCGCGTCGAGGTGGTTCGTCGGCTCGTCGAGGAGGAGCAGGTCCGGCGACTGGAGCAGGAGCCGGCACAGCGCGACGCGCCGCTTCTCGCCGCCGGAGAGGTGCTCCGTCTGTTGGTCGGGCTGCGGGACGCGGAGCGCCTCCATCGCCATCTCGACCCGGCTGTCGAGCTCCCAGGCGGAGGCGGCGTCGATCTTCTCCTGCAAGGCGCCCTGCTCCTCGAGGAGCTCGTTCATCTCGTCGTCCGAGGTGACCTCGCCGAACTTGCCCGAGATCTCCTCGAACCGATCGAGGAGCGCACGCGTCTCGGCGACGCCCTCCTCGACGACGGCCCGCACGGTCTTCGTCGGGTCGACGATCGGCTCCTGCGGCAGGAAGCCGATCCGCGTGCCCGCCGCGGGGCGCGCCTCGCCCGAGAAGTCCGTGTCGACGCCGGCCATCACCCGCAGCACCGTGCTCTTGCCGGCGCCGTTCAGACCGAGCACGCCGATCTTCGCTCCGTGGAAGAACGAGAGCGAGATCCCGTCGACGATCGTCCTCCCGGGGGGCACGACCTTCCGTAGGCCGTGCATGGTGAAGATGAACTTCTCTGCCAATCGCTTCTCCTGCCGCCGTTGCCGCTCGCCGGCCGAACGTTTGAATGGGCCCTTCGAGGTGCGGTAGAATGTTTGTGTACCAGACCGGCGTCGCGCCCCAAACGGCGGTCGTAGAGAGCGGCGGCCTGCGGTCGCCGCTCGATGGAGAAAGACGCCTGATGGAGTCTCCAGGGAACCGAGTGGACGGCAGCGTGGACGCGGCTGCGGCGGTGCTCGAGCGCATCTTCGGACCGGTTCGTCCGGGGATCCGCTACCGCCTCTGGGACGGCAGCGAGGGAGCGGTCGGTGCACCCGACGGCTCGTTCACGATCGTCATCCGCGATCGCGACACGTTCCGCCAGGCCTTCGCGACGCAGAACACGAAGGCGATGGCCGAGGCCTTCGCCGACAACCGCGTCGACGTCGAAGGCGATCTGTTCGCGTGCCTGCGCATCGCGAACCAGCTCGAGGACGTGACGCTCCGCTGGCGCGACAAGCTCGCGATCTGGCGGGAGCTGCGGCAGGTCTGAGGGGTGTCCGGAACGAGCGACAGCCCGAGCTCCTGGGACGCGATCGTCGTCGGCGGCGGCCCGGGCGGCTCGACCGCCGCGTGGAGCCTCGCTCGCGACGGAGCGCGCGTGCTGGTGCTCGACGCCGCGCGCTTTCCGCGCGTCAAGCTCTGCGCCGGGTGGGTGACGCCGACCGTCTGGCGCGCTCTGGAGATCGATCCCGCGGACTACCCGTGCACGATCCAGCCGTTCCAGGAGGCGACGCTCGAGGTCGACGGCGAGGTGCACGAGACGCGCTGGCCGCGCACCGTCAGCTACGGAATCATCCGGAAGGAGTTCGACGACCATCTGCTGCGCCGCGCCGAGGCCGCGGGTGCCGTGATCCGCGAGGGAACGCGCGTGCAGGCGATCGTGCGGCAGGGGACGAAGACCGTCGTCCAGGCCGGCGAGGCGACGCTCGAAGCGGCCGTCGTGATCGGCGCGGGCGGACACCACTGCCCGGTCGCGCGCGCCTTCGGCGAGGTGTCACAGGAGGAAGCGGTCGTGGTCGCGCGAGAGAGCGAGACGCGGCTCGGCACGGAGCGCCTCCGCGAGCTCACCGCGCGACACGGCACGCCCGAGCTCTTCGCCGAGCCCGACTTCCGCGGCTACGGCTGGTTCTTCACGAAGGGTGATTTCCTGAACCTCGGCATCGGCTGCATGGGCGACGGCGGCGGGAACGACCTGCACCGGCGCTGCGACGCGATGGTCGAGCGGCTGCGCGCGGACGGACGTCTCCCCGCGGATCTCGCGCTCGAGCCGTTCCGCGGGCACGCCTACGCGATCCACGTGACGCGTCCGCGGCGCGTTTCCGGCGACGGCTTCTTCCTCGTCGGCGACGCCGCCGGTCTCGCGCGCGGCGTGAGCGGCGAAGGCATCGGTCCCGCGGTGCAGAGCGCGCGCGCCGCCGCCGAAGCCGTCCTCGCGAGAGACGCGCGCGCCGCCGCGCGCTACGCCGAGACGCTCATGGATCTCTACGGAACGGGCGAGCCTGGCCTGCTCGGCCGGCTCGTCGATCTCGCGCCGCGATGGGTCACCGAGAACGTCGCACGTACCATCTGCCGGACGCCCGTCCTGCGCCGGCGGATGATCTTCGAAGGCGCCTTCGGCATGGGCTGAGGGCGGCGGGAGGTGAAGCCATGATGCAGGACCGTCGGACGCTCGACCGAAGCGCGATCGAGCACCACTACGACCTCTCCAACGAGTTCTACCAGCTCTTCCTCGACCCGCTGATGGTCTACACGTGCGCGTACTATCGCGATCCCGAGGGATCGCTCGAGGAAGCGCAGGCGGACAAGCTCGATCTCGTTTGCCGGAAGCTTCGTCTCCACCCGGGAGAGACGTTCCTCGACATCGGCTGCGGGTGGGGCAGCCTCGCGATCTGGGCGGCGAAGCACTACGGCGTGTGCGCGCGGGGCGTGACACTGTCCTCGCAGCAGGTTGCGTACGCGAACGAGTGGATCGCGCGCGAGCGGCTGCAGGACGTCTGCCGCGTCGAGCATCGCGACTACCGCGACCTCGTCGGCGAGGGCCCGTTCGACAAGGTCTCGGCGATCGGCATCATCGAGCACGTCGGCACCGCGAACTACCCGGCCTTCTTCTCCGAGGTGCACGGTCTCCTGAAGCCGGGCGGCCTCTTCTTGAACCACGGGATCACGCGCCATCGTCACTGGAAGCGGACGCCGCAGTGGGACTTCCTGATCGAGAACGTCTTCCCGAACGGCGAGCTGACGCACGTGAGCCACATCACCGAGGCGATGGAAGAGCAGCGCTTCGAGATCCTCGACGTGGAGAGCCTGCGCGCGCACTACGCGCGCACGTGCATGCACTGGGCGCTCCGCTTGAAGGCGCGCGAGCGCGACGCGATCGCGCTCGTCGGCGAGCGGAAGTACCGGACGTGGCTCCTCTACCTGCACTCGTCGTCGGTCAACTTCGAGCAGAACTCGATCAACCTGCACCAGGTGCTGGTCGCGAGCGCGGATCCGAAGGCCGCGGTCGTCCCCACGACCCGCGAGGAGATCTACCACCCCTTCGAGGGCACCCCCCTCCGCCGCGCCAGCTGAGGGGGTCCGGTTCGTTAGGGCGCATCTGCACCCAGGCTGCCGGACGAGCCTGGGTGCAGATGCGCCCTAACGAACCGGACCCCTTACAACGGATACAAGAAGCGGTTGCAGTGGCCGCAGGTGGCGACGGTGTCCGTCTCCTTGCGGATCTTCTGCGCGAGCTGCGACGGCAGCTTGACGAGGCAGCCCTGGCAGATGCCGCCCTCGACGGTCACGAGAGCGGCGCCGCCGCGGCGGCACAGCCGATCGTAGTGCGCGAGAACGCGCTTGCTCACGAGCGAGCGGATGTCGGCGACGCGCCGCTCGATCTCCGCCTTGCCGCGCGCGGAGCCGTCCATCATGTCGCGGTAGAGCTCGAGCCGAGCCAGAAGGAAGAGCTCCGTCCCCGCGATCCCGTCCGCCTCGAGCTTTTCGACCCCCGCCTTCTCGCCGACCGCCGCGCGCTCGGCGTGATGCGTCTCGTGCGCCGCCTCCTCGAAGACCGACAGGATCCCCGCCGCGTCGCCCGCATCGCGGACCGCCTTCGCGCGCTCCGGCCTGTGCAGCGCCCGGACGACGCCGGCGACGAAGTTCAGGTAGACGCTCTGCTTGCTCGGCGGATAGAGCATCAAGACGACGATGTGCACCTTCGCCTGGTCGACGGCGCGGAAGTCGATGCCCTTCTTGCTGACGCCGATCGCGCAGACGAGGTCGTCCAGGCCGCGCACGCGCGCGTGCGGCAGCGCGATGCCGTGGCCGAGCGCCGTCGATTCGAGCGACTCGCGGCTCACGACTTGCTCCAGGACGGGGACGCGCAGCTCCTCCTCCTCGCCGGTGAGCAGAGCGTCGACGAGCTCGCGCAGGACGTCGACCTTGCCGGTCGCGACGAGGGTGGGCCGGATCGCTCGCTTCGGTACGTGCTTCGTCAGCTCCATCGCCTGGTTTCTCTAGCGAGAGAAGGGTCCACCCGTCGAGGGCACCGGGGGTTCTTGCGCCTCGCCATGTGAAGCGCGAGAAGCCCGCATGAGCACCGGATCGGCGGCGAGGCGAAAATTCTGGGGCTGGGGCTGGGAGGGACAGGGTCCGACCCCGGACCAGGTGAAGAAGCTCGCGGAAGCGCTCGCGGCGCGCTTCGGCAAAGGTCTCGGCGCGCCGCGCACGCCGCCCTCCATCGACGAGATCGCGCTCCGCGCGCCACGCGTCCAGCCGCCCGCCTCTCTCGCCGCGAGCTGCTCGACCGAAGCGGAGACCCGTGCCGGCCACACCTACGGGAAGTCGTTCCGCGACGTCGTGCGCGCGCTCGACCGCGACTTCTCGCATCCGCCCGACGTCGTCGCTTTCCCGCGCGACGAGGCGGAGGTGGTCTCGGTGCTCGAGTGGTGCGACGGCGCGAACCTCATCGCGATCCCGTACGGCGGCGGCTCGAGCGTCGTCGGCGGCATCGAGGCGCCCGAGAGCGATTCTCGCCCCGTCGTCTCGATCGACCTCGGCCGGCTCGACCGCGTTCTCGAGATCGACCGAACCTCGCGGGCCGCGCGGATCCAGGCCGGCGTGCTCGGGCCGTCTCTCGAGGACCAGCTCCGGACGCACGGGCTCACGCTGCGCCACTTCCCGCAGTCGTTCGAGCTCAGCACGCTCGGCGGCTGGATCGCGACGCGCTCGGGCGGGCACTTCGCGACGCTCTACACACACATCGACGAGTTCGTGGAGTCGCTCCGCGTCGTGACGCCGACGGGGACGATCGAGTCGCGCCGGCTTCCGGGATCGGGAGCGGGACCGAGCCCCGATCGTCTCTTCATCGGCTCCGAGGGGACGCTCGGCATCGTCACGGAAGCGTGGATGCGCCTGCAGGACCGGCCGGATCGTCGCGCCTCCGCGTCCGTGCGCTTCGCGGACTTCCTCGCAGCGGCAGAGTGCGTGCGCGCTCTCTCCCAGAGCGGTCTCCATCCGAGCAACTGCCGTCTCCTCGACGCGGGAGAAGCGGCGAACTCGGGCGCGGGCTCCGGTGCGGAGTCGGTGCTCGTCCTCGGCTTCGAGTCCGCGGACCACGATCCTGCATCGCGCATGCGGCGCGCGCTCGAGATCTGCCGCGACCACGGCGGAGACGCCCCCGAAGGCGCGGGCGAGACGCGCGCCGACACGGCGGGCGCACGTGAAGGCGCCGTTGGCGCGTGGCGGAAGGCCTTCCTCGACGGCCCGTACGTGCGCGACGCGCTCACCGCGATCGGCATGGTGAGCGAGACGTTCGAGACCGCGACGACGTGGGACCGCTTCCCGGAGCTGCACGCGGGCATCACCGCCGCGGTGCAGGATGCACTGAAGCGCGTGTGCGGCGCCGGCTCGGTCACGTGCCGGTTCACGCACGTCTACCCCGACGGACCTGCGCCCTACTACACGGTCCTCGGCCCGGGACGCGCCGGCTCGCAGCTCGCCCAGTGGGGCGAGATCAAGGAGGCCGCTTCGGAGGCGCTGCTCCGCTTCGGCGGCACGATCACGCACCACCACGCGGTCGGCCGCGATCACCGACCGTGGTACGACCGCCAGCGTCCCGACGGCTTCGCGCGCGCGCTCCGCGCCGCGAAGGCTGCGCTCGATCCGCGCGGGATCCTGAACCCCGGCGTCCTGTTCGATCCGCTCTTGGCCTCGCCGCGGTCCTGAGCCCTGCCGCTTCCGCCGCACCCGACCGGAATGGTCACATGAAGAAGACCGCTGCGGTCACCGAGCGGAAGACCCACCTGAGCCGTTTCCTCGAGCAAGTGATTCGAGTCCAGGCCCGCCCTACTCCGACAGCGCGCGGCGGGCCTCTTCCACGGCGACGCCGCGCTCGATGCGGGCTCCGACGCAGGCGAGCGACGCCTCGAGCGCGCCAAGGAAGCGGTACACCTTGTGCGCGCGGCTCGAGTGGCCCATCAGCCCGACGCGCCAGACCTTCCCCGCGAGCGCGCCGAGGCCCGCGCCGATCTCGATCGCGTGCTCCTCGAGCAGGATCTTCCGCACGGCCGCGTCGTCGACGCCTTCGGGGATCCGGACGACGTTCAGCTCCGGCAGCCGCTCGTTCTCCGGGACCGCGAGCGAGAGCCCCATCGCCTCGATGCCGGCGCGAAGCGCCAGGTGATGGCGGCGGTGCCGCGCCCACGACGCCTCGAGCCCTTCCTCCTCGAGCAGGACGAGCGCCTCGTGCAGCCCATAGAGCGGATGGATCGGCGCCGTGTGGTGGTACGTCCGCTTGTGGCCTTCGTCCCAGTACGCGGCGAGAAGGCTCAGATCGAGGAGCCAGCTCTGGACTTTGCGCTTGCGTGCCCGCACGACCTCGAGCGCGCGATCGGAGAAGCTCGCCGGAGAGAGGCCCGGCGTGCAGGACAGGCACTTCTGCGAGCCCGAGTAGGTCGCATCGATGCCCCACGCGTCGACCTCGACCGGCACGCCCGCGAGCGAGGTGACCGTGTCGACGATCGTCAAGCACCCGCGCCGGCGCGCGATCTCGCACAACGTGCGAGCGTCGGACAGAGCCCCCGTCGACGTCTCGGCGTGCACGAACGCGACCGCCTTCGCCTTCGGGTGAGCCGCGAGCGCCTCCTCGACCTTCCCGGGATCGACGGCGCGTCCCCACTCGTCTCGCACCGGGATGGCGACGCCGCCCGCGCGCTCGACGTTCTCGCGGAGGCGTCCGCCGAACACGCCGTTCTCGCAGACGATCACCTCGTCGCCCAGCTCGACGAGGTTCACGACGCACGCCTCCATTCCCGCGGAGCCGGGTCCAGAGAGCGGCAGCGTCATCGCGTTCCTCGTGCGGAACGCACCGCGGAGAAGCTCCTTCAGGTCGTCCATCATCGCGACGAACGCCGGGTCGAGGTGTCCGAGCGTCGGACGGGCCATCGCCGCGAGCACGCGCGGATGGATGTCGGAGGGTCCCGGACCGAGGAGCATCCGCTCCGGCGGTACGAACGATCGACTCACGCGACGGTCTCCTCTTCTCTCTGTCGGCTCTGTGGCTCTGGCGGCTCTGCCGGCTCTGCCGGCTCACTCGCCGATCATGCGCAGGAGCTCGGCCTCGTCGATCACCGCGACGCCGAGCTTCTCCGCCTTCTCGAGCTTCCCCCCCGGCGACTCGCCCGCGACGACGAAGCTCGTCTTGGCGCTCACCGAGCCCGTCACCTTACCGCCCGCGCGCTTGATCCGCTCGGCCGCCTGCTCGCGGCTGAAGCTCGGCAACGTCCCGGTGATGACGAACGTCTTGCCCTCGAGCGGTGTCGGCCCTTCCGCGCCGGCCGGGGCCGCCTCCTCCGCGAGGCGGACGCCGCCCTTTCGGAGCTTCTCGAGGATGGCGCGATTGTGCGGGCTCGCGAACCAGTCGGCGACGCTCTGCGCGAGCGTCGGTCCGATCCCCTCGACGGCGTCGAGGGTCTCGACGTCCGCTGCGGCGATCGCGTCGATCGAGCCGAAGCCGTCGACGAGAAGCTCTCCGACGACTCCGCCGACGCCGCGGATCCCGAGCGCCGTGAGCACCCTCGCGACGGGCCGATGCTTCGCCGCCTCGATCGCCCGCATCAGGTTCTGGATGCGCTTCTCCTTGAAGCCCTCGACACCTTCGAGCTGCTCGGCGGTCAGGAAGAAGATGTCCGCGACGTCGTGCAAGAGGCCGAGCTGCACGAACAGCCCGGCCTGCTGGATTCCGAAGCCGTCGATGTCCATCGCGCCGCGCGAGACGAAGTACTCGACGGAGCGGACCAGCTGCGCCGGACACGCCGAGTTCACACAGTAGGTCGCCGCCTCGTCGTCGGCCCGCCGCGCCGGCTCGCCGCACGCGGGGCAAGTCTTCGGCATCTCGAAGACCTGCTCCTCGCCGGTCCGGAGCTCCGGCAGCGAGCGCAAGATCTGCGGGATGACCTCTCCGGCGCGTTTCACGACCACGCGATCGCCGATCCGAATGTCGCGCTCGCGCACGTAGTCCTCGTTGTGGAGCGTCGCGTTGCGGATGATCACACCGCCGATCGGCGCGGGCTCGAGCTCGGCGAATGGCATCAGCACGCCCGTGCGGCCGACGTTGACGCTGATCCGCTCGACGCGCGTCACCGCCTCGGAGGAGGGGAACTTGAACGCGATCGCCCAGCGCGGTGCGCTCCCGACGGCACCGAGGCGACGCTGCAGGTCGAGCCGGTCGATCTTCACGACGAGCCCGTCCGTGTCGTACGGCAGCTCGAGCCGCGCGGTCGCGAACGCCTCGCAGTGGGCGATCATCTCCTCGAGGTCCTCGAAGCGCCGGCTCGCCGGCGTCACCGGGAAACCGAGCGCTCGGAGCGCCCCGAGAGCCTCCCACTGCGAGGCCGGATCGAGGCCCTCCGCCGCGATGACCTGATAGGCCCAGAGGCGGAGAGGGCGACCGGCACTGATCGACGAGTCGAGCTGCCGGAGCGAGCCCGCCGCGAAGTTGCGCGGGTTCGCGTACGTGCGCTCGCCGCGCGCCGCCTGATCCTCGTTGAACCGCTGGAAGTCGTCTCGCGTGACGAAGACCTCGCCGCGGACGACGAGCGACTCCGGCGCCGGAGGCCCGTCTTCCGCGACCGGAATCGACAGCGGCAGGCTTCGCACCGTGCGGAGGTTCGCCGTGACCTCCTCGCCGACCTCGCCGTTTCCGCGCGTCGCACCGAGCGAGAAGACGCCGCTCGCGTACTGCAGCACGACCGTCAGCCCGTCGATCTTCGGCTCGACGACCCAGGCGAGGTTCGTCCCGGTCGGAAGCAAGCGCAGCACGCGCTCGTGCCAGGCGCGCACCTCGTCCGCGCGGAACGCGTTCGCGAGGCTGAGCATCGGCGCCGGGTGCCGGACCTTCGCGAAGCGCTCCTGCGGCGCACCGCCGACCCGCTGCGTCGGGCTGTCGCGCGTACGCAGCTCCGGATGCTCCTCCTCGAGCGCGCGCAGCTCCCGGACGAGCGCATCGAACTCCGCGTCGCTCACCTCCGGATCGTCGAGCACGTGATAGCGATGGTCGTGGTGACGAATCGCCGCGCGGAGGCGCTCGAGCCGCTCGGCGAGCGAAGCCTTTCCGGATCGGGGCCGCGCGCTCACGGTCGCAGAGATACGGTGGCTCGTGAGCGCAGGCAACCGCGGGCCCTTGCGCTCACCGCCGGATGTGATCGAATTCGGTTTCCGAGGATGAGTACGTCATGAGCGCCCGAGCGGGGACCGCGCGTGCGAAGAGCGCGTCCCGCGACGTTTCCGAAGCGGCTCGACCGAACGACGGAGTGGTCCTCGACGTCGCGACGGTCGACTCGTTCCGGCTTGCCGATCCGGAGCAGGCGCGCTGGGCCTTCGCTCAGTCGATCGCGCTCGGGCTCTCCTCGACGCCGCGACGACTCTCCTGCCGCTACCTCTACGACGAGCGGGGCTCGGAGCTGTTCGACCGGATCACGCTCCAGCCCGAGTACTACTTGACGGACGCGGAAGCGGCTCTGCTCCGGAAGCACGCCGCCGACGTCCGCGCGCTCACCGGCCCGACGAACCTGCTCGAGCTCGGATCCGGCACGTCGACGAAGACCCGCCACCTCCTCGACGCCTGGGCGGCCGCGTGCTCCGGCGGGGACCGACCGGCATACGTCGCCGTCGACATCTGCCCCGAGGTGGTAACGCAGTCGTGCGCGACGCTCGCGCGCGAGTATGCGGCGCTCGACGTACGCGGGATCGTCGGCTCGTACGAGCAGGCGATGACGCACCTACGGGCGTTCTCGCCGCTCACCCTCGCTTTCCTCGGCAGCACGATCGGCAACCTCGACGAGCCCGAGCTCGAGGCGTTCCTCGCGCGGATCGCGGCGGGCCTCCCGGCCGGCGACCACTTCCTTCTCGGCTTCGACCTCGTCAAGGACATCGCGACGCTCGAGGCCGCGTACAACGACGGGGCCGGAGTGAGCGCCGACTTCACGCGAAACCTCTTCGCGCGCATGAACCGCGAGCTCGGGACCGGTCTCGACCTCGAGCAGATCGAGCACGTCGCCTACTACAGCATCGACCGGGAGCGGATCGAGATCTTCGCGCGCTTCCGGCGCGAGACCACGATCCGCCTTTTCGGCTTCGCGCAGGACTTCCGTATCGCGGCGGGCGAGATGGTGCAGACGGAGATCAGCCGGAAGTTCCAGGTCGACGAGGTCGCCGAGCGGCTCGCGCGGCACGGGCTCGTTCCCATCGAGTCGTTCGTCGGGACGGACGAAGGGTTCGCCCTGGTCCTCGCGCGGCGCGACGACACGACCGATGGAGAGGGGGAGCTGCGCCGCGTGCTTCTGCGGGACCTCGACGATGCGCGCGCGCGGACGTGCGCTCTCGTGTACTCGCTCGAAGACGACCAGCTCACGCGGCAGCACGATCCGCTGCAGAGCCCGATCGTGTGGGACCTCGCGCACATCGCGAACTTCGAGGAGCAGTGGGTGTGCCGCGTCGCACCTCCGGCGCATGTCGATCCCGACCGGCCGCGGCGGGATCATCTGTACGACGCGATGGCGCATCCGCGCTCCGTCCGCGTCCGCCTCGCCCTTCCCGACCGCGCGACGTGCCTCGACGAGATGGCGCGCGTCCGCCGCCACACGCGAGCGAGCCTCGGTCGCGTCGCGCTGGACGGCGACGATCCGCTCGTTCACGAGGGCTACCTCTACGCGATGCTCGCGGAGCACGAGGCGCAGCACGGCGAGACGATCCTGCAGACGCTCCAGCTCATCGACGGGCTCCGCTACGAGCCGCACCTCCGCCGCCCGCCGCGCGTCGCGGAGCGGCGCCCGCCGGCAGGCATGGCGACGGTTCCCGCCGGCTCGTTTCCGATCGGCACCGACGAGCGGCGCGTCGCGTACGACAACGAGAGGCCGCGACACGACGTCGACCTGCCGGCGTTCCGGATCGACTTCGCCCCGGTGAGCAACGCGGAGTACGCGACGTTCGTCGACGACGGCGGCTATCGGCGGCGCGAGCTCTGGTGCGACGCCGGCTGGGACTGGCTCCGCGAAGCGCGCGTCGCGCATCCCGCGCAGTGGCGGCGCACCCGCGACGGCGGGTGGGACGAAGTCGCTTTCGGGCGTCGCGAGCCGCTCGATCCGCGTCGCGCGGTCGTCCACGTCTCCTGGTACGAGGCGGACGCCTACGCGCGGTGGGCGGGCAAGCGCCTTCCCACCGAGCTCGAGTGGGAGAAGGCCGCCGCCTGCGATCTCGAGCGCGGCGTGACGCGCCTCCATCCCTGGGGCGACGGGCCGCCGACCGAAGCGCTGGCGAACCTCGATCAGCGGAGCTTCGCGCCCTCGCAGATCGGCGCGCATCCCGAGGGGCGAAGCTACTTCGGCTGCGAGCAGATGCTCGGCTGCGTGTGGGAGTGGACGTCGAGCGACTTCGCGCCCTACCCCGGCTTCCGCGCATTCCCGTATCGGGAGTACTCCGAGGCGCACTTCGGGAAGGGCTACAAGGTGCTACGCGGCGGCTCCTGGGCGACGCGCCCGATCGCGATCCGGAACACGTTCCGGAACTGGGACCTGCCGCAGCGACGCCAGATCTTCGCCGGCCTTCGCTGTGCCGCCGACGCCTGAGGCGCAGACCGCAGCCGCAGCCGCACTCGCTCGCGCCCTGCGCGGCCTGCGGGTCGAGGTCGAGGAGATCTCGGTCGAGACGAGTGCCGTCGCGATTCCGTCGTACCCGGGAGGTCCGCGTCCCTCCTCGTCGGTGACGCTGCACGGAGGCACTGCGTGCGGGACCGGCGAGCACGTCGGCTGGACGACGGAGGAACACTCCGCCTTCGCGCGGCGCGCGCGAGCGCTGACGCGCCGGCTCCGCGGCACGCGCCGGCTCGGCGACCTCGCGCGCGAGCTTCCCGGCGTGCTCGCCGCGCCGTACGACCGCGCCGCGATCGAAGCCGCCGCGATCGACCTCGCGCTCCGTCAAGCAAACCTGTCTCTCGCCGCACTCCTCGACGCGAAGCCGCAGCCCGTGCGCTACGTCGTCTCGTTCGAAGCGACCGAGGACCCTGTCGCGCGCCTGCTCGACGAGGTCGGCGAGACCCCGGGCCTCGGAGCGAAGGTCGACGTCGACCCGCGCTGGACCGACGCGACGTTCGCAGCGCTCGACGCGACGAGCCGCGTCGCCGTCCTCGACTGGAAGCGCGGCGGAGCGAGCGCGGATCACGAGCGTGCGCGGCGCCTCGTCCCGGAGGCCCTGCAGGAGGACCCCGGCCCGACGCCATCTTCGTGCGCCGGGGTCGCCGATCGCCTGAGCCTCGACGCAAGCTTCACGCAGGCGCGCGCTCTCGAGGAGCTTCCGATCCGCCCGGCGGCCGCGAACGTGAAGCCCGCGCGCATGGGCGGGGTACTCGAGGCCCTCGACGGCATCGCGAGCTGCATGGCGTCCGGCATCGCGGTCTACCTCGGCGGAATGTTCGAGATCGGCGTCGGACGGCGCCAGCTTCGCGATCTCGCGGCCCTTCTCTGCCCGGACGCTCCGAACGACGTCGCCCCGATCGAGGCCGGGGAAGCCGGCGAGGTACGTCGTCCGCGCCCGGTACGGCTGTCGCCCGCACGCGCCGGGCAGCCGGGGTTCGGGGCCTCCATCGAGGACGCCTGAACCGCACATCCGTCCCGTTCCATTCTCGCCGATCGAGCTCTCGCACGGCGTCGCCTGCGTGTTCGCGGACGCCGCGCGCCGGAAGGGCGTCGAGCTCGCCTGCGTGCTCGACGGAGCGCTGCCGCGCCGCCCGCGCTTGCCGCCCTCCGCCGTCGGACGGTACATCGGAAAGGAGTGGAACGCTTCCTTCAGGTGCTCGAGTTCGCGCTCGACCTCCTCATCGCTCTCTCGATCGCCTCCTGCGGCGTCTCGCCGATGGGGCGTCGGCAGCTCCTCCTCCTTCCCGACTCGCGGGTCGACCAGCAGGGCGCGCAGCTCTATCTGCAGTACAAGCAGGAGGTCCCGCGATCGACGAGTGCCATGCACCAGAAGTACGTCGCGTGCGTCGCGGGCGCGATCGTGCGGGAGGCTCGCGAGGGAAACGTCCCGCAGAGCTGGGAGGTCAACGTCTTCGAGGACGACTCGCCGAACGCGTTCGCCGTCCCGGGCGGCAAGATCGGCGTGAACAGCGGCCTCCTCGACGTCGCGAAGAACCAGGACCAGCTCGCCGCCGTCCTCGGACACGAGGTCTCGCACGTTCTCGCGCGTCACTCGAACGAGCGCGCTTCGGCCGACGCCGCGACGAACCTCGCCCTGCAGGGCGTCGCGGCGAGCGGCGTCGTCGGCGACCCCGCGACGAGCCAGAGCGCGCGAGCCCTCTTCGGCGCCTTCGGGCTCGGCGCGCGCTACGGGTTGATCCTTCCCTACGGCCGCTCGCACGAGTCCGAGGCCGACCTGATGGGCCTCGACCTGATGGCGCAGGCCAGCTTCGATCCGCGCCAGGCCGTCGAGTTCTGGAGGAACATGGACGCGGCCGCCGCGAAGAGCGGCGGCGACGCGCCGCCGGAGTTCCTCTCGACCCACCCGGGATCGACGACACGCAAGAACGACCTGAGCGCGCGTCTGCCGCACGCGATGCAGCTCTTCGAGGCCGCTCGCGCGCAGGGAAAGAAGCCGAACTGCGGGTGAGCTCCTCGCGCGCGGACGTCCAGCCCGGCCTTCGAATCCACCAGAGCAATCGCCTCGAGCGCCTCGCGAAGGCGCTCGGGGAACGCTGTCGCGAGCCTGCCGGCGGTCCGCTCGAGAGCGAGCAGATCGTCGTGCCGAACGCGGGCATGGGCCGCTGGCTGTCGCTCCGGCTCGCGGACCGGCTCGGCGTCTGCATGAACGTCGAGTTCCGTCTCCCCGCCGCGTTCGTCTGGTCCGCCTGGCGCGAGCTTCTCGGCGGCGTGCCCGCGGAGCCCGACTTCGAGGCCGCCCTCCTCGCGTGGCGCGTGTTCGGGCTTCTCGACCAGCCGTTGCGCGGCCCGCTCGCACCGCTTGCGACCTATCTCGCGGAGGCGGACGACCTCCGCCGCTTCGAGCTCGCGCAGCACGTCGCCGACGTGTTCGACCAGTACCTCGTCTACCGGCCCGACGTCGTGCTGCGCTGGGAGGACGGCCGGGCGACCGACGCTTCGTCGGACGACGAGCGCTGGCAGGCGGAGCTCTGGCGCCGTCTCGTCGGCTCGAGCGAAGCGAGACATCGCGCACGCCTCGCGCGCGAGCTCGCCGCCGTTCGTCCGGGTCGCGCACGCGGACGGCTGCCGGCACGCGTGCACGTCTTCGGCTTGCCGGCGCTCGCTCCTCTCTACCTCGCGACGTTCGCGCAGCTCGCGGAGTCGATCGCGGTCGAGTTCTACCTCCTCAATCCGTGTCGCGAGTACTGGAGCTTGATCCTGCCGGACGCGGAGATCGCGCGTCGCAGCGGCGACCGCGAGCCGGAGGACCTCCACCTCGAGTCGGGCAACCCGCTTCTCGCTTCGATGGGCCTGCAGGGACGCGACTTCGTCGACATGCTCGGCGAGTACCAGCCCGAGCAGGAGGACCTCTTCGAGAGCCCGGGGACGGACACGCTCCTGCACGCGATCCAGAGCGACATCCTCGATCTCCGCGCGCGCGGCACGGACGGCGAGCCCGCGATCGCGATCGCCGACGACGACCGCTCCGTGCAGATCCACGCGTGCCACGGACGGATGCGCGAGGTCGAGGTGCTCCACGACCAGCTCCTCGACCTCTTCCGCGAGCATCCGGATCTCGAGCCGTCGGCCGTACGCGTGATGACGCCCGACATCGAGACGTACGCGCCGCTGATCCACGCGGTGTTCGGCACCGCGAGCGGCGTGCGGCGGATTCCGTACGCGGTCGCCGATCGCCAGCCGCGCGCCGAGCGGCCGGCCGTCGCGGCGTTCCTCGCGCTCCTCGACCTGCCGCGCACGCGCTACGACGCGGCCCGTCTTCTCGCGCTCCTCGAGACGGAGGCGATCCGGAAGCGGTTCGATCTCGACGCGGACGATCTCCCGCGCGTGACCGACTTCGTGCGTCGCGCCGGCATCCGCTGGGGCATCGACGCCGCGAGCCGCGCCGCGCTCGGCCTCCCGGAGATCCCGGAGAACACCTGGCGCTTCGGGCTCGACCGCCTGCGCCTCGGCTACGCGATGGCGAGCAACGGAGAGCAGCTCTTCGCCGGGATCCTCCCGAGTGAGGACGTCGAGGGAGGTGACGCGCAGCTCGTCGCGGCGCTCGCGCGCTTCGCCGAGGAGGTGTTCGCGTGCGTCGAGACGCTCGCGAAGCCGCGCTCGCCCGCGGAGTGGCGCGTCGCTCTCGGCGACGTGCTCGCTCGCTTCTTCGACCCGCGCGCGGCCGAGGACGACCTCGAGACGATTCGCACGGCGATCGCGCGCATCGCGGACGAAAGCGCTCGCGCCGGCTGCGAGCGGCCGGTCGATCTCGCGCTCGTCCAGGCCGAGCTCGACCGCTCTCTTCGCGAGCCCGGAAGCGCCTGGGCGCTCCTGAGCGGCGGCGTCACGTTCTGCACGATGGTGCCGATGCGCAACATCCCCGCCGACGTCGTTTGCCTCCTCGGCATGAACGACGGCGCCTATCCGCGGAGCCGGCGTCCGCCCGGGTTCGATCTGATCGCACGTCATCCACGACGCGGCGATCGCTCGCGGCGCGACGACGACCGCTATCTCTTCCTCGAGGCGCTGCTCTCGGCGCGACGCTGCTTCTACGTGAGCTACGTCGGGCGGAGCGTGCGCGACAACTCGCCACTTTCGCCGTCCGTCGTCCTGAGCGAGCTCGAGGAGACGGTGTTCCAGGGCTTCCGGCGCACCGGCAGCGACACGCCCGCGAGCGTCGAGACGACGCATCCGCTGCAGCCGTTCAGCGCGCGCTACTTCACCGGGGAAGAGGCGCTCTTCAGCTACGCGAGCGAGCTCTGCGCGGCCGCCGGTGCGGCGCGCTCCGCCGCTCGCGAGCCGGACGCTCGCGCTCCCGCGTTCGTCCATGGCACGCTTCCTGAAGCCGCCGACGAGTGGCGCGCCGTCACGCTCGATCGCCTGCTGCGCTTCTTCCGTCATCCGAGCCGCTACTTCCTGAAGGAGCGTCTCGGTGTCGTCCTCGAGGAGCAGGAGGCGTTGATCGAAGGGACGGAGCCCTTCGCCCTCGACGGCCTCGACCTCTACCAGGTGCGCCGGCGCCTCGTGCAGCTCCATCTATCGGGCGCCGCGTCGGAGCACGTGACGGCGCTCTTGCGCGCGCAGGGAGCTCTGCCGCACGGCCTCGTCGGCGAGCGGCTCCTCGAGAAAGAGAGCCTCGACGCGGAGCGGCTCGCTCGACGCGTGGCCGCGGCTCGCCCCGCGACGGCCGCGACGCCGTCGCCGCTGACGATCGATACGCGCCTCGGCGAGATGCAGCTCTCCGGGTCGCTGGTCGGCGTGTCGAGCGACGGGCTCCTCGACTACGGATTCGACGACCCGCCGCGCGAGCGGCTCTCGCTGTGGATCCGCCACCTCGCTCTCTGCATCGCGGCGCCCGCGGGCGTCGCGCTCGAGAGCCGTCGCATCTCCGTCGACGCGACGCTCGTGCTCCGGCCGGTCGCGGAGCCGCGCCGCGTCCTCGAGGATCTGCTCGCGCTCTACTGGGACGGCCTCCATCGGCCCCTCCCCTTCCTGCCTGATCTCGCGTGGGACTGCTTCCAGGACGGGCTCGGCAAGGTCGCCGGCCGCGAGCTCGCCCCGTGGGACTCGTATCCACGGGTCGCGTTTCGCAGCCGCGAGCTGATCGGTGACGAGTTCGCGACGCTCGCGCAGCGGATCTTCGGACCGATGCAGGAGCACGCGACGCGGGAGACGGCGTGAGCGAGCCGACGTCGGAGAGCCTCGTCTTCTCGGTCCCGCTCCGCGGCGTTCGCGCGGTCGAGGCGAGCGCGGGAACGGGCAAGACGTGGACGATCACCGGGCTCTACCTGCGTCTCCTTCTCGAGACCGGGCTCGCGCCGGATCGGATCCTCGTCGTCACCTACACGCTCGCCGCGACGGACGAGCTGCGAAGCCGCATCCGGGCGCTCCTCCTGCGCGCGCGCGAAGCGTTCGAGGAGGGCGAGACCCAGGACGACCTCTGCCGGGCGCTCCTCGATCGCCATCCCGATCGCGCGCAGGCGAGCCGCCGCATCGAGAACGCGCTCCGGACGTTCGACGAGGCGGCCGTGTTCACGATCCACGGGTTCTGCCAGCGCGTCCTCGGGGAGTCGGCGTTCGAGTGCGGCGCTCCCCTCCGCTCCGAGCTCCTCGCCGATCAGTCCGAGCTCCTCGCGGAGTGCGTCGAGGACTTCTGGCGACGCGAGACCTACGAGGGCGATCCTCTCTGGACGAGCTATCTGCTCGACACGAAGGTCTCTCCCGGCTGGCTCCGCGGCGAGATCCAGGGCCTCGTCGGGAAACCGTTCGCGCGGGTGCTCGAGCCCGATCCGCCGCAGGACGTCGCCGATCTCGCACACGAGTACGCGGAGGCGTTCGCCGCCGTCCGCGCGCTGTGGCCCGGATCCCGCGAGGCGGTCGCGGCGATCCTCTCCGACACGACGGCGCTCTCGGGCCAGTCGTACCGGCCCGCCTGGGCCGTGTCGCGGTGCGCGGCGCTCGAAGCGGTGCTCTCCGGGCCGACACCGCGCATCGAGCTGCCGAAGGGGCTCGCGAAGGTGCGCACGAGCGAGCTTCGCAGAGGAACGCGCGCGAACAAGAAGACGCCCGAGCATCCGTTCTTCGACGCGTTCGAGCGCCTCTGGGACCTGCGGAAGCCGCTCGCCGACGCGTTCGCGGCGCGCCGCACGGCGCTCCTCGCGAGGCTCCTGGAGTTCTGCAACGAGGAGATCCGCCGCCGGAAGGCGGAGCGGCGCGTCCGCTGGTTCGACGATCTCCTGATCGATCTCGAGAGCGCCCTCGCTGCGCCGTCGAGCGGCCCGGCGCTCGCGCGCGCGATCCGCGAGCGCTACGGCGCCGCGCTGATCGACGAGTTCCAGGACACGGATCCGCTCCAGTACTCGATCTTCCAGCACGTCTACGGCGCGCACGAAGCGCCCGTGTTCCTCGTCGGCGATCCCAAGCAGGCGATCTACGGCTTCCGCGGCGCGGACGTCTTCGCCTATCTCGCGGCGCGCGACGATGCCGACGAGACGCACACGCTCGACCGCAACTGGCGGAGCGATCCCGGCGTCGTGCGCGGGACGAACGCGATCTTCGGCGCGCACGAGAAGCCTTTCGTGCTCGACGGGATCCCGTTCCACCCGGCGATCCCGGCGCGCAGCGAACCCGCCGACGGCTTCCTCGGGTCGACGGGCCTGACGCCGCTCCGCGTCTGGTTCCTGCCGCGCCCCGAGGGCGTCGAGCGGATCGGGAAGAGCGAGGCCGACGCGCGGATCACCGACGCGACCGCCGACGAGATCGCGCGTCTCCTCGCGAGCGGCGCGGAGCTCGACGGACGTCGCGTACACGGCGGCGATGTCGCTGTGCTGGTCCGGATGCACGACCAGGGACAGCTCATCCGCCGCGCTCTCGCGCGCCGCGGGATTCCCGCGGTGCAGCTCTCGCAAGTGTCCGTCTTCCAGGCGGCGGAGGCGGAGGAGCTCGAGCGCATCCTCGCCGCGATCGCCGAGCCGGGCCGCGAGAGGCTCGTGCGCGGCGCTCTCGCGACTTCGCTTCTCGGCGTCGACGCGCAGGCGCTCGTCCGCCTCGCGGAAAGCGAGACGGAGTGGGACGCGAAGATCGACGTCTTCCGCCAGTACCGCGAGATCTGGCTCGAGCACGGGATCGGATCGATGTTTCGCCGTCTCCTCCTCGAGCAGGACATCCCGTCGCGTCTGCTCGCGGAGCCCGACGGCGAGCGGCGTCTCACGAACCTCCTGCAGATCGGCGAGCTTCTCTCGGGCGAGGCCGCACGCGATCACCGCGGCACCGAGAAGCTGATCCAGTGGATCGCGACGCGTCGCCGTGCCGCGGCTTCCGGCGGTACGCCCCCGGAAGAGCACTTGCCCCGGCTCGAGAGCGACGAGCAGCTCGTCCAGATCAACACCGTGCACGGCGCGAAGGGTCTCCAGTACCCGATCGTCTTCGTGCCCTTCGCGTGGACCGCGAGCGCGCGCGATCGCAATCGCCCGTTCGTCAAGGCGCACGACGAGGGAGCGGGCGGTCGCCCGTCGCTCGACTTCGGGAGCCCGCGGCAGGACGAGCTCCGGCGCCTGGCCGAGCGCGAGGATCTCGCAGAGGGCCTCCGCCTGCTCTACGTCGCGTTGACCCGTGCGCGTCACCACTGCACGTTCGCGTGGGGCGCGGTGAACGGCGCCGAGAGCTCGGCGCCGGCGTGGCTCTTCCACCGCGCGAGCGCCGTCGGGACGAGCGGCGAAGTGCCGCTCTCCGTCCCGTTCCACGCGAGGGCGGACGGCGAGCTCCTGCGCGACCTCGAGGCGGTCGCGCGCGACTCCGAAGGAGCCCTTCGCGTCGACGTGCTCGGGCCGCGCACCGAGCCCGTGCGGCGGATCGTGCTTCCCGAGGAGAAGGACCGCGCCCCCCTCGCCGCGCGGATCGCGGAGCGGCGGATCGAGACGGCGTGGAGCATCACCAGCTTCTCGGCGCTGCGCGGCGGTCGTGCGATCGACCGTGTCGATCACGACGCGGGTGAAGATCTCGTCGCCGCACCACCGGCGGCGCCGTCCCACGACATCTTCGGGTTCCCGCGGGGCGCCCGCGCGGGCGTCTGCCTGCATCGTCTCTTCGAGCAGCTCGACTTCGCGAGCGCGGAGGCGGCTTCGGTGCGCGCTCTCGCAGAGGAGACGCTCGCGCTGCACGGGCTCCCGGCAACCTGGACGCCGGTCGTCGAGCGGCTCGTCGTGGACGTGCTCGCCACGCCGCTCCTCGAAGGAGAGAGCCTCCGCCTCGGCGGCGTCGGCCGCGGACGTCGCCTCACCGAGGTCGAGTTCCACTATCCCGCCGGCCACCTGACGCTCGAGAGCCTGAACGAGATCCTCGCGCGCAACCGATTTCCGATCGTTCCCGACCGCGGCCCCGGCGAGGAGCTCCCTCGGCCCCTCGTCGACGGCTACGTGAAGGGTTACATCGACCTCGTCTTCGAGGCGGGCGGCCGCTACTACCTCGCCGACTGGAAGTCGAACTGGCTCGGCGCGACGGTCGAGGCCTACGCGACGCCGCGTCTGCGCGACGCCGTCCATCGCGAGCTCTACACGCTGCAATACGTGATGTACGCGCTCGCGCTGCATCGACATCTCCGCCTGCGCCTTCCGGACTACGATTACGAGCGGCACTTCGGCGGGGCCTTCTGCCTCTTCCTGCGCGGGATGAAGCCGGAGACGGCCGGTGCGACGGGGGTCTTCCACGACCGGCCCACGCGCGCATTGATCGACGAGCTCGACGAGCGAATCGGCGGGGAACGATCCTCATGAGCTTGGCTCGCGCCTGCTCGGCCGAAGCTCGCGACCCGTGCGAAACCGCTTCGAGGCGTTGCATCTCGGGAGCTACGGTAACGATACCGCCCCGTGTTGCGCTGGATCGAAAGTCCAAGGGCACTCGCGGCGCCGCGAAGGCGAAGGCTCGACGTTCCGCGTGCGGCTCCCGCTCCGCATCGACGACCCACGCGAAGCGTCCGGCGGAGGCTTCGCGATCGAGTCCCGCTGACCCCGTTTGGCTTCTCGCCGGCGGCGCCCTAAATACGGAGCGCGCCGCGAGACCGGCGCGAGGAGGAGCCATGGATCGGGATCGGCTGCGCACTCTCTTCGACCTTTCGGGTCGCGTCGCGCTCGTCACGGGAGGAACGCGCGGGATCGGACGGGCCGTCGCGGAAGGGTTCGTCGCCGCCGGCGCCAAGGTCGTCGTCGCGAGCCGGAAGCCGGAGGCGTGCGCCGAGACCGAGAAGCACCTGACCGCGATGGGCGGGGAAGCGCTCGGCGTCGCGACGCACATGGGCGAGATCGAGGCGCTCCGTGCTCTCGTGGCACGCACGGTCGATCGCTTCGGGCGCCTCGACATCGTCGTCAACAACGCGGCGAACGCGCTCCGCCAGGACATCGGCGCGTTCACGACCGAAGCGTGGGAGAAGTCCTTCGACGTGAACCTGCGCGGGCCGATCTTCCTCGTGCAGGAGGCGCTGCCGCACCTCGAGAAGAGCCCGTCCGCTTCGGTCGTCAACGTCGTGTCGGCGGCGGCGTTCCTCGCGAGCCCGTTCCAGGCGATCTATGGCGCGGGAAAGGCCGCCCTCCTCCACTTCACGCGCTCGCTCGCCGCCGACTTCGCGCCGCGCGGCATTCGCGTGAACGCGCTCGCTCCGGGAACCGTCGACACGGACATGGTCCGGAACAACACCCCGGAGATACAGAAGGCGATGGCGGGCGCGAGCTTCCTGCGGCGCGCCGCGCACCCGGACGAGATGGTCGGACCCGTCCTCTTCCTCGCGTCCGACGCTTCGAGCTTCGTGACCGGGCAGGTGCTGATCGCGGACGGCGGGCTCGTGTCGCGCTAGCCTGCATTTCTCACCAGATCCCTACTGCGGCGGCCGATAGCACCGAATCTTCGCGAGCTTCTCCCTCCGGGCTCCTCGACGTACTGTTCAAGTACGCCTGCGTCGCCCTCCGGTCCGAGGCTCGCGAATCTTCCGCACTCTCGACCGCCTCGCGACGTGATCTGGTGAGAAATGCAGGCTGGTGGCTCCGGCGGCCGCGGGCGGCGCTCACGGAGGGTCGACCGCGAGCCCGACCTCCTGCCCGAACGAGACCTCGAGGCTGTTTCCGTCCGGATCGGAGAGGATCCCGAGGTAGCCGACCGGCGCTCCGTAGTCGCTCGGCGCCTGGCGGAGCACGCCCGCGGCGCGCGCCTTCGCGCAGAGCGCGTCGACCTCCTCGCGCGAAGCGCAAGCGACGCCGAGATGCGCGAACGACGCCGTGGCCTGGGCTTGCGCGCGCGCGCGGCCACGGACCTCGATCAGCACGAGCACGAAGGGGCGCGTTCCGTCGCTCACCCACGCGACGCGGGCGCCCGTGTCCGGATCCGTCCGCGAGTGGACGACGTGCATGCGCGCGTACTCCTCGTAGAACCTCTCGCTCGCGTCGAGGTCGCCGACGAGGAACGCGACGTGCGTGAGACCGCGATCGATCGCCACGCTTCGAGGCTACTCCGACCGGCTCGTTGCGCCAAGCAACACCGCTCGGCAGAGCTTGCTCCGGCTTGCTCTCACGGGAACGATCAGGCAGTGCACCGGCGATGGCTGCACTGGAGCCTGCCGCCGAAGCCGCGCTCGCGTCGCTGCGCGACCTCGATCGCCAGTTCGCCGACTTCGTGCTGTCGCTCGGCGGCTCGCAGGATCCGGCCGTGTGGCTCGGTGCGGCGCTCGCGAGCCACGCGACGCAAGCCGGGCACACGTGCCTCGACCTGCGCGAGGTCGCCGGTCGCGCGTGGGCTCTCGACGAGGAGGACGAGGGGCTCGCCGCGGGGCGTGCGCCCGCGCTCGAGCCGTGGCTCGAAGCGCTCCGCCGGAGCGACGCCGTCGGCGAGCCGGGTGCGTTCCGTCCGCTGATCCTGACCGCCGCGGGTCGGCTCTACCTGCATCGCTACTTCGAGTACGAGAGGCGGCTCGCGGAGAGCCTCCGCTCGCGCACCGCAGGGCCGGCCGTCGCGCTCGATCGCAAGGTGCTCGCGCGCACGTGGAAGGCGATCGAGAACGAGGTCCCTCTCGCGCCGGCGCAGCGGCGTGCAGCCGAGGCCGCGCTCGAGCTTCCGCTCGCGGTGATCTCGGGCGGCGCCGGCACGGGCAAGACGACGGTCGTCGCATGCGTCCTCCGCCTCCTCGCCGCGCAGCCGAAGAAGGGTCCGCCGCTTCGCGTGCGGCTCGCGGCGCCCACCGGCAAGGCCGCGAACCGCTTGAAGGAGCAGATCCGCGACTATCGAGGGCGCATCGATCCGGAAGGAGCGATCGAGGCCGTCCTCCGCGAGGAGCCGGCGACCCTGCACCGTCTTCTCGGCGGCGCGCCGGGGCTTTCGCGCTTCCGGCACCACGCGGCGAATCCGCTCGCGGTCGACGTGCTCATCGTCGACGAGACGTCGATGGTCGACCTCGCCCTGATGGCTCGCGTCGTCGACGCGCTGCCGGCGCACGCGCGACTCGTGCTGATCGGCGACGAGGATCAGCTCCCGCCCGTCGAGGTCGGCTCGGTGTTCGGCGAGATCTGCGCCGGGCTTCCCGGGGCGACGATCCGCCTCGACCGCTCGTGGCGCTTTCGGGAGGAATCGGGCATCGGCGCGCTGGCCGAGTCGGTGCGCAGCGGCCAGCCCGCTCGAAGGCCGGCCGAGCCGATCGACTCGAGCGAGCCGGTCGCGGCCTCGCCCGAGGACCTCGCGTGGATCGAGCCGGGGCCGCGCGACGAGCCGAGCGACGCGATGCTCGCTCGCGTCGACGAGGGTCTCGCGGCCTACCTCGAAGCCGTGCGCGCCGGAGGGTCCCCCGAAGAGATCCTGAAGGCGTTCCAGCGCTTCCGCGTGCTCTGCGTGCGCCGCGACGGGGCGGCCGGCGTCGTCACGCTGAACGAGGCGATCGAGACGCGTCTCCGCCGGCGCGGCCGGCTCGAGTCCGGCAGCGGCTGGTACGCGGGACGTCCCGTGATGGTGACGCGGAACGACTACGGCCTCCGTCTCTGGAACGGCGAAGTGGGCGTCACGCTCCGCGGCGAGGACGGCGCCCTCGAGGTCCACTTCGAGGGCAACGGCGGCGAGACGCGACGCTTCGCTCCGGGGCGCTTGACGCACGTCGAGACCGCGTTCGCGCTCACCGTGCACAAGAGCCAGGGCTCCGAGTTCGAGGACGTCCTCCTGGTCCTGCCGAGCACGCCTTCGCGCTTGATGACGCGCGAGCTCCTCTACACCGCGGTGACGCGGGCGCGCGCGCGCCTCGCGATCGTCGGATCG
>VGTG01000054.1 GCA_016874795.1 Deltaproteobacteria bacterium | reverse complement strand
GCTGCCGCGTGCGAGAGATCACCGTCGGCGACGACGGCATGGTCGACGGCGCGATCTACTACGACGCGAAGGGCGTGGAGCAGCGGATCCTCGCACACGTCGTCGTCGTCGCGTGCAACGGGATCGGCACCCCGCGCCTCCTCCTGAACTCGCGCTCGCGCCACTTCCCCGACGGCCTCGCGAACCGGAGCGGTCTCGTCGGCAAGAACTTGATGCTCCATCCCTACGGCATGGTGACGGGCATCTTCGACGAGCCGCTCGAGGGCTACCGCGGTCCGACCGGCTGCTCGATCATGAGCCACGAGTTCTACGAGACGGACCTCTCGCGCGGCTTCGTGCGCGGCTACTCGTTCGAGATGCTGCGCGGCTTCGGTCCGCTTTCGACCGCGCTCCTCGGCATGGGCTGGGGAAAGATTCCGCGGGGTGCCGATCATCACCGCGCGTACGCGGAGCTCTTCGATCGAAACGCCGGCATGGTCGTGATCTGCGAGGACCTGCCCGAGGAGCACAATCGGGTGACGCTCGATCCGGACCTGAAGGACTCGGACGGCATTCCGGCGCCGAAGATCACCTACCGCCTCTCCGAGAACAGCGAGAAGATGCTCGCGCACGCCGTCGCGCGCGGGCGCGAGGTGCTCGAGGCGGCGGGCGCGAAGGACGCGGTCGTGCAGGCGCCCCTGCCCTTCGCCGGCTGGCACCTGATGGGGACGGCCCGCATGGGAACGGATCCGGAGCGCTCCGTCGTGAACCCGTCGGGGCGCGCGCACGACGTGAAGAACCTCTTCATCGTCGACGGCAGCATCTTCGTCACCGCGGCGGCCGTGAACCCGACGAACACGATCCAGGCGCTGGCTCTCCACGTCGCGGACGAGATGAAGCGGAATCTCGCGAACCTCCTCGATTGAAACGAAAGACGAGAGCCCGAGCGAAGAGGACGTCACGCATGAGCAGCGAGCCCACTCCCTTCTCCGAGGAAGCACGTCGCACCCTCGCGACGGTGCTCGACGAGATCCTCCCCGCGCGGCCCGACGGCCGCCTTTCCGGCGCGGGCGCGCTCGGTCTCGGCAGCCGGCTCGAGGAGGCGCTGAAGAAGGAGCCCCTTCAGCACGCGATGGTCGCGCAGGGGCTCGCCGACGTGGAGAAGGCCGCCCGCGTGCGGCACGGAGCGAGCCTCGCGGAGGTCCCGGCTTCCGAGCGCCGCGCGCTCCTCGAGGAGCAGCCGTTCACCGGGCTCGTGATGTTCCACGCCTACGTCGGCTACTACCAGGACGAGCGCGTCGTCGCGGTGCTCGGCATCGAGCCGCGGCCGCCGCATCCGCTCGGCTACGAGATGCCGCCGAACGACTTGACGCTCCTCGATCCGGTTCGCCGGCGCGCCAAGATGTACCGGGGCTAGTCGAACGAGGGGACCCGTCCCCTCGCCCCGTCGGGCAAAGCCCGACGGGACCCCACTTCCCTGCTCGCTGCGCTCGGCCGCGCGCTACGCGCGCGGAAGCTTTCAGGTCGCATCCGGGTCGCCCTACCCGCGCGGGAGCGGCACCCGCATCGTCGGCTGTCCACCGCCGCGCGGCGGCATGTCGCCGAGGAAGTACTTCCGGCCCCACGGCTTCTTTCGATAGAAGCTCGGGGGCGGCGGCGGCTGGTTGATCATCGCGCAGACGTTCGAGCACAGGTCCGTCTCGATGTCGTTCGCATCGTCGCAGACCTCACCGAACTGCTGCTGCACGACACCATCGCCGCAGAACGTGCAGTCGTTCCGGCAGTCATCCAGATTGCTCTGGTTCCCGTCGTCGCACGACTCGCCGGGCTGCTCCTCGCCGTCACCGCAGAACGTGCAGTCGTTCCGGCACGAGTCGCTGTTCACCTCGTTGCCGTCGTCACACGCTTCACCCGGGTCGACGTTGCCGTCGCCGCAGAGGGGCGAGGTGCAGTCGTTCCGGCACGAGTCGCCGTTGTTGGAGTTGCCGTCGTCGCACTGCTCGCCCGGCTGCTCTTCGCCGTCGCCGCACGCGGTGCAGTCGTTCCGGCAGGCGTCGTCGTCGTTCGTATTCCCGTCGTCGCAGAACTCGCCCGGGTCGACGTTGCCGTCGCCGCAGGACGTGAGCACGCACTCGTTCGAGCAGGCGTCGTCGTCGACCTCGTTGCCGTCGTCGCACTGCTCGCCCGGCTGCTTCTCGCCGTCGCCGCACGCGGTGCAATCGTTACGGCACGCGTCGTCGTCGTTCGTGTTCCCGTCGTCGCAGAACTCGCCCGGGTCGACCTCGCCGTTGCCGCAGCCGACGACCACGCTCGGCAGGCACTGGTTGCTGCAGGTGTCGTCGTCGATCCCGTCCGCGTCGTCGCAGTTCTCGCCGAACTCCTGCTGCACGACGCCGTCGCCGCAGAAATCGCACGAGTCGCGGCAGACGCTCGGGTTCGGACCGGCGAGCGAGCCCGGCGGCTCGCAAGCCTCGCCCGGCTGCGAGACGCCGTCGCCGCAGTAGGTGCAGTCGCTGCGGCAGGTCGCGCCGTCGACCGAGCTGCCCGGAGGATCGCACGCCTCGGCACCCTGCAGCGCGCCGTCACCGCAGGCGGTGCAGTCGTTGCGGCAGGAATCCGTGTTCACGATGTTTCCGTCGTCGCAGAACTCGTCGTCGTCGACGATGCCGTTGCCGCACACCTCGTCGTTGGACGGCGTGCAGTTGTTCCGGCAAGCGTCGGCGTTGTTCAGGTTGCCGTCGTCGCAGATCTCGCCGAAGCCGCCCTGCACGATGCCGTCGCCGCACGCGGAGCAGTCGTTCCGGCAGCCGTCGGCGTTGTTGCCGTTGCCGTCGTCGCAGAACTCGCCGGCCTGGAGATCGCCGTCGCCGCAGCGCGTGCAGTCGTTGCGGCACGCGTCATTGTCGTTCAGGTTCCCGTCGTCGCAGCTCTCGCCCTCGCTCGACTGCAGGACGGCGTCGCCGCACGCGGTGCAGTCGTTCCGGCAGGCGTCGTCGTCGTTCTGGTTGCCGTCGTCGCAGAACTCGGGCGCCTCGACGACGCCGTTACCGCACTCCTCCTCGACCGGCGGAGCGCAGGTGTTGTCGCAGCTGTCGTCGTCGTTCGTGTTGCCGTCGTCGCAGATCTCGCCGAACTGCGCCTGCACGACGCCGTCGCCGCAGCGCGTGCAGCTGTTGCGGCAGGAATCGGCGTTGTTGCCGTTGCCGTCGTCGCAGAGCTCGCCGGGCTGCTGGTCGCCGTCGCCGCAGCACGTGCAGTCGTTCCGGCAGACGTTGCTCGTCGGCGGGAACGCGTCGCCCGGAGGGTCGCAGGATTCGCCCGAGTCGAGGATTGCGTCGCCGCAGGCCGGCACACGGTCGTCGTGAGACCCGCGAAGCTTGATGCCGATCGCGACGGCCGTGCCGACGAAGTCGATCTGGCGGCGGAGGTTCAGCTCGGGATTGTTCCGATCGACGAACGTCCCGATGAAGGTGTTGAAGCCGTTCAACGTGGAGCGGCGCCCGGCGTCCGCGCCGACGAAGAACGAGAGATCATCCGGATCGCCGGAGGACGGCGTGATGCTCGTGAGCTGCTGGGTGCTCACCTCCTGGCGGACCTAGACGATCGCCGGACCCGAGAAGGTGATGCTCACCTGGTCGCGGATGTCCCAGCGAAGGAAGTAGTAGACGCCGCCCGCGAACGTGACGTTCGCCTCCTGGCGCACCTCGAGGATGCCGTAGCAGCCCGGAGTGAAGGCCGCGTTGCCGTTCGTCGGCACGACGGTCTTCGGCTCGGAGAGCGTGCACGGATCGAACACCTGCGGCGGCGTCGCCGGCAGGTCGCTCAGCACGAGCGGAAACGGCTGCCCCGGATGCTGCGTGGTCACTTGCGCGGACGGCGCGAGATCCAGCTCGGTATCGAAGTAGGCGTCGACGACGGAAGAGAACGCTCCCATCGTGATCGAGTCCGCGACCACGTACGGCGCCGGGGAAGCGGAGAGCTGGACCGCGTTGTTCTGCACCTCCAGCGTGCCGCCCGGGTTCAGGACGGCGTAGTTCCCCGGCAGGTTGTTCTGTGCGCCGAGGACCAGCTCGGCGAAGGCGATGAGCCGATAGTCGCGCCACTTGTCCGAAGGTTGCGCTTCCGCATGAAGCGGCGCCGCAAGGAAGGCGGCCGCGACGGCGATCGCGGCAACGGCAGCGGTGGAGGCGCGTCGGAGCGGAGTCCTGCACGGGAGCTTCATGAGTCGTCCTCTTTCTGGATGCGGTAGCCGCGGAGGTGGGGAGGAAGTCGGAGCCGCCGGGAGGGAGGACGTCAAATATGCATGCGCCTCCAAACAGCGCACAAGATGCTATTCTCGATTTTTGTCTGGCGCAGCGTCAAGTAACGTGCAGTGCAGTTTCGCGCCGACTTTGCAGATGCGCGATGAGTTGCGCGATGAAGCGCCATGGCAAGCTTCAGCGCAAGAACTCGCCCGCGCGTTCCGCAACGACATCCGGCGTCCCGACCGGGAAGCCCGCGACGAGACGGCCGCCGGAGAGGCAGTCGAGCATCGCGAACTCCTCCGCGACGCGCACCGGTGGATTGTAGAGCGCGAGCGAGTTGCCCATCACGATCAGCGCCGCGTCGCGCGTGCGGCGCGCGAGCGCCGCCGCCATCAGGTCCGGCGACGGCATCATCCCGTAGCCGTTCGAGTGATGCTCGTTGACGCAGATCCCGTCGAAGCCCGCCGCGGCGGCGTCCTCGAGCTCGTCGAGGAACTCGTTGTAGAGCCGATGGCCGCGCTCGGCATCGAAGAGCCGCGAGTCGATCTCGACCCAGACCGAGGCGTGCTTCTGCCGGAAGTCGGCGGGAAGCTCGGTCCAGGGCATGAGATGGAACCAGCAGAGCTTCACGGCTTCGCGTCCTCCCTGCGCGGGCGGCGGCCGCAGAATCCTCCCATACCGCAACTCCGCTCGTGCGCCAGGTGCCTTGCCGACATGTCGATCCGACCCCGGAGGGACCGCGAAGACGCGGGAAATCCGGACGCTCCGGTGGCATGGCGCCTGCTGGGTGGATCCCGCACAAGGGAGGGAACGATGAACGAGCAGACGCCACCCCGCCGCAAGCGTGACTGGCCGCGCGCCTTTCGAGCGCTCCGGAAGCTGATCGCCGAGCCGCAGAGCACCGTCCAGGCGTTCGAGGTGATCGAAGGCCTCGCGGGCAGCTCCTTCGAGGATCAGTTCCAGCGCTTCGTCGGCGATCCGGCGGGGCGCCGGCTTCTCGCGGAGAAGCCCTCCCTCCTCGCGGCGCTCTCCGATCGTGCGGCGCTCGCCGCGATGCCGGCAGGCTCGTTCGGCCGCACGTACCACGAGATCATGGAGCGCGGCCGGCTCACCGCCGGCGGACTGGTCGAAGCCGACAACGCCGCGGCGCGGAACGAGCCGGACCGACCGCCGGTCGGCGAGAACCGCGAGTACCTCGGCGACCGCGTGCGCGACATGCACGATCTTTGGCACGTGCTCACCGGCTACGGGATGGACGAAGCGGGCGAGGCCGCGAACCTCGCGTTCAGCGCCGGACAGATCCCGAACCTCGGCATGTCGCTCATCGTCGCTGCCGCGGCACTCGTCGGTCCGAAGGATCTGCGGCTCACCTGGCCCCGCTACCTGCTCGCCGCTTGGCGACGCGGGCGGCGCGCTTCGTTCCTCTCCGTTGCGCCCTACGAGGAGCTCCTTCCTCTTCCTCTCGAGGACGTGCGCGAGCAGCTCGGCATTCCGCCGGCCGCGGTCGCGCATCCGAACGGAATCGCCGTCGCGAGCGTGATGAGCGGCGAGCCGTCGATTGCCTGGCAAATTGCTTGACGGGGCTTTCCCTCACTCGCAGTAGGCGTTTCCCCCATGACTCTTTTCGTTGACGCGTGCGAGGCGGCGCGGCTAAGACGAGACTCCTTTTCCGACACGTTTTTCCGCACCGTCCGTCTTTAGACCGAAACGCTTCGACATAGGCCCCTGCACGGGGTCGCATCACGAAGAGAGAGGGGGACTCCCATGTGGAGGTTCGCTCCGTTCATCCCTTTCGTCACGTCCATTCTGTTGTCCGTGTCGGCGGATTCCGCCGACGCCTGCTCTTGCACGGGTGATCCCAGCATCGCGCACGTCTACGCCGCTGCGGAGAACGTCGTCCGGGTGAAGGTCGAGCGCGAGGTGACGCGCATACGCAAGATCCCCGGAGTTCCCACTCTCGATGGAACGATCCGGGTGTACCGCGCGACGGTGAAGGAAGTCTTCAAGGGCTGTCTCCGCCGCGGTCGCACGATCAAGCTCTACACGGCGACGGACCCGGGCCTGTGCGGCGTCCATCTCGACCATCGCCACGAGTACGTCGTCGCGCTCGACGGCGGAGACGAGCGAGCGTTCGCGATCCACTCGTGCGGCTTCGTCCGACCGGTCGAGACGCTGACGAACGCCGAGGCGATCTTCCTCGGCACGCGCTACAGCTGCTGCGGCGACGACTGCGCGTGCACGCGAGCGTCGCAGGCGAGCTGCCCGGACGATCCGTGCGAAGCCGAGTCCTGCGACGGCGCGGCCTGCGAGACGAACCCGTGCGGCCGCTGCCGCGCGGAGTTCTTCGACCCGATCGGACAGCCTGCGTGCAGCCCGTGCGAGAACGACTTCAACTGCGGCATCGGGCAGGCGTGCGTCGCCGGCGAGTGCGTCGCGCGCACGGAGTGCACCATCGACTCCGACTGCGCTCCCGACCGCTGGTGCCGGACCACGGAGGCCGGCGGAGCCGCGTGCGTCCCGTTCGTCGGCGAAGGCGCCGAGTGCGCCGGCTTCCGGGCGCCCTGGACGGTCGAGCTCTGCGCGCCCGGGCTCGTCTGCAAGCCGACGAATCCGAGCCTCCCGGACCTGCCGGGATCCTGCACCCTCTAGCCAAGCTAGGGGCAGGGGGGACTCCTGCATCACTCTCGCGTCTGCGCGAGTTCTCGGGCAGTCTGACCGAAGGGGGTCCGGTTCGTTACGGCGCATCTGCACCCGGGCTCGAATCGAGCCTGGGTGCAGATGCGCCATAACGAACCGGACCCCATTTATGGAAGCCTGGCTGCGCCATCTCCGCGACTACGTCGCGATCCCGTCCGTCAATCCGATGCAGTCGGGAGGTGCCGCTCCCGAGATCCAGGGCGAGCGGCGCTACGCGGAGCACGTCGCGGCGCAGCTCCGGCGGATCGGCCTCGATGCGGTCGTCGTCGGCGAGGGCGACCGCGCGAGCGTCGTCGCGCAGGCGACGGCGGCGGGAGCGACGGACACGGTGCTCGTCGCCTCGCATCTCGACACGGTGCCGGTCGACGGGATGGAGATCGATCCGTTCGATCCGCGGGTCGAGGGCGGACGGCTCTACGGCCGCGGCTCCTGCGACACGAAGAGCGGCATGGCGGCTTTCGTCGCGGCTCTCGAGCGCGTCCTCGCTTCGGGACGGCTCACGCGAAACGTCGTCGTGGTCGGAGAAGCGGACGAGGAGTGCGGCAGCGTCGGCGTTCGCGACGTCCTCGAGCATCTCGGCACGAAGCGCCCGGACTGGGTGCTCGCGACGGAGCCGACGATGATGCGCCTCGTGACGCGGCACAAGGGCGTCGCACGCCTCGAGCTTCGCGCCAGCGGTGTCGCGTGCCACAGCTCGGACCCGAGCCGCGGCCGGAACGCGATCGTCGAGCTCTCGCGCGCCGTACTCGCGCTCGACGAGCTCGCGAAGGAGCTCGCCCGGAAGGTCGATCCGTGGCTCGGGCCGCCCACGCTCTCGGTCGGCGTCGTCGGTGGCGGCGTCGGGGCGAACGTCGTTCCCGCGGAAGCGTGGCTGCTGATGGATCGCCGCCTCCTGCCGGGCGAGACCGCCGAGAGCATCACCGCGGAGATCCGCGAGCGCTTGCGGCGCGCCGGAACGGAGCACGTCGAGATCACGCGTACCGCGGTCGAGAAGCCGCCTCTTCTCACCGAGGACGACACGCGCGGCGCGCGCGCCTGCCGCGCGGCGCTCGAAGCCGTCGGGCTACCGGTCGACTCGACCGTCGCCGCGTTCGGCACCGACGCGGGCGTCTTCGCGGAAAAGGGCCTTCCGGGCGTCGTGATCGGCCCGGGCGACATCGCGCAGGCTCACACGGCGCGCGAGTTCGTCGAGCTCGAGCAGGTCGCCGTGGCGACCGAGTTCTTCACGCAGCTTCTGCGGCGTTGAGGAGCCGGTTCTCGCGGGCATTCACCCCTCTAGGGCGAGGGCCTGACGCGGACAGCGGCGGACCGCCTCCTCGACCTTCTTCCGGAGGCTTTCGTCGGGCGTCTCGGTCGAGAGGTACAGGTTGTCGTCCTCCTTCACCTCGAACACCTCGGGGCAAACCTGCATGCAGACCGCGTTTGCCTCGCAGCGGTCGTAGTCGACGATGATCTTCATTCCCATGCTCTTCCCTTTCGACGGCCGCGCGGCGCGTGTCAACTTCCCTGCGACGGGCGATCGGCGATTCGCTTGCTGGATTTCCGGACCTCTGTTTCTCATGGTCGGATGAGAATCGCGACCCCTTTCCGCGCAACGTTCCTCGCCTCCGCCGCCTCGCTGGTCCTCGGTGGATGCGAAAGCACTCCGGCGCCCGAAACCCAAGCCGAGAAGGCACCGGCCGCCGCTCCGGCGGCTCCCGCTCCCGCCGCTCCGGCGGCCGCGGAAAAGCCGGCGGCCGCTCCCGCGCCCGTGGCGACCGCAGCTCCGCGCCAGGAGCCGCTCGAGGGTGGCCCATATCCGACGCTCCTCGTCGCGCAGGCGCAGTTCGTCGACCAGAAGCAGCCCGACGGCTCGACCCTGCCCGTGCCCGGACCGGCGAAGCTCACCATCATCCGCGAGACGCCCACCGGTTGGGACACCTCGATCCTCGAGGACCCCGACAGCAACGTCTTCCACAAGGCGATGCCGTTCGGCGACGAGCTCCTTACGATCGGCGGCAACAAGGCGATGCTGAAGACCTGGAAGCTCGCCGACGGCAAGTGGACGCAGCAGACGCACTGGAACCCGAAGTTCGGCGGCAAGTTCGACCGCCTGCGCGACGTCGAGGTCGCCGACGTCGACGCCGACGGCCAGCCGGAGCTCGTCGTCGCGACGCACGACCAGGGCGTGATCGCGATCGTGCACCCGTCCGAGAGCTGGCGCGTCGAGCAGATCGATCAGACGCCGAACACCTTCGTGCACGAGATCGAGGTCGGCGACGTCGACGGCGACGGCGCGGTCGAGATCTTCGCGACGCCGTCGAAGCCGAACAAGCTCGACCAGGAGCAGCCGGGCGAGGTGACGATGTACCACCGCACGAAGGAAGGCGGCTGGACGAAGTCGATCGTCGACGCGCCGGGCGACACGCACGCGAAGGAGATCCTCGTCGCGGAGACCGACGGCACGCCGCCGCAGGAGCTCTACATCATCTGGGAAGGCGCGTTCGCGAATCGCCAGCTCGTGAAGCCGGTCAGCATCAAGGAGTACCACAGCAAGGACGGCGCCTGGCAGAGCACCGAGGTGACGACGGTCCCCGATCGCCAGATGCGCGCGACCGCAGCCGGCGACGTGAACGGCGACGGCAAGATCGACATCGTCGCCGCCGGGCTCGGCTCGGGCCTCTGGCTGATCGAGCACGGCGACGACGGCTGGACCAAGGCCGTGATCGAGGAAAATTCGTCCGGCTTCGAGCACCCCGTCCTCCTCGCCGATCTCGACGACGACGGCGCGCTCGAGATCTACGTCGTCTCGGAAGACCAGGGCGAGGTGCGGCGCTACCGTTGGAAGGACGGGAAGTTCGAGAAGACCGTCGTCGCGGAGATCGACGACGGCGACATCAGCTGGAACATCCAGGAAGGCAACTTCTGACTTCTGAACGGTCTTGCCCTCACGTGCCACGAGCGGACGAGCGCGCCGTGAGAGCCGGATCCCTTGGCCCGTGCTCGAGTGGGTGCTCGTGCTCGGGCTCGCGGCGGTCTCGCTCGGGCTGAACCTCGCGAACCGCGACTTCCCGCTCGCCTACCATCCCGACGAGACGAAGAAGGTCCAGTTCATCCAGTCCGGCGAGCAGGACTGGAAGCACCCGATCCTCCTCCTGAGACTCGGCGGCGGCGCCGCGGCGCTCGCCGGTGCGAGCACGGACCAGGACGTCGCCGAAGCCGGGAGAGCGGTGAGCGGCGTCCTCGGCGTCGTGTGCGTGCTGCTCACGTGGGCGCTCCTGCGCCGCGCGCTCGAGCCCGGTTACGCGATGGTCGGGACGGCGCTCGTCGCGCTTGCACCGCTCCTGGTCGTGCACGCGCACTACCTGAAGGAGGACGTGCTGCTCCTCGCGTGCTGTCTCGCTTCCCTCCTGGCGCTCGTCGGCCTCGTCGAGCGGATGGGGACGAGCGGCGAAGTACCCGCGTCCTTCGCGCTCGGCATCGCGACGGGGCTCGCGGTCTCGTCGCACTACAAGGGCGGGCTCCTCGTCGCCGTGTACGCGCTCGTGCCGCTCGTCGCGAGCGTGTACGACGTGCGCGCCTACTACCGGCGCATCGTGCTGGCGCTCGGGACTTCGGTCCTCGTCTTCCTCTTCGTGAACTCGCCGCTCCTTCTCGATCCGCTCGCGTTCGTCGAGGGCGTGTTCTTCGAGGCGCGGCACGCCGTCGAGGGCCACCACGTCTACATCGGTCCGCTCGACAGCTGGTTCACGTTCCATCTCTTCGAGAGCCTGATCCCCGGGCTGACCGTGCCGGTGATGCTCTTCGCGGGCGCGGGGTTCGTCGTGGCGCTCGCGACCTGGCGGACGCAGGAGACCGCGGCGCGAATCCTTCTTCTCTTCGGGGGGCTCAGCTACGTCGCCGTCGAGCTGAGCCCGCTGAAGCCGTATCCCGGCTTCGCGCGCTACGTCGTCCCGACCGTTCCGGCCATAGCACTCGCGGCGTGCCTCGCCGTGCGCGCGTTCGAGCGAGCGGTGCGCGGCACGCGGCTCCACTGGATCGCACCGCTCGCGGTCGTCGCGTTGCTCGTACCGCCGGCGCTCCGGTCGGGGCGTCTCGTCGAGGGCTTGCAGCACGACACGCGCGTCCTGTCGGATCGCTGGCTCGAGGAGCACGCGCAGAAGCCGATCGTCGAGCTCTACGCCTCGGGGCGATCCTACGACATCGTGTCGCTCACGACGCTCGACGTCGAAGCGGCACGGCGCGCGGGCACGACGCACGTCGCGGCCTCGAGCTTCCTGTACGACCGCTTCGCGCGCGGCAGCCGGCTCGCCGGGCAGAAGGACTACGTCTACTCGACGCACGAAAAGTACCAGGAGCTGTTCTCGTACCCGTACGTCGAGTTCCGGCCGGAGACGCCGAGCTTCGCGTTCAGCAACCCGACGATCCGTGTGGTGGACATCCGCGAGCCGCGTCCGCCGGGCCGCGCGGGGTGATCGCGAGGAGAGCGCGCGTACGGGCGCTGGCTCCCGTGCGTGCTCGGCGTCGTCCTCTCGCTCTCGGTGTCGGATGGCACTCCTGGGAGCGGAGGCTGGCTTGACTCGACAAGTCGTGACCATGAATATGTGACCATGAAGCGAGCCCCGCGGCAGATGCCGGCCGGCGAGTTCAAAGCGAAGTGCCTGCGTGTCCTCGACGACGTAGCCGCTTCCCGGCACGAGGTGATCGTGACGAAGCGGGGCAAGCCGGTCGCCAAGGTCGTTCCCATTGCGCCGACCGGCGCCGTTCCCATCGAGGGACTGATCGTTTGGCAGGGCGATCTGGTGTCCCCGGTCGGCGAAGACTGGGACGCCGAACGATGATCGTGCTCGACACCCACGCCTGGCTCTGGTGGGCAGGCGATCACAGCAAGCTCTCCGCGCGACTCCGGCGCCGTCTGGCCGACGCTCCCGTCATCGCGATCTCGGCCATCAGCTGCTGGGAAGCGGCGATGCTGATCGAACGAGGCAGGCTGCAGCTCGCGCCCGACGCGCGAACGGGCATCCGCGAGGCCTGCGCGGTGCCCAAGCTCCGCGTCCTACCCGTGACGGAGCAAGTCGCGACGGAGGCCGGCCTGCTGGGAGCCGACTTCCACGGCGATCCGACCGATCGACTCATCGTCGCGACGGCGAGGGACGCCGGAGCGCCGCTCGTGACTCGAGATCAGCGCATCCGAGCTTCGCGTCGCGTCGAGACCCTCTGGTAATCTCCAGCAGTCGCCAGAAGGACCCGGCCACGCGGTGCTCATGCTCCGACTTGCGCCGGTTCACGGAGCGATCGCGCGCGCGACTTCGCGCGCGATCACGCCTGAAGCGCGCGCGTTCGGGTGTCCCGTCGCGTCGACGCGCGTGAAGAGGGCGCTCGCCGGCTCGTCCGGCTCGAGCTCAGCACGGAGAGCGGGGCCGACGTCGATGACCGGGACGCCCGCTACAGCGAGCAGCTCTGCGAGTGGGGCGAGCGGCGGCGAACCGCCCGAGCCATACGCTTCGAGGTCGTTCGTGTCGGGAAGGAGGACGACGAGCGGCGTCGCGCCCGACACGTTCGCGTCCGCGGCGAACTGCTTCACGATCGCGGCCGTCGTCCGCGTCGCCTCGCCGCCGGCGGCGATCAGCGCTTCGCGCCGGGCGCGCTCGTCCTCGAGCATCGCCCGCGAAGCGAAGTAGCGCGCGAGCCGCGAGGCGTACCACCACGGCTTGGCGAACAGCTCGGGCCGCCAGAGATCGTCCAGCTCGCGTAGCATGGAGTCCGCGAAGTGCTCGAGCGTCGCGGGCACCTCCTCCGGCGGCACGACGGGGGAGTTCGCGAGCCGCAGCCGACCGCCGTCGGCGTCGCCTTCACGCACGAACCGCGGCTTCGAGAACGGAAAGCCGGTCCCCGGATGCTTGACGGGACGGAAGATGCCGAGGTTCCGGAGAAGATCCTCCCGGTAGATCCCGAGCACGGCGACGTCGGGCTCGACGCGCGGCGCGAGCTTCCGCCAGCGCAGCACCGCCTGGTCCGTGCCGTAGCCGGAGACCGCGCCGTTCCAGACTTCCCACCCCGGGCCGAGCTCCTCCTCGAGACGGTTGCCCCACGTGTCCTCGAAGGCGATCTCGTCGCCGTGCGTGAACGAGTCTCCGGCGAGGAGCACGCGCCGCACCCCGGCGGGCTTCGCGTCCGGAAGCTCGCGTGGCGCACGCAAGCCGTCGGCGTTCGCGACCTGACGGTCGTCCCAGATGCGTCCGTTCGGCTTGATCGTCCAGCCGAGCTCGGGATCGGGCACGTAGTACGGGAAGTCCGCCGCTCCGAGCGAGAGCCAGGTGCGCTGCTCGCCCGTCAGAGGAACGCGCGGCAGGAGCTCCGTACCGAAAAGGTGCTCGCGGCCGTCCTCCGTCACGGTCGCGAGACGCGCCGCAACTTCGAGCACGGCGAGTGCTGCGACGAGTCCGAAGGCGACCAGCACCGCGCGCTGCACGCCCACACGGCGCGACATCCGAACGCCGCTCGCCGCGCCGGGGCCGCTTCAGGCCGGCGCGTCGATCACCGGGTTCTCGAGCACGCCGAGCCCGCTGATCTCGATCCGCGCGACGTCGCCCGCCCGGAGGAACTCCGGCGGCTGGCGCGCCGCGCCGACGCCGCTCGGCGTGCCGGTGAAGACGACGTCCCCGGGACGCAGCGTGAACGCCTGCGTCACGTACTCGAGGATCTCCTCGACGCCGAAGATCAGGTGTCGCGTGTTCGAGTCCTGCTTCACGACGCCGTTGATCAGCGTGCGCAGGTCGAGGCTCCGGTAGTCCGGCACCTCGTCGCGCGTGACGAGGGCCGGACCCATCGGCCCGTGCGTGTCGAAGCCCTTCCCCATCAGCATCGTCTGCGTGTGGAACTGCCAGTCGCGCACCGAGACGTCGTGGCCGATCGTGAATCCCGCGACGTACGAGAGCGCCTCGCTCGCCGGGACGTTCTTCGCGGGCTTCCCGATCACGAAGCAGAGCTCCCCTTCCCAGTCGACGGCTTCGCTCACGCGCGGCCGGACGATGGGCGTGCCCGGTCCGACGATGCAGGTCGCCACCTTGCTGAAGACGAGCGGGCGGGAAGGCAGGTCGAACTTCGACTCTGCGGCGTGGTCCTTGTAGTTGACACCGATCGCGAGGACCGTTCCGGGCCGCGGTACCGGCGCCTCGAGCCGGAAGCCCGGCTCACCGCGGTCGACGACGAGTCCGCGCGCGAACGCTTCCTCCTTCGCTCGGCCGAGCACCTCCTCGGCGCGCGCGATCGCGTGGCGCGCCGCGTCCATCGCGGGCTGCCCGGCCGTGAGGAACGCGAGCATGTCGGACGGGAGCTCGTGTTCCGCGCGTGCGGCGGCGCGCGTCTCGCCGCGCTCCTCGAGCCGCGAGCGGTAGGCGCGGTTCAGATCGACGACCTCGCTCTCGCCGCGGAAGGCGCCGAGCCTCGCTTCGCCGCGTGTCGTGAAGGTGCAGAGCCGCATCGCTTGCTCCTACCAGAGCTGATCGGTGTACGTGTCGGTGCCGACGACGGTCGGCAGCCACGGCGAGGCGAAGGTCACGCGAGCGAGGCCGCTCGCCTCGACGTCGCGCGCGAAGTCGCGGAACTTCGACCAGGTGTCGGCCGCCGGTCGATCGACGAAGTAGAGCTGCAGGTCGAGCCGGTCGACGTTCTCGACCTTCGGGATCGCCATCGGCGCATTGCCCTGCGGGATCCCCGACCACACGGAGCAGCTCGCGACCGGCGAGCCCGCGAGGAACTTCGCGAGGTAGTCGCGCAGCCACGCGTCGAAGCGCTCCTGCGGAACGCCCTCGGCCCGCTCCGTCGCGACGGTGACGAGACCCGGGTAGCGGTGGTCGAGCGCGAGAGCGAGCGGCACCGGGTCGGCGTCGCGGTAGTGGACCCAGTCGAGCGTGTAGAGGAGCGTGTGCACGTGCGTCCTCTGATTGAAGCCTCGGCCGTTCTGATAGAGCCCGTGCGCCTGCTTGTTGCCCCACTGGTTCCACTCGTCGTGATGGCCGGCGTGGACCCAGTACATCGCCATGTACGAGCCCGCCTTCACCGTCGGCTGCGCGAGCGGGCTCGGCTCCGGGAAGCGCAGATCCTTCAGCGCGCGCGTCGCGACCCAGCGGCTTCCGGCGAAGAGCCACGGGCCGATCATGCAGCCCGCGTAGAAGTGGTCGCGCTCGTACCAGCGATTGTACGCGACCTCGTGGCCCTTCTCGGGGTCCACGATGGTCAAGAGCATGCTTCCGACCTGGACGGGTTCGTCGTTCATCGCACGCACCCTCGCAGGCGAAGAGGGTCATCTCAAGAGACCGGTCACGGCACGGCGGGATACCCGTTGAACACAATGAACTCCGTGCAGATCCTAAAACGCCGTTCGCGGAGATCCTCGGCGGCGTTTCCTCCGACGCTGCACTGAGCTTCGTTCCTTCAATGGCCGGGAACCCCAGCGGGCCCCGGCTTGAAGCGAAAGATGTGGTACGGCGCGTGCGCGTCGCGGTGCGCCTCGCTCATGAAGAGGACGTGCTGGAGGGAGCTCGCGGTCACGTAGAGCCAGCCGTCGGGGCCGAAGCTGAAGCCGTCGGGCCAGCGGAGCCGCTCGTCCTTGACGAGCGTGACGAGCTTCCGGTCGGGGCCGAGCGTCAGCACCGCCGAGTGCTCCGGGTCGCTCAGGTAGACGTTGCCTTCGACGTCGGTCGTGATGCCGTCGCTGATCGTCTTCGGTCCGTAGTCCTCGACGCGAGCGGCGAGGTCTTCCGGCGAGAGCGAGGCGTCGCGGAGGTCGCGCGTGCGCACGCGGGAGAGCCGATCGCCCTTCAGCGGACCGTAGTAGAGCCACTCGCCTTCGCGATCGAGTGCGATCGAGTCGACCGGGATGCGGAGCGAGTACAGGCCGAAGAGCTGCATGTCGCGGCCCGGCGCCTGCAGGAGGAAGTCGCGTGCCTCCACGGAGTCGTGCCCGTCGAGAACGCGGCGCGTCGTGTTGCTCGCGACGTCGTGTACTAGGAGCGCGGGCGTCTGCAGGATCGGGCTCGCCTCGGCGATGTAGATCGTCTCGCCGGCGGGATCGACCTGGAAGTCGTTCACCATCGAGAGCAGGCCGGCGACGTCGCTCGGGAAGTCGTGTCGGTGGACGACCTCGCCCGTCGCGAGATCGAAGGCGACGAGCCGCGGCTGCTCGCGCGCGAAGCCGGCGTGATCGAGCACCCAGAGCCGATTCTGCCGGTCGACACGAACGGCGAGCGGCGTCGTGAACGCGAGCTCGGCATCGCCGCCCGGCTGGAAGCTTGCGTCGGGATACGGGACCGGCTTTCCGTCGCGAAGCTCGTGCACTGCGGTCGGTGGATCGCCGTCGGGATGGAGCGTGAAGAAGATCCGCCCGTCGGGCGAGACCGCGATGTTCCCCGGCGGATGACCGAGCGAGACGACCTCCTCGAGCGCCGAAGGCGGGAGCTCCGGATCGGTCGTGCGATCCTCGAGCCTCTCGCCGCCGCCGAAGCGCAGGCGCACGAGGGCGAGGAGGAGGACGATCGCTGCGGCGACGATGAGGAAGGGCCGAGGCGCTCGACGACGCACGGCCCAGCGGAGCACTAGGGATGTGGTGGTGTCCAGCGTTCGGATGCAGGTTCGCGGCGACTCGCCCCCGCACACGCGGTCGGGGGCCGGGAGGACGGCCGGCGCGCTTGCGGCGTCGCTCAGCAGCAACACCTACCAGCACACATTCAGCGAGCGAAGAATGAGCTCCGAGAGCCGTCGCATCGGGTGACGCCTGACCGACGGCTGCTCCTCATCCGCAGCGTCCCAAGGACTTTGCACCCGCGCGATCATCGCCCTCACCCCCCGCAGCGCGGATCGCCGTTCTGTAGCGCCGTGATCACCTCGTCCGTCACCGGCAGGCCGATGCACCCGCGGTTCTTCTCGCACAAGAAGTCGAAGTCCCGCGCCGCGACGTGGCAGCCGAAGCACTGTGCGCCGAACATGTTGATGACGTCGTCGCGGCCGCGGACGTTGATCTCCGTGCCCGCGGCGCTCGTGCGGAGCTCGAAGTACTCCCAGTTGTTGTTGTCGGGATCGTAGTCCGGGCCGCGCTTCACCATCGCCTCGCCAGGGAAGAGCTGCACGATCGTGCCGACCGGGAACTGCTTGCCGCGCTCGGGATTCTGCGCGAGAGCGACCGCCTCGGCCTCCGCATCCGCACTGAGCTTGTTGGTGATCCGGATGTTCCGGACGCGCGGCCAGCTCAGGATGCAGTCGAAGTCGGCCGCCGTCGCCTCGAAGTCCGCCGGCGGCGCCGGCGGCGGCTCGACCGAGCCGGAGCCGGAATCCGAGCTGCCGCACCCGAGCCACGACGCAGACGAGAGAGCCACGACGACCGCGAGCGCAAACGCTCCGTACGTGCCTCTCCTACCTCGATCGATCCGCTCGGGCATGGCCGTCACCTCCGCCACCGGCATCCCTCCACCGCCCGCGCGCGTCAAGCCCGATCGCTCGACGACGAGTCCACCTCGGCCTGAACGGTCGCTTGCCGGTTCTACCGGCGGCGGATACCTACGACCCGACCATGCTGCAGGCGAAGCACCTCTACGGGCTTCTCGACGCGGGCGCGACCGAGAACCCCGACGCTCCGGCGTTCCGCTACCGAAACGAACGCTTGACCTACGGCGACTGGCGCCGTCTCGCCGAACGGATGTCGGCCGTGTTCGCGGCGCGCGGCGTCGGCCGCGGCGACGTCGTGACGCTGCTTCTCCCGACGACGCCGCTCTACCAGGTCGCCTATCTCGCGACATCACGCCTCGGCGCGATCACGACGGGGATCAACGTACGCTATCGGCGCACGGAGATCGGCCACATCCTGCAGCGCTCCGGCGCGCGTCTCGTCTTCGGCGTCGACGCCTTCTACGGAGCCGACTTTCGCGGAATGATCGAGGCGCTCCGACCGGAGCTTCCCGAGCTGCGCGAGACGCTCTGGGTCGACGCGAAGGAGGTCACGGACGGAACGGCCGCCGTCGTCGAGAAGCTCGCTGGGGACCTCGCGACCCCTCCTCCCGCGGATGTACAGCCTTCCGACCCGGTAGCCATCGTCTTCACCAGCGGCACGACCGGCATCCCGAAGGGCGCCTGGTACGCGCACGAGAACGTCCTGGCGCTCGCGGAGATCGAGACGCGTCGATACAAAAGTAGACGTCCGCCGGCGGCGCACCTCGTCACCGGCGTCTCCTTCGCGCATGTCGGCTTCATGGCACGCGCGGGAATCGGGCTCTCGCACCAGACGTGCACGATCATCCACGACGAGTTCGATCCCGCCGCGGTCCTCGAGACGATCGAACGAGAGCGCTTGAGCGACATCGGCGGCTTCCCGACGCAGGTCGTGCTCCTCCTCGATCACCCCGACTGCGCGAAGCGCGACATGAGCTCCGTCGAGACGGTGCTCCTCGGCGGCGCACCGTCGACGCCGGCGTTGATCCGCCGCGTGCAGGAGACGCTAAAGGCGCGTGTCAGCGTGCGCTACTCGTCGACGGAGATCGGCATCGGCTCCGCTTCGCTGCCCGACGATCCACCGGAGATCCTCGCGACGACCGTCGGGAAGCCGACGAGCGGCGTCGAGCTCCGCATCGTCGACGACGAGAACCGCCCGCTTCCGACCGGCGAGTACGGCAACGTCGTCGTGCGCTCGGGTGCCACGATGCGCGGCTACTGGCGCGACGAGGAAGCGACGCGGAAGACGATCGACGAGGCAGGCTGGATCCACACCGGCGACGTCGGCGCCGTCGACGAGGCCGGCTACGTGCACCTCCGCGGCCGGCAGAGCGAGATGTACATCCGCGGCGGCTTCAACGTGTACCCGTCGGAGATCGAGGACCTCCTCGGCAAGCACCCGAAGGTCGCCCGCGCCGCGATCGTCGGGCTCCCCGACGACGTCCACGGCGAGATCGGCTGCGCATTCGTCGTACCGCGCAAGCCCGACGATCCGCCGACGCTCGCGGAGCTGCGCGCGTGGGTCGGCGATTCCCTCGCGAGCTTCAAGCGTCCCGATCGCTTGACGCTCCTGCCGGAGCTTCCGGCGACCCCGATGTTCAAGATCGACAAGCGGGCGCTGAAGGAGATCGGGCTCCGCGGCTGACGCGCGCATCGTCGCCCCCGCTTCGGCGAGCAAAGCCGCGCATCCGCCCGAGAGCTTGCGCTCCGCGCTCCCCGCCTGAAGGGCGAGAGACCACCCCGGGGGCAACAGAGCCTCGCAGCCTCGGACGGCGTCGGCGTGCTGGACGAGATCTTCCCGCTTCAGACGGAGGGAAAGACGATCGGCCACTCCATGGACGCGAGCGGTACCGTCGTCGGGTTCGCCCTGACTCCGGGGTACGAGACCTACCGCGGGCTCGGGTGGTACGGGGTGCTGGTCCAGCGTCGCTGACTTCGGGCTCACAGGCCTCCGCCGCTCACGGGCTTCCGCCGCTGAGCCGCGACGGGCCGCGGTGCTCAAGCCGCGGCGGCGGGATGCGGTCCTGCAGCGACGAGCTTCTTGCGCCGCGGATCGACTACGAGACCGAGACCCTCGAGCGTGCGCGCACCGAGCAGGAGCAAATCGCCCGGCTCTGCGAAGACGACCTCGTCCACGGTGAAGAAGCGTCCCACGCGAACGATCGCGAAGCCGATGGCGCGAGTGATCCGCTGACCATTCGCCATCACGAACGTCGCGTCCTTCTTCTCCCGAGCCACCCCGATTCGTTCCAGGACGCGCTTGGGAACCCAGGTGTATTCGCTTCCCGTATCGACGAGGAGGCTCGCGAGCCTCTCTCCGCGGAGGCGTTCGATCGTGCTCTCGACGCGGCAGCCCACGTGAAACGTGCCCATCCGGCGACGCACTACCGGTCGCCTCCCGCGCACGGAAGAAGCTTCGCCTTTCTTCATGTGCCCACGGACAACCTACGCGCCGCGAACCTCCCTGTGAAGCCCGCGATCGGCACGAGGTACCCGAGATAGACGAAGTGGTACCACACCGGGTAGTCGTCCCAGACGGTGTACAGGTGCGGTCGCAGCGACAGCAGGAGGAACAGCGCACCGAACCACCACGCCGCTCTGCCACCATCGCGCGCGACGATCGTCGCGGTGATCGCAACGCCCGCCGCGCAGAGCGCACCGACGGTGAGGCGCGCCAGCAGCATCCCGAGCGAGTACGCCTTCTCCGGCTCCGCTTCCGCGTAGCCCGACCAGAAGGTGCGCAGCGCGAAGAATCCGACGCCCGCGACGACGGCGGCACCGAGGCACCCGGCCACGATGCCGAAGACGAGACGGAGCGGACTCTTCATGGCGCCCGCGTGATCGCCCACGGCTGCCCGCGTCAGGGAGCGATCGAGCGAACCGAGGCCGGCAGGTCCTTCGCGATGCGGATGATCGGAATGCCGGTCACCGTGTTCTTGTGCATCTCGACCATCGCGCGCGGGAGATCCTCGAACGCATAGATCTCCTTGTGCACGGTCGGCTTGAACACCTTGCCGTAGAGCTCCGTCGCCGCGGCGCAGCCGACCAGCGTCTCGTAGTGCGTGTGATCGAGCGTCAGCTGCTTCACCGACGCGCCCGCCGAGTCGTACGTGATGCTCTTCGAAAGCTGCCAGCCCGCGCTGACGTTCACGCCCTGGCGCGCCGAAGCCGCGATGCCCGCCGGGAAGACCGGTCCGCGCAGCATGTCGCACACGACGTGCATGCCCTCGCCGCCCGTCAGCTTCTTCACCTCGGCCGTGAAGCCCTTGATGTCGTCGCGGCCGGCGAAGCGGTTGTACTTCTTCTGGTCGATGCCGGTGATGCCCAGCTTCTCGAGCGCCGCGCGACGCTCCGGGCTGCCGGAGCAGAAGAAGGCGCGATGGCCCTCGTGCTTCGCGAGCATCAGGAAGAGCTCGGACACGCCGCCGCCGAAGCCGAGGACGTTGATCTCGGAGAGGTGCTCGCGAGAGACCTTGACGCGGAAGATCCCGAGAGCGCGGCGCCACAGGTGGTACGCCGTCGGCGCGCGGAGCGGCAGCGCCGCGATCTCCCAGAGGTTCAGCCCGCAATCGAGCGGCGCGGGGATGAGCTGCCACTCGCCGACGACGCTCTCCTCCGCATACCAACCGATCGAATCCGGCTTGTCGTACGCCCAGATGCGAAGCGGGAACCCGAATCGGTCCGGGTCGCCGTTGCAGTGCGTGATCGCGATGTCGCCCGGCTTCAACCGGGTCACGTTCTCGCCCACCGAGACGACCTCGCCGAGCGCGGAGTTTCCCGGGTACATCTTGCCGCCGCGGAGCTGCGCGATGTTGACCGTGTCCGCGAGAGCCGCGTGGTCGACGTTGTGCTCGCCCGAGGCTGCGAGGATCCGCAGGTGGACGTCGTTCGGCCCCATCTTCGGGAGCTCCAGCGAATCGAGCTGGACGACGCGGGAAATGTCGACCTGATCCAGGTCGTCGTTCACGCGGGCGCGCTCGGCGGCGACCGCATCGGCGGTGATGGCGTAGGCTCGAACCATGCGGGGGTCCCTACCATCCCCCCGCGAGAACCTTCAACGCGGCGCTTTCAGCCCTCCACCCCGGCCGTCCGGATCGCCCGCGTCGCGATCCGCGCGACGAAGACGGTCACCACGACGGCCGCGATCGCGCCGATGACGTTGATCCAGGTCCGCGTCGCGTCCGCTCCGTCCGCGGCCGCGGCCTCCGCGGCGGCGGCGCCGGCCGCACCGAGATACACGTACGCGAACGTCCCGGGGATCATCCCGATGATCGTCGCGAGCACGTACGGCGCGGTCCCGACTCCGGTCAGGCCGAACGCGTAGTTGATGTAGGTGAACGGGAAGATCGGAGCGAGACGGACGAGAAAGACGATCTTCGCTCCTTCCTTCGCGATCGCCCGGTCGAGCGCCTGGAAGCGCTCGTTCCCGCTCGTCCACTGCTCGACGCGGCTCCGCAGGAGAGTCCGCGCGAGGAGGAACGAGAGCGTCGCACCGATCGAAGCCCCGACGAGCACGACGCCGACGCCGACGCCGAGGCCGTAGATCGCGCCCGCGCCGAGCGTCAGGACGGAAGCGGGCACGAAGGCGACGACGCAGACGGCGTAGGCGAGCGCGTAGAGCAGCCAGCCGGCGGCGCCGAGCCCCTGCACCCACTGCTGGAAGAGGGCGAGCCACTCCGCGACCGGCAGCGTGCGGAAGAGGACCGCGAGTGCGATCACGACGGCGAGCCCGATCGCGATCGGTACGAGAAGGGAACGCCGCTGGACGGCGCTCTCCGGTGCAGTTTCGCTCTTCGGCTCTGGCATCCGTCCACCTCCGGCGGGGCTCACGCCCGATTGGCCGTTTCGGGGCGTCTCAAGGTACAACGATCGCATGGCCACCACACGGGAATACGCCGTCCATCCGGCGGGGTCGCCGCCGGCCGAAGTCCGCGCCCTGGCCGACCGTGTGACGGAGGACGGCGGGCACGTCCTCGCGGTCTATCAGGAGCCCGTCGGAGACCACTGGCAGATCTTCTGCCTGCTCCCGATCGACCAGGTCGACGCGACGCCCTATCAGCGCGACCTCTCCCCGACGCACGTCAAGCGCCTGCAGGAGGTCGTCAAGAAGCTCGAGCGGTTCGTCGATCCCGTCGTCGTCACGAGCCCGCGCGCGGGTGTCTACTGGACGCCGAACGGCAATCATCGCCGCACCGTGCTGCAGAAGCTCAAGGCGAAGCTCGTCCCCGCGATCCTCATCCCGGACTCCGAGGTCTCCTTCCAGATCCTCGCTCTCAACACGGAGAAGGCGCACAACCTGAAGGAGAAGTCGCTCGAGGTGATCCGGATGGTGCGCGTCCTCGCCGAGGACGCTCCCGACAGCGGCGAGTCCGACTTCGCGTTCCAGTTCGAGTCGCCGCACCTGATCACCCTCGGCATCCTCTACGAGCAGAACAAGCGGTTCGCCGGAGGCGCCTTCGCTCCGATGCTGAAGCGAGTCGACCAGTTTCTCGCCGGCAAGTTCTCGAAGACGCTGCCGGAGCGCGAGGAGCGGGCGGCACTGGTCAAGGCAGCCGACGACGCGCTCGGGAAGGCCGTCGAGAAGCTGAAGCGCCGCGGGCTCAATCACCCGTACGTCAAGAACTTCCTCCTCGCGCGGACGACGCCATTGACGCGCGCCCGGAAGACGCTCCCCTCCTTCGAGCAGACCTTCACCCGCCTCAAGGAAAACATCGAATCGGCCGATCTAGGCAAGATTCGCTACGAGGACGTGCAGCGCGCCGCCGTGGTCGCACCAGAGTAAATCGCATGCGTCCGGATACGAGCATCCGCGCGCGAAGCGCGTGCCCGACCGAAGCGAGCGGGGAGAGGGGGCCCCGTCGGGCTTCGGCGGGGGGGGGAGAGGGGCGGCGCCCCTCTCTCGAATAGTTGCAACGGCTCCTCATCACCGGGATCTCGGGCGGCCACGGACGGCTTCTCGCCCAGCGCCTGCGCGGCTCGTGCGAGATCGTCGGGGTCGACCGGACGCCGTGGGAAGGACGGCCGAAGGACATCACGGTCCACCTCGCGGACCTGCGCAGCCACCGCGTCGAGGACCTCTTCCGGCGAGAGCGCCCCGACGCCGTCGTCCACCTGGGCCTCATCCGTCACGATTTCGACGCGATCCTGCGCCACGACGTGAACGTCGTCGCCACGAAGCGGCTCCTCCAGTACTGCGCGGACTACGGCGTCGAGAAGGTCGTCGTCTCCACGAGCTCGTACGTCTACGGCGCGCTTCCGGAGAACCCGTTCTACATGGACGAGGATACGGCCCTGAACGTCAGCCGCCACTATCCGGAGATCCGCGACCTCGCCGAGGTCGATACGCTCGCGACCGCGTTCCTCTGGCGCTACCCGAACATCGCGACGGCGATCCTTCGCCCCGTGAGCACGCTCGGAAGCAACGTGCAGAGCTCGATCGGAGCCTACTTCAAGCTTCCCTACGTCCCGACGATCCTCGGCTTCGATCCGCTGATGCAGTTCATCCACGAGAGCGATCTCGCGGAGGCGATGGTCGCGGCCCTCGAGCGAGGCGCACGCGGCGTCTTCAACGTCGTCGGACCGGGCGCCGTGCCGCTCGGCGTCGCGATCCGCGAGGCGGGCGGGACCGCGGTCTCGCTTCCCGAGCCGCTCGCCCTGTTCCTCCTCGATCGCCTCTTCCGCTACGGCTGGTTCCCCGTGCCGGCGGACGCAGCCGACTTCGTCAAGTATCCGTGCACGATCGACGGCCGTCGCTTCCGCGAGGCAACCGGCTTCACGCCGCTCCTTTCCCTCGAGGAGACGCTGCAGAGCGTCCGGATCTGAGGGGACCGCGACCGTGAGCACGACCAAGGAGGACGTGGGGCGAGGATCCGGAAACGGACGGCCACGCAAGCGCTCGCGACGCTTGACCACCGTCACCGCGACACCTCCGGTCGGGACGAACGCGAACGCGAAGCCGACTGCGAACGCGAAGCCGAGCGCGCGCGCGAAGTCGGCCGCGGAGACGCCGCCACGCGCGGCCGCAGCCGCACCCGCGAAGCGCGCGATCGAGCCGCCGCCGCTCTCGCTCCTGAACCGACTCCGCGACGCCGCCGGCGACGCGATCCTCGGCCTCGACGCGTTCTCGCCCGCGTTCCTGCGCCGGATCGAGGACGAGGTCGCCGCGAAGCTCGCGCGCGCGCCGATGGACCTCAACGCGTACGGCTACGATCCGTGGGGCCTGCAGGCGGACGTCGTACGCCGCAGCATGGTGATCTCGACGCTCGTCTACCGCTACTACTTCCGCGTCGAGACGCGCGGCGCCGAGAACCTCCCGAGCGGCCGCGTGCTCCTGATCGGCAACCACGCCGGGCAAATCGCGCTCGACGCGGCGATGATCGCTGCGGCGGCCTTCCTCGAGGCGGACCCGCCGCGCATCGTCCGCGGGATGGGAGAGTACTGGCTGCCGCGTCTGCCGTTCCTCAACGTGCTGATGGTGCGCGCGGGGAGCGTCGTCGGGACGCCGAAGAACTGCGTCGACCTCCTCGACCACGGCGAAGCGGTGATCGCCTTCCCGGAGGGCGTCCGCGGGATGAACAAGAGCTTCACCGAGCGCTACGTGCTGCAAGAGTTCGGCCTCGGCTTCCTTCGCCTCGCGCTCGAGACGAAGACGCCGATCGTGCCGGTCGCGGTCGTCGGATCGGAGGAGCAGGCGCCGTCGCTCGGGAACTGGAAGACGCTCGCGAGGCTCCTCGGCATGCCGGCGTTCCCCCTCGTCCTAGCGCCCGTACCACTGCCCGTCAAGTATCACATCGAGTTCGGGGCCCCGATGACGTTCGAGGGAAATCCGCACGACGAGGACCGCGTCATCGGCGAGATGGTGGAAAAGGTGAAGAGTCGGATCCGCCGGATGATGGCCGACGGCCTCGCGCGCCGGAAGGGCGTGTTCCTCTGATGCGCACCAGGCCGAACCCTCTGCGCACCGAGAGTTAGAACGCCTCCATGCGACGCCTGCTTCTCGCCGCGCTCCTCGCCTTCGCGGCGTTCACCCATCTCTGGGGCGTCCGCCGCGATCTTCCGCACGCCCCGCACAGCGACGAGGTGCGCTTTTTCCTGATCGCCGCACAGATGGCGACGGCCGGCGATCCGGATCCGCACTGGTTCGGCCATCCGGGCTCGACGCTCCTCTACCCGTACGCCCTCGGGCTGCACGCGCTCGGCGCGACGGAGAGCGGCTCGTGGCTCAGCGCCGATCCGGCGCTCGCCGACCGCTTCGCGCAGAGCCCGACCGCGCCGTTCGTCGTCGGGCGCGTGCTCTCGATCGCGTACGCGCTGCTCTCGCTCGTCGTGGTGTGCGCGATCGGCGATCGCGTGTTCGGGCCGCCGGTCGGGCTCGTCGGCGCGTGGCTGTCGCTCCTCTCTCCCCTCGCTCTCGACCACGCGATGATGGTGCGGACCGACACGGCGGGGCTCTTCTTCGGCGTCCTCGGCCTCTGGGCGTGCGTGCGGCTTCTCGACCGGCCGACCCGTGCGGCGCACGCCGTTGCGGGACTCGTCATCGGCTTCGGGGTCGCGACGCGGTACTTCCTCGTGGCGCTCGTGCCGGTGCTCTTGACGGTCGACGCCGCTCTCCTGCTGCGCCGGCGCTCGACGGACACGAGCCGCGCGGAAGGCGAACGGCCGAGCGCGCTCCTCCTCGGTCTCGTCGCGATTCCGATCGGGTTCCTTCTCGCCGCTCCCTACCTCGTGACGGACATCGCACGCGTCCAGGCCGACCTCGCGCACGAAGCGCGCACGTCGCATCCCGGCGCGGACGGCTTCGGGTTCTTCGGGAACCTCGCCTGGTACTTCGGCTACGCGATGCCGCGCGCCCTGTCGCCGGTCGTGCTCGTGCTCGCCGCGGGCTGCGCGCTCCTCTCCGCTTGGCGGCGGAACCTCGGCGCTCTCCTGCTCCTCGAGTTCGTCGCGATCTTCCTGATCGGGATCAGCATCTCTCCGCTCCACTGGGCCCGCTGGCTGATCCAGATCCTGCCGCTGATCGCGCTGCTCGGAGCGGCGGCTCTCGTCGCCGTCGTGAACGCGGTCGCCCTGCGACTCGGTCTCGCGGACGGGAGAGCCAGAGGACTCGCCGTCGCTGCCGCAGTCGCAGCCGTGAGCACGATGCCTGCACTCCGCTACCTCGACTTCGCGCTCCTGCAGGGAGCACCGAGCACGAAGCAGATCGCACGCGATTGGGCGCGCGAGAACCTCGATCCTTCGGAGCCCATCGCGGCCGAGCTCTACAGCGCGCCGCTGCAGGACACGCCGCTCGCGCCGCGGTACGCGTTCTCGCTGACGGAGATGGCCGAGACTCCCGAAGCGCTGCAGCAGGCGGGCTTCGAGATCGCGATGGTCTCGAGCTCCGTCTACGGCCGCTATCTCTCGGAGCCGGCTCGCTACCCGCGCGAGGTCGCGTTCTACCGGAAGCTCTTTCGAAAGGGGCAGCTCGTCGAGCAGTTCGCGCCGGGAACGGAGCGGCGCGGTCCGGTGATCCGCATCTATCGCCTCCGCTCCGGCTGAAGCTCGCCGTGCCCGCACGTTGGGCACGCTGCCCACGGAGCGATCACGCGTCGGTCCCTCCCTGCGAAATGGGCTGCACGGCACCGTCCGCGCGGCTGGCGCCACGGTTGCTTCCTTCCGGGTCGGTTGGAGGAGGCCGTGGGTTCAACGTCATACGAGCGTCTTTCGAGACTGGACGAGGGTTTTCTCGAGTTCGAGACCGCGACGACGCCGATGCACGTCGCGCTCGTCGGGACCTTCGAGCGAGCACCGCTCGCGACGAAGGAGGGCGGCGTCGACATCGAGCGCATCCGGCACTGGGTCGCTTCTCGGCTGCCCGCGATCCCGCGCTACACGCAGCGACTGCACACCGTGCCGGTGTTCGGGGATCGCGTCTGGGTCCCCGACGAGCGATTCGAGCTCCACTACCACGTGCGCCACGCGCGATTGCCGCGGCCCGGCACGGCGCAGCAGCTCAAGAATCGCTGCGCGGAGATCCTCGAGCGTCCGCTCGATCGCGCGCGGCCGCTCTGGGAGCTCTGGATCGTCGAAGGCGTCGGCGAGGACCGCTTCGCGATGGTCGCGAAGGTCCACCATTGCATGGTCGACGGCCTCGGCGGCGTCGAGATCCTGGCGCTGCTTCTCGGTCTCGAGCCGTTCTCCGGAGAGATCGCGGACGTCACTGCCGTCGCGCGATCGCCGAGGGCGCCCGAGAACGGAGACCTCCTGCGCGAGGAGGTCGCGCGTCGGACGCGTTCGCTTCTCGGCCTCGGCCGCGACATCGGCCGCGCGCTCGCCGAGCCGCGCTCGCTCGGACGCCGCGTCGGCGAGAGCCTGACCGCGACCGCGGCGCTCGCAAGCGGAGGGCTTCGACGGCCGCCCGCGACGCCGTTCAACCAGCCCGTCGGGCATCATCGGCGCGTCGACTGGGTCACGGTCGACCTCGCGCGCACCAAGACGCTCGCGCGTAGCCTCGGCGTCTCGCTGAACGATCTCGTCCTGGCGCTTCTCGCGACGAGCCTGCGCCGGTTCCTCCAGGAGCGCGGCCAGCTCACCGGATTCGACGAGCTCCGGATCGCGGTCCCCGTCAACGTGCGCACCGCGGAGACGAAGCGGCACATCGGCAACCACGCTTCCGCGTGGCTCCTCGCACTGCCGCTCGACGAGCCGGACGTCGTGCGTTGCGCGCTCCGGATCCACGACGAGACTGCGGCGCTGAAGCGCGCGGGCGCCGCGAAGGGGATCGAGCTCCTCACCGACGCCGCGGAGTGGGCGACGAGCGGCGCGATGCGCGTCGCGGTCCGCCTGATCTCCCGCGCGCGTCCGTACAATTTGATCGTGACGAACGTGCCCGGACCGGGCGTGCCTCTCTACCTTCTCGGCTCGCGGCTCCTCGAAGCGCATCCGCACCTGCCGCTCTTCGAGGGACAGGGGCTCGCGGTCGCGCTCTTCAGCTACGAGGACCGGCTCTCGTTCGGGCTGAACGGCGACTGGGACCTCCTGCCGGATCTCGACCGGCTCGTGAGCGCGATCACCGCCTCGTTCGCAGCGCTCGTGGCGCGCGTCGGCGGCGGCCTCGAAGCGGAGAACGAGCGTCCCGAGGCGAACGGAGGATCGACCGCGGTGGGCGAGCCTGCCGCAGCGGAGCCGCGTCGAGCGTCCTCGCGCCGATCCCGCGACGACGCGCCGCCGCGCGAGAACGCTCCGGACCCGTAGCGGCGGCACCGAAAGCCCTGTGCTTGCCGAGGGCCGCGCGCGTCTCCATGATCCTCCGCGCATGGCGTCGAGGGACGACAGGAGCACCGCTCCCGCGGCCGAGATCCGCGGGCTCTCGGCGAGGACGGCACACCTCCGCCAGGCGAGCGTTCTCCGCACCCTGACCGAGCGCGTCGACGCGCTCCCGGACGGCATCAACCTCGGCCAGGGGGTCTGCGACCTCGACATCCCGGACGTGCTCCGCAGCGCGACGATCCGCGCGATCGAGTCGAGCCGCGCCACCTACACGCCGTATCAGGGCCTCCCGTCCCTCCGCCGCCAGATCGTCGAGCGGATGGAGCGTCGCTACGGCCTTCGCTACGCGGAGGACGAGATCGTCGTCACCGTCGGCGCCTCGGGCGCGCTCTCCTCCACGTTCTTGACGCTGCTCGAGCCGGGCGACGAGGTGATCCTCTTCGAGCCGTTCTATCCCTATCACCGGAGCGCCGCGCTCCTCGCGGGCGCACGCGTCGTCGCGGTGCCCTCGAGCGGTCCGGAGTGGAAGCCGGACTGGGAAGCGCTCGCACGCGCGCTCTCGGCGCGGACGAAGCTCGTCGTCGTGAACACGCCGGCGAACCCGAGCGGTCGCGTGTGGCGCCGCGAGGACCTGTCGCGCCTCGGTACGCTCCTCGACGGGACGGACGTCCGCGTCGTCAGCGACGAGATCTACGAGGACCTCGTCTACGACGGACGCGTGCACGTCCCGCCCGCGGCGGTCCCGGAGCTCTACGACCGAACGATCACCGTCTCGGGCCTCGGCAAGGCGTACTCGATCACGGGTTGGCGGCTCGGCTGGCTCGCGGCGCCGCAGCCGCTCGCCGCGGCGATCGGTCCCGTGTTCGACACGCTCTGCGTCTGCGCGCCGCGCCCGCTGCAGGAAGGCGCCGCAGCGGCGCTCGAAGCGCTCCCGGAGAGCTACTACGGGAAGCAGCGCGACGGCTACGCGCGGCGGCGCGATCGCCTCGCGGAGGCGCTTCGCGCGGGCGGCTTCACGCCGAGCGTTCCCGCCGGCGCCTACTACATGCTCGCCGACTACCGCGAGCGATGGGGCGAGATCCCGACGTCGCAGGCGAGCTTCCGCCTCCTCGACGAGCTGCATCTCGCGGCGATCCCCGGCGAGATCTTCCATGCGGACGCTTCGCCGACGCTCCTGCGCTTCCACTTCGCGGTCGACGAGCCGGTCCTCGACGAGGTGACGCGGCGGCTTCGGTCCGCGCGAGGCGGGAGGTGAAGTTGCGCGCTTCGCGAACGCTCGGACTCGTCCTTCTCCTCTTCGTCGCGGCGTGCGCGCCGCTGCGGCGCCCCGAGAGCGCCCCGCTCTGGGCCGGACCTCCGCCCGCAGTGCCGTCCGCGCAGTTCACGCCCGCGCCGCCGCTGCAGTTCCTCGTCGATCCGTATCCCGAGGAGTGCGGACCGAGCTGGCTCGGCGCCGACGTCGCGAGCTCGATCCGGCTCGGCCAGGACCGCTACGCATGGCTCTTCGGCGACACGCTGCTCGGCAGCGTCCGCGACGATTGCCCGGGCGGCGAGGAGTACTGCGACCGCCGCGTCGAGCCCGAGCCGGAGCGCGCGATGATCCGCAACTCGGTCGGCATCTCCGCGCGCGCTTCGGACGGCGCCTTCCGGCGCGTCGTCAAGTATTGGCCCACGTCGGGCGGCGAGCCGAGGGACATGTTCCCGTCGGACGACGGGACGTTCCTCTGGCCGCTCGCCGGCGCGCGCGTCGGGCCCTACCTCTACGTCACGGCGAACCGGAACACGCCCGAGAGCGGGCTCGCGCCGGTCGGCAACGTCCTCCTGCGCATCGACAATCCGGACGACTCGCCGGAGGAGTGGAGCATCCGGCGCTGGGACCTGCCGCACTTCCGCGCCTACGACGGACCGCTGCCGAACCTCGTCTGGACGACGGCGATCGTTCCCGCGGGGAAGTACGTCTACCTCCTCGGCCAGCTCGGCGAGGCGACCGGTTCGAGCACCGTGCTCGCGCGCTTCCCGGTGACCGAGATGGCCGCCGCGACGTGGCCGCCGAAGGCCGACTACCTCCTGACCGACGAGCGCACGGGACGTCGCCGCTTCGGCGCGTTCGATCTCGAGCGCCTGCACCGCGTGGGCGGCCTTCCCGGCACGTCGGAGGCGACGGTCGACTGGGATCCGGACGTCGGCTGGTACAGCTACCGCATCCCGCCGCTCGAGTTCGACGTCCGTCTCTACACGGCGGGCGACCTGAGAGGTCCGTGGCGCGACGAGGGCGCCGTCTACCGGCTCCCCGCGCCGTGGAGCACCGCGCAGCGCTCGGACTGTCCGCCGGAGCAAGCGCCCTGCCCGCGCTACATCGCGTACGCGGTCAAGGCCCATCCCGAGCTCGCACCCAAGGGCGCGCGCGTGCTCTCGTACAACGTCAACATCGCTTCGGGGAGCTTCGCGGAAGCCGAAGCCGCCGCCGAGGAGTCGCCCGGCTTCTACGTGCCCCAGCTCCTGATTGGACCGGCGAAGAAGCCTCTCTCCCAGCGCCCGTAGCCACGTCGCGCCGTAGCCACGTCGCGCCCGTGACCACGTCGCGCCCGTGCCCACGTCGCGCCCGTGACCACGTCGCGCCCGTAGCCACGTCGCGCCCGTAGCCACGTTGCGCCCGTGCCCACGTTGCGCCGCGGGGGACGGTTTGGCACGTCCATCCGGATGACGCGGCGCCCCGTCTGGCTCCTCAGCATGGACAGCGAGCAGTTCTGCGCTCCGCCGCTGACGACGGGCGCTCTCCTCGCGCACTTCCGCGCGTTCGGACGGACCTCGGAGACGACGGACGTCGAGCTCGTCCACTTCCTCACTCGTGAGGAGGTCTCCGCGTGGCTCGCGGACACATGGGCGAGCGAGCTGCGCGAGCGCGCACGAGCGGCCGCGCGAAGCGGCGTCCGGCCGGTGCTCGGCATCAGCTGCTACACGTGGAACGTCGCCGAGTTCCTCGACGTCGCGCGCCGCGTGAAGGCGGACGTGCCCGAGACGCTCGTCGTCGCGGGCGGACCGCACGTGCAGCGCGCCGAGGACTTCCTGCGCGACGAGGCGATCGACGTCGTGGCACTCGGCGAAGCCGAGGAGACCTTCACCCAGCTCCTCGACGCGATCGAAGCCGGTTCAGCGGATCTCGCCGCGTGGGACGCGATCGACGGCCTCGCCTTCTGCGTCGACGGCGCACCGCGACGTACGGCGCCGCGCCGCCGCTCGACGGAGCTCGACCGCTTTCCGTCGGCGCTCGACTGGATCGAGCTTCGCGACGCCGACGGCGAGCCACGCTACCGTCAGGTCGCGTACGAGACGAGCCGTGGCTGTCCCTATCGCTGCGCCTTCTGCGAGTGGGGCACCGGCGCGATCGGCACGAAGATGTACCAGCTCTCGCTCGACCGGATCCGGAGCGATCTCGAGAAGGTCGTCGCGGGCGGAATCAAGGACGTGTGGCTCTGCGACTCGAACTTCGGCGCGCTGCGCGAGGACCTCGCGAAGGCGGAGATGGTCGTCGAGCTCCGCAACGCGACCGGCCTGCCGCGCACGTTCGCGACCTCGTGGTCCAAGAACCACAACAAGCGCGTGCACGAGATCGTGCGCTTGCTCCACCAGAACGACCTCCTGTCGCACTACCACCTCGCCCTGCAGACGCTGACGCCGAAGGCGCTCGAGCTCTCGCACCGTACGAACATGCGCGCGAACGACTACGAGCCGGTCGTGCGAAGCCTCGTGGGAGAGGGAATCCCGGTCGCGGCCGAGCTGATCTGGGGACTGCCGGGCGACACGCTCGCCGACTTCGAGGGGAACCTCGATCACCTGCTGACGGTGTTCCCGAACATCAACATCTTCGGGTACACGCTCCTCCCCGGGACCGAGTTCTACGATCGCCGCGAGGAGTACCGCCTCGAGACGGTCCCCGTCGCGGGATACGGCAAGGCGAAGGGCGAGTACGTGGTCGGCTGCCACACGTATGGGCGCGAGGAGGGCGAGGAAGGCTACTTCCTCATCACCGCGTACATCATCCTCGCGCGCGGACAGCTCGTGCCGCTCGCGGCGCAGCACCTGGCGCTCGGCCGCCGCGTGCCCGTCGCCTCGATGCTGCGTGCGATCCTGCGCGCGCTCCTCGACGAGTACCGCGACGCGCTTCCCGAGGAGGTCGTGCGCGACCGCATCGCGGCGTACGAGCGACGGTCCGACCTCTATCTCTGCTTCCTCGCGAGCCCCGAGCGCACCTACGCGGTGATCCGCGCGGCGATCGAGCGCTGGCTCGAGGCGCAGGACGCCGCCGAGCTCGCGCCGCGCGTGCTGCGAGTCCTCGAGCTCGACCAGGCGCTCTGCCCGCGCGTCGGGCCCGCAAGCCGTGCCGTGCACGAGTTCGAGTTCGCCGCCGATCGCGCGCTCGAGGTCCTCGGACGCATGGAGTCGCCCGAGGACGCGCTCCTCGACGACGACTGCGCGACGGAGCTCGAGCTCCGCCACCCGGGCGGGCTCGGGGAGATCCTCCGCGACCCCGACGGCGGCGCGTGGATCCGCGGCCGCGTCGAGCCGCGAGCCGAGCAGACGACGGCGTGATTCTCGAAAGGGATTCTCCGCGCGCGCAGCGCGCGGCCGAGCGCGAGCGAGCGGGGAGAGAAGGCTCCGCGCGGCTTTGCCGCGTGGAGGAGAGGGGCGGCGCCCCTCTCTCCGATTGACATGCCGTTCACCCTCGACGACGGCGTGATTCTCGAAAGGGATTCTCCGCGCGCGCAGCGCGCGGCCGAGCGCGAGCGAGCGGGGAGAGAAGGCTCCGCGCGGCTTTGCCGCGTGGAGGAGAGGGGCGGCGCCCCTCTCTCCG
>VGTG01000053.1 GCA_016874795.1 Deltaproteobacteria bacterium | reverse complement strand
TTGACGAGCGCTCACCCGCCCGGCTTCCGGCACCTCTCCGAGGTATCCGAGGCCCGATTCGGGCGCGCTCCCCCGCACGGCGGCTCGAACCCGGTCCCGAACCTCCTTCGCGTTACCCCTGGTGAGAGAAACGGGCTAGCCTGCATTTCTCACCAGATCACGTCGCGAGGCGGTCGAGAGTGCCGAAGATTCGCGAGCCTCGGACCGGAGGGCGACGCAGGCGTACTTGAACAGTACGTCGAGGAGCCCGGAGGGAGAAGCTCGCGAAGATTCGGTGCTATCGGCCGCCGCAGTAGGGATCTGGTGAGAAATGCAGGCTAGATCTTCGGAATCCGAACCGTGCTGATCATCGCGCTGCCGCTCGCGGCGAATACCAGGATCAGCGGGTGGAACGTCCCTCCGAGGAAGCGGATCTCCCCGAAGGGCAGCGAGCCGTCGATCGCGTCGAACCAGACGAGGACGGCGAGCAGCGCCACGAGAGCCACGCTCGTCGGGATCGGAGTTCCCTCGAAGTACTTGACCTTGCCCGTCTCGTCGGAGAGGTCGCCGGCCGTCACGTTGTAGCGCGCGAGGCGGGACAGTCCGCAGCTCACGAAGAACACGAGGATCACCGCGTCCCACGCTCCTCGCAGCCCGACCGCGAACGCGAGGACCGCGGGTGCGACGCCGAAGGAGATCAGGTCCGCGAGCGAGTCGAGCTCGCGTCCGAGCGGCGAGCTCTTGTGGCGCCAGCGCGCCACGCGGCCGTCGAGGAAGTCGAACACGATCGCCGCCGGGAGAAGCGCGAAGGCGAGCCACAGCACGCGGCGGTTCTGCGTGTCCATGTACTGGAGCGTCGCGAGGATCGACCCGGTGCCGGCGAAGCCGTTCGCGAGCGTGATCAGATCCGCACCGGAGAAGCTGCGGATCATCGAGAACGGACGCGGCCTCGCGTCGCGCGTCCTGGGCTCCGGGGTCACGAGGCCGCCGGCCCGCGGTGGAATCCGACCATGGCGTACAATAGATCACGCTCGAGTTGAGTGCGACCCGCGACACGCCCTGGGCGGAGTGCTTGCTCGAGATGCCGAGCGGCCCCGAGGTCGATCGCCACCTTCGCAGCGCGATCCGCCCCGTCGTCGCACCGACGCCGCTCTACTTCCACGCAGCGCCCTGGCTCGTCGACCAGCTCACGCTCCTGAGCGAGCGCCTGATGACGCGGGTCCATCTCGACCATCGGCTCGCCGACCTGATCGGCGTCGTCGTGAGCCGGGACAACTCGTGCCGTTACTGCTTCGCGGCGCAGCGCGCGATCCTTCGCTTGCTCGGATTTTCGGAGCAGCAGATCACGCGCCTCGAGCACGACCTGATGCTCGCCGACCTGTCGCCGGCGGTGAAGGCGGCCCTCGAGTACGCCCGGCGGATCTCCCGGGAGACCGTCTGGTACCAGACGCCGCGGCTGCAGCAGCGCGCGAGGGAAGTCCGCGATCGCCTCGAGCGCCCCGAGTTCGTCGAGGCGATCGGCGTCACCTCGCTCGCAAACGTCGTCTGCCGCCTCGGCGCCGCACTGGCACCTCTTTCGAGCGCGCGGTGAGCGCGACCTTGGCGATCGCGGTCGCGGCCCCGGTGCTCGCGGTCCTGCTCGTCCTCCTGCAGCGGGAGCGGAGCACGCGGACGCTCGACCCCCGCTTCGACCGGGAGCTCGTGCTCTTCGCGCTCGAAGGCTTCGATGGCTAGGCCGAAGATCGCCGGCGGTACGACGGAGTACTGGGATTCCGTCGCCGGCTCCGTGGTCGCACGCGGTCCGATCCCGGCGTGGCGGAGCTACAGCGACCTCGCGAACGAAGCGCTCGTCCGGACGTGGCTCGAGAAGCCGGGCGGACGCCTCCTGAAGACCGACCTCTTCGACGAGGCGTGGACGGGCGGGTTTCTCTGGAGCGACGAGAGCGTCGACGACGTGGCGCGCGACGTCTCTCCCGGCGGTGCGCGTGTCGGCATCGACCTCTCGCCCGTCGTCGCGGGACGCGCACGCGCGCGACGGCCCGGTGCGTCCGTGCTCGGCGCCGACGTGCGCCGTCTCCCCTTCCCCGACGCAACGTTCGAAGCCGTCGTGTCGCCCTCGACGCTCGACCACTTCGCGGATCCCGCCGACATCGGCCGCGCACTCGTCGAGCTGCACCGCGTGCTCGCCCCCGGCGGACGCCTTCTGATCACGCTCGACAACCCGACCCACCCGCTCGTCGCCGTACGCGCCCTCGGCGTGCGCCTCTGGAGACGCCTCGGCGTGGTTCCCTACGAGGTCGGCGTGACCCTCGACGCGCGCGCGCTGCACGAGACGCTCGAGGCCACGGGCTTCGAGGTGCTGCACGCGGGAGCGGCGCAGCACTTTCCGCGCGTCCTCCTGATCGCCGTCGACCGCCTCCTCGGGAGCGAGGAGGGACGCCGCCGAAGGCTCGTCGGCTGGGCGCTCCGCTGCGAGCGCCTCGACCGGCTTCCCTCGCGCTACTGGACCGGCCAGTTCGTCTGCGCGCTCGCCCGCCGGCGCGGCTAGCCTGCATTTCTCACCAGATCACGTCGCGAGGCGGTCGAGAGTGCCGAAGATTCGCGAGCCTCGGACCGGAGGGCGACGCAGGCGTACTTGAACAGTACGTCGAGGAGCCCGGAGGGAGAAGCTCGCGAAGATTTGGTGCTATCGGCCGCCGCAGTAGGGATCTGGTGAGAAATGCAGGCTAGTGCACCGCCGTCGAGATAGCGTCAAGCAGATTGCCGTTCATCGGCGTCCCTCGCAAGGAACGCCGACGAAGGAATATCTGGCATATTTCGAGGAGGTGTGACGCCGCGAGGGGCGTCGAGGGGCGGTAAGATGTTGACGCTATCTCGACGGCGGTGCACTGGCGTCCCGTACGAGGAACGTCGTCGTCAGGCCGTCGATGCGCGCGGTGAGGTGCAGCACCGGACGCTCGCGCGCGACGTCGGCCAGCGCCTGGAAGATGCGGCGATGCGCCGTCTTGCGAAGCGTCGAGCACCTCCCGTGAACACGTGAAGGGGTCTCGTTGACATCGGTCGCCGGCTTGTGTCCCCATCGATCGATGGCGTTCCTCTCTCCGCTCGGCGACGAGCAGCGAACCACCTTTCTCGTTGTGTCCCTTTCGCAGCGGACGCTGCTGCGGCTCGTCGGCGCGCTCGGGACGGCACCGAAGGGATCGCGTCTCGACAGGATGTCGATCTGGGAGCTCGCCCGGACGCTCGTGGACTTCTACGGGAACGACGCCGAGGTGGCGGCCGAGGTGGATCGGGCGCTCGAACGGGAGATCGGCATCTCGCCCCTCGCCCCCGCGGCGGCGACGCTCGAGGGTGCGACGGCGCTCTCGGACCTCGTCCTCACGTCCCGCGACCCGCTGCGCGATCTCGCGTGGGCGCTCCTCTCCGCCGGCGGTGACGCGAGCGAGGCCGCGCGCACGCGAGCTGCCGAGGCGATTCAGGCGATCATCACCGAGTACGACGACGCGGAGGCGCGCGCGCGCGCCGAGGAGGAGCAGCGCAAGAACGCCGAGCCGGATGCGGCGCCGGCCGAGCCCGATCCCGAGGAGATCGCGAGGCGCGTCGAGAAGGAGACGGCGAGCGCGAAGCGAGGCCGCGAGCGCGCACTGAAGCGTGTCGACGACATGCGGTCGCGCCTCGTCGAGCTGGAGGAATCGCTCGCCGCGGCGCGCAAGGAGGTGCGCACCGAGCGCACGGGACGAGTCGAGGCGGAGGCCGCCGCGAGCCGCCTCGCGGGCGAGCGCGACGAAGCGCGCTCGAGGCTCCAAGCAAGGACGTCCGGCGAGGTGCAGCGCCTGAAGGACCTGATCGAGGACGAGCGCGAGCGTCGTCGCACCGCCGAGGAGGATCTCGACGAAGCGCGCGATGCCGAGGCTCGAGCGTCTGCGCGTCTGCGCGAGCTCGAGGAGCGTCGAGCCGCTCCCGGGGAAGCCGGCGGCGAAGCCGCCCGCGCCGACCCTGCGAGCACCGCGACGTGGAGCCTGCCCGTCTTCACCGGCGAGTTCTACGACTCGATTCGGAGCTGGGATCGGAAGGTGCTGCGGACGGCGTTCGACAAGATCGTGCGCCTCGCCGAGGACTGGCGGCACCCGAGCCTCCGCGCGATCCCGCTCGAGGGTTTGCCCGGGCACTATCGCATCCGGATCGCCTCCGACGTGCGCTTGATCTATCGGCTGCTCGACGGCGGGCGCATCGAGATCTTGTCCTTGATCGACCGCGAGGACCTGCAGCGCTACATTCGCACGGCGAAGACGCGGTAGACGCGCCGAATTTCCGAGATCCACTACGCCGGCATCGTGGATCTCGTGCGCAATCTGGTGGCGCGCGAGATCTCGTCCGCCGACGTCACGCGACGCGGGCGATCGCGTTCTTCTTCGGCGAGGTGAGCTCTCCCGCGAAGGAGCCGCCCGCTTCGGTCGCGCCGCCGGCTCCGCCCGCGGACGACGACGCCGTCTGAAGCGGCGCGGCTGGGGACAGTCGTGCCATCGGGTCGTGGAAAACGCGCTCTCCTTCCCCTTGCGCTATATGCTACGGGCCCCGGGATGGCGGACCGCATCATCGTCCGGGGGGCGCGCGAGCACAACCTTCAAGACGTCGACGTCACCATCCCGCGGGATCAGCTCGTCGTCATCACCGGGCTCTCCGGCTCGGGCAAGTCGTCCCTCGCGTTCGACACGATCTACGCGGAAGGGCAGCGGCGCTACGTCGAGTCGCTCTCCGCCTACGCGCGCCAGTTCCTCGAGCAGATGCAGAAGCCCGACGTCGACTCGATCGACGGGCTCTCGCCGGCGATCTCGATCGAGCAGAAGACGACGTCGCGGAACCCGCGCTCGACGGTGGGCACCGTCACCGAGGTCTACGACTACCTCCGCCTCCTCTTCGCGCGCGTCGGCACGCCGCACTGCCATCAGTGCGGGAAGGCGATCACCTCGCAGACCGTCCAGCAGATCGTCGACCGCGTCCTCTCCTGGCCGGAGGGCACGCGGATCCACGTCCTCGCGCCGCTCGTTCGCGACCGGAAGGGCGAGTACCGGAAGGAGCTTCTCGACCTCCGCAAGGCCGGCTTCGCGCGTGTGCGCGTCGACGGCGAGCTCCGCGATCTCGGCGAGGACATCGTCCTCAAGAAGACGCTCAAGCACACGATCGACGTCGTCGTGGACCGCCTGATCGTCAAGTCCGGAATCCGGAAGCGCCTCGCCGACTCGCTCGAGACCGCGTTTCGCTACGGCGGCGACCTCGTCAAGGTCGAGCGGCAGGACGATGCCGAGGCGCCGGTCCAGGAGCAGCTCTTCTCGCAGAAGCTCGCTTGCCCGGACTGCGGCGTCTCGTACCCGGAGATTGCGCCGCGACTCTTTTCCTTCAACAGCCCGCACGGCGCCTGCCCGAGCTGCAGCGGTCTCGGCGTGCGCCGCGTGTTCGACGCGGACAAGGTCGTCGCGGACGAGTCGCTCTCGCTCGCGAAGGGCGCGATCGCGCCGTTCGGCACGCGGCTCGAGGCGTACAAGCCGCTCCTGCAGGGCCTCGCGGAGCACCTCGGGATCTCGCTCGACACGCCGTGGCAGAAGCTGCCCGAGGCCGCGAAGCGGACGATCCTGCACGGCGCGGGAAAGGAGAAGATCGAGATCTCCTTCGGACGCGGCCGCAAGGTCGAGCGCGCCTTCGAGGGTGTGATCGGTCTGCTGGACCGGCGCTACCGCGAGACCGAGTCGAACCTCCGTCGTGAGGAGCTCGAGACCTACCAGAGCGAGCTGCCGTGCGAGGCCTGCGAGGGACGCCGTCTGAAGCCGCAGGCGCAGTTCGTTCGCATCGGCGGCCGCTCGATCTCGGACGTGACGGCGTTGTCGATCATGCAGGCGCACGAGCTCTTCACGCACCTCGAGCTCGAGCCGCAGCAGCAGGTGATCGCGCGGCTGATCCTGAAGGAGATCGTCGAGCGGCTCGGCTTCCTGCGAGACGTCGGCCTCACGTACCTGACGCTCGACCGCAGCGCGGGGAGCCTCTCCGGAGGAGAAGGACAGCGGATCCGGCTCGCGACGCAGATCGGCTCGTCGCTCGTCGGCGTCCTCTACGTGCTCGACGAGCCGTCGATCGGCCTGCACCAGCGCGACAACGAGCGCCTGCTGCGCACGCTCGAGCGCCTCCGTGACCTCGGCAACTCGGTGATCGTCGTCGAGCACGACCGCGACACGATGGTCGCCGCCGACCATCTGATCGACATGGGGCCGGGCGCGGGACGCCGCGGCGGCCGCGTCGTCGCGCAGGGCACGCCCGAGGAGGTGATGCAGGCCGAGGGCTCGCTCACCGGCGAGTATCTCTCGGGACGACGCGAGATCCCCGTGCCGGAGGCACGCGCGAGCGGCAACGGCTGGAAGCTCTCCGTCAAGGGAGCGCGCCACAACAACCTGAAGGACGTCACGGTCGAGATTCCGGTCGGCACGATGACGTGCGTCACCGGCGTGTCCGGCTCGGGCAAGTCCTCGCTCGTGATCGACACGCTCTGGCGCGCACTCGCGCGGAAGCTCTACCGCGCGAAGGAGATCGTCGGCGAGCACGACGCGATCGAGGGCTGGCAGCTCTTCGACAAGGTCGTCGACATCGACCAGGCGCCGATCGGACGTACGCCGCGCTCGAACCCGGCGACGTACACGGGCCTCTTCTCGCCGATCCGCGACCTGTTCGCGCAGCTCCCCGAGTCGCGCGTGCGCGGCTACGAGCCGGGCCGCTTCTCCTTCAACGTGAAGGGCGGACGCTGCGAGGCGTGCACGGGCGACGGGTTGATCAAGATCGAGATGCACTTCCTGCCCGACGTCTACGTGACCTGCGAGGTCTGCAACGGACGGCGCTACAACCGCGAAACGCTCGAGGTGCTGTACAAGGGCAAGTCGATCGCCGACGTCCTCGACATGACCGTCGCCGAGGCGCTCGACTTCCTCTCCCCCGTTCCGTCGTGCCGCGTGAAGCTCGAGACGTTGCGCGACGTCGGCCTCGAGTACGTGCACCTCGGCCAGTCGGCGACGACGCTCTCCGGCGGCGAAGCGCAGCGCATCAAGCTCGCGAAGGAGCTCTCGCGGCGCGCGACGGGGAAGACGCTCTACATCCTCGACGAGCCGACGACCGGCATGCACTTCGAGGACGTGCGCCAGCTCCTCGGCGTGCTGCGTCGTCTCGTCGACGGCGGCAACACGGTGATCGTCATCGAGCACAACCTCGACGTGATCAAGACGGCCGATCACGTGATCGATCTCGGACCCGAAGGCGGCGTCGCGGGCGGCGAGATCATCGCCCAGGGGACGCCCGAGGAGATCGCCGCCGTCGACGCTTCGCACACGGGTCGGTTCCTGCGCTCCGTCCTTCCCGCCGGCGGTCCCCGGCGCTCGCGCCGCGCCGGTGCCGCCTGAGTCGCGCGATGGACTCGAACCCGCGCACGTGGCCGAGCAGATTTCCCTCTCGCCGGCGGACCTGATAGACCGAAGAGCCGTGAGAGTCGGGGTGTGGGTGGGCCGGCTCGCGATCGCTGCGGCGTTGATCGCCGGTGCGTGCGCGCAGAACAACGGGCCGGACGATCCCTTCGCGGCCTACGACCCGAACGATCCCTTCAGCGATCCGTTCTTCAACGAGGGCTTCGGTTCCGACTCGCTCGACGAGATCGCGGGCGGACAGTCCCCGAGCGACGACTGGCTCGCCAATCCCGGTGAGGGAAACTCCGACGACCAGCTCCTCGCCGCGCACGCCGATCCCTACTGGGGCGAGGGCGATTCCTCCGGGGGCGGCACCGACCAGGAGGACGACGCTTTCGGGCCGAAGCCCAACAAGAGCTTCGGCGAGAAGGCGCAGGAAGCGACTCTCGCGACGATGAGCGTCCTCGTCGGCGCGGGGATGGCGGCGCTCCCGTACCTCATCGGCGCGCTCTGAGCGCGGCCTTCCTCGTCGTCGCGACGAGGCGTCCGTAGAGATCCTGCAACGCTCGCGTGCGCTCGCCGGGGCGGCCCGTGCCGATCGTGCGACGATCGAGGCGGACGACGGGAAGGATCTCGATCACGCTTCCCGTCAAGAATAGCTCGTCGAACGACGTCAGCTCCTTCGCGACGAGGGGCTTCTCGCGCACCACGAAGCCGGCGCGACGTGCGAGACCGAGCACGGTCTCGCGCGTGATGCCGGGAAGGCAGCCCGCTTCCATCGGCGGCGTCCGCAAACGGCCGGCGCGCACGGCGAACACGTTGCTCGTCGTCGCCTCGCTCACGGTGCCGTCGCTCTCGACGTAGATCGCTTCGGCGGCATCGGCGCGGTCGGCGAGCATCCGCCCGCGGACCGCGGTCGCGTAGTCCGTCGTCTTGTGGCCCGTCGTGAATCCGAAGCGGCCGCGGCCGAAGGGGAGGCGGATCGCGGCGACGCCGTCGGCACGCTTCTCTTCGAGGTCCGCCGGGATCGGTCGGGCCATGAGGATCACGGTCGGGCGGAGGCCCGGCGGAGGGACGAGCCCTTCGCCGACGCCGCGCGTGATCGTCAGCCGCACCGCTGCCTCGCGTAGCGCGCATGCCTCGAGCAGGTGATCGAGGGCGTCGCGAAGGTCGGCCGCGGGTTTCGGGATCGAGAGGCGCGCGAGCGTCGCGAAGAGTCGCCGGCAGTGCTCGCGCCAGCGAAACGGCCGCCCGTCGTAGACGCGGATCGTCTCGAAGGCGGCATCGCCGTAGAGAAGCCCGCGGTCGAAGACCGAGATCCGTGCGCGCGCGGCGGGGACGATCCGCCCGTCGATCCAGACGCGGGAGCGCATGAATGCCTACGCGAATCGCCCCGGCGCGGGTGCTTCGCTCGGCGACGAGAACGCTCGTTCGGCGGCCGATGCACCGAGCAGGACGTCGAGGAAGACGCGCGCCTTGAGCCAGCACTCCGCGTACTCCTTCTCGGGATCGGAATCGGCGACGATGCCGCCGCCGGCGTGGTACGCGAGCACGCCTTCGTGCGCGACCGCGGTGCGGATCGCGATCGCGGAGTCGAAGTCCCGAGGAGAGCGGAACCACGCGAGAGCTCCCGTGTACACGCCGCGTGCTTGCGTCTCGAGCTCGGCAATCACCTGCGTGGCGCGGATCTTCGGCGCGCCCGTGATCGAGCCGCCTGGAAAGGTCGAGCGCAAGATCGACGCGAGATCGACCTCGGTTTCGAGCCGCCCCTCGACCGTGGATACGAGGTGATGCAACGTCGCGAAGCTCTCGACGCGCAGTAACGAGGAGACGCGGACGCTTCCCGCTCGGCAGAGGCGCCCGAGGTCGTTCCGCTCGAGGTCGACGATCATGACGTGCTCGGCGCGCTCCTTCGGATCGGCGCGCAGCTCCGCGACGGCCGCGAGGTCGTCCTCGAGATCGCCGTGCCGCGGCCGCGTTCCCTTGATCGGCTCGGTGCGGATCGCGTGGCCGCGGACGCGCACGAAGCGCTCCGGCGATCGCCCGAGCACCTGGAACGGCCCGCAATCGAGAAAGAAGCCGTGCGGCACGGGCTGGGCTTCGCGCAGACGGACGTAGACCTCGGCCGGATCCGCGGCGCTCGCGACGCGGAAGCGTCCCGTCAGGTTGACCTGGTAGACGTCGCCCGCGGCGATGTAGTCGAGGGCCCGCTCGAGCGCGCTCGCGTAGGGCGCTTCGCTCGGAAGCTCGAGGAGGCGTCCCGCGGGCAGGGCTCTGCGGGCCGATTCGAGGTCGGCGTCGGCGTCGCTCGCTTCGTCGATCGCATCGATCAAACGCTTCGCAGCGCCGTCGTCCGTCGCGTGCACGACGAGGCGGCACGGCCCGTCGAGCGCGCCGATCGGATGACACGCGAGCACCGCGTCGTACCGACCGAGCCATGCCGCCGGCAGCCACGGCTCGCTCGGACCGGGAGCGCGCACGTGCGGCTCGAGCAGCGGGCCGAGATCGTATCCGAAGAAGCCGATCGTGCGCGGTGGCGGATCCGAGCCGTCGAGCACCGCGGCCTCGGCGACGAATCGTTCGATCTCGGCGATCCCGCCGTGGCAAGCATGCGCTTCGCCGCTCGCATCGAAGCGTTCGACGCGCCCGCTCGTGTGCACGTGGAGTTGCGCCACCGGGGCGAAGCCCATAAAGGAGGCGCCGTCGGCGGTCGCCGCGTCCACCCAGAAGAGACCGGGACGCTGGCGAAGTCTCGCGAAGGCAACGAGGGCCGGGGTCGTGTATTCGAGCTCGTGGGAAGCCATGCGAGCGATCTTTTCGCTTGTTGAATGCGACCGGGCCACGCGCGCGGCCGGACGCCGGACGACCTACGGCTCGCGCAGCGAGCGTACGCCGGAGACCGTAGCGCCTTGAACGCATCGGTTCACCTCCTTCACCGAGCGCTGCGCTCGACCGTGCATCTGCGCTCGGACGTCCCGCCGACGCATGCTTCGGCGGCGATCCTGGGAACCGAGCGGATGGGGGCTGGCACGGTGGTGGACCCGCTCGGCGTGGTGCTGACGGCGCACTACATGGTGATCGGCGCGCGCTCCGTCGAGGTCACGTCGACGGACGGAACCGTCCTTCCCGGTACGGTCGTCGGGATCGACTACGCGACCGGGCTCGCCGCGGTGCGCGTCGAGGGCGCGCGGCTTCCAGGTCTGCGCATCCGGCCCGCGAGCGCCGACCTGGTCGGCGAGGAAGCCTTCGTGATCGCCAGCGTCGGCGACGGCCGCCGCGTGAGCAGCGGAGTCTTGACGTCCTACGCCCCCTTCGAGGCGTTCTGGGAGTACATGCTCGATCACGCGATCACGGCGAGCGCTCCCAGTCCCGGGCTCGGCGGCGGGCCGCTCATCGACGCGCTCGGGCGGATGCTCGGCGTCGTCTCGCTCTCGTTGGCGGAGGTCGGGAAGTTCACGCTCGCCGTGCCGGCGGCCGAGGCGAGGCCGATGCTCGACGCGATCGAGCGGAGCGGTCGCTACGCGACGGCGGCGCCGCGCGCGTGGATCGGGATCACCTGCTACCCGATCGGCCGCAGCGTGATCGTTGCTGCCGTCCTCCCCGAGAGTCCGGCCGAGGCCGCGGAGATCGCCTCCGGCGACGTCATCGAAGCCGTCGACGGCGTCGAAGTGACCGATCGGCGCTCGCTCTACTCCGCGATCTGGAGCCGAGCGCCCGGCCGTACGGTGCGCGTCCGCGTGGGCCGCGCCGGCGAGAGCCTGGAGATCGCCGTCGAGGCGAGCAGCATCGAGTCGTTCTTCGCCTAGACCTAGCCTGCATTTCTCACCAGATCACGTCGCGAGGCGGTCGAGAGTGCCGAAGATTCGCGAGCCTCGGACCGGAGGGCGACGCAGGCGTACTTGAACAGTACGTCGAGGAGCCCGGAGGGAGAAGCTCGCGAAGATTCGGTGCTATCGGCCGCCGCAGTAGGGATCTGGTGAGAAATGCAGGCTAGCCGCCTAGCCGCGGATCATCAGGCGCTGCCCGAGCCGGAGCTGCGTCGTTGCTCCCGAGAGCGCGTTGGATTCGCGAATCGACTCGATCGGCACGCCGTACCGTCGCGAGAGGTGCCAGAGCGTGTCCCCCTTGCGCACGACGTGCTCGATCCCGTTCGGGTAGACGAGCTCCGGGAAGTAGTCGCCGGTGTTCTCGGCGACGTGCACCGCGGCGAGGAACTGAGCGTAGAAGTTCTTGCACGCAAAGCCCCAGTTGACGCCGTCATGATGCGCGATGAGGTCGGTGAGGTCGTCGGCGCCCAGTGCTTGCACCGCGCGAACGGTGCCTGCGATCCCATAGTTGTACGCGGTCAGGGCGAGCGGCCAGTTGCCGAGCGCGACGTAGGCTCGCGTCAGGTACGCGGCGGCAGCGGCCGTCGCCTTGACGGGGTACGTTCGCTCGTCGACCTCGTCGTCGACGCGAATGACGGGTCGAGCCGTGTCTGCCATGAGCTGCCACATCCCGACGGCGCCCGCACTGGAGCGGGCTTCCGAGTCGAAGGACGACTCGACGTGCGGTAGGTAGGCGAGCGTCTGCGGGAGGCCGGCGCGCTCGAACTCGCGGCGGATGGCGTCGAGGTAGCGACGCGAGCGAAGGATGCTCTTGGCGAAGACCTCGCGCTGTCCCGGCTGGACGCGGACGCGGTCGACTCCGGCGGCCGCGGCGATCGCCGAGGGATCGACCGGGGGGAGGAAGAGGTTCAGGAACGGGCTCGGCGTGAAGGTCGGAGCGGTCGCGACCTCGCGAATCACCTCCTCGTAGCTCGCCTTGATCTCGGCGAGCTCCGCCGAGTCGCCGACCTTCAGGGGAAGGACGGCGAGGACCCGTTCGGGGTGCGCGCGGTCGTGGACGACCGCTTCGCGCAGCGAGTAGCGGGTGAAGACGTCGATCCAGAACTGGACCCGGAACGCCAGCGAAGCAGGCAGTTCGAAGCCGTCGGGGTATTCGAGCCGCGCCGTCTCGTGCGCGTCCGCGGGACGCGCCCCGAGCAACAGCCCCACCACCACCCAAACCAGACTGCGCCGGCTCCGGGGAGACGAGCACCACATGCAGCCGAGTTCCTCCGGAGGTCGGTTTCTTTGAGAGGTCCAAGAATACCCACGCCCCCCGAGCCTGCTCAAGGGGGTCCAAAGGGGGTCCGGTTCGTTACGGCGCATCTGCACCAGGGCTCACCACCGGAGCCTGGGTGCAGATGCGCCGTAACGAACCGGACCCCCTTAGAAGAACAAATGAATTTCCATCACGAGGCGGTTCTGGTTCGAGATGGCGAGGTCCTTTGGACCGTTGGCGATCGAGTAGAACAGCCGAGTCTGCAGAAAACGCCCCAGGAAGGGCTCGATCCCGAACCCGAATCGGTTCTGCGCCGTGTTCGTTCGACCGAGCTGTCCGTCGTTGTCCGCATACTCGCCGAACGCCTTCGTGTTCATCCAGTCGAGCAGCAGGTAGTTCAGCTCCCCGTACGCCAGGAACGTCCCGACGGAGTTCGGCTGGTCGTCGATCGCCTGGTGGATCCAGTCGACCTCCACCTGGTACTCGAGCGGCCCGAGGTTCGCGCCGCCGTAGAAGCCCCAGATGAACTGATCCTGTCCGGTCGGCGCCGCGTACATGAACGAAGCGCCGAGCATCGCGTTGTCGATCACGGGCAAGTCGCGGAAGACCCCGTAGCCGTTGCTCGTCACGCGCACGGTAGCGTCTCCCGAAGCCGCGTTCGTCACCGACGTCGTCAGATGAAACGGCCCGGGCTCGAAGCCGATCTCGAGGCCCTGGTCGTACCCGGTGAACGACGTCCCGGTGCGCCCGCGCACGAACATGTCCTGCGAGCTCGTGTTGATGCTGAACAGGTTGTCGGTCTCCATCTTGAGGCCGTAGTCCAGCAAGAATCGGCCGGCGATCACGTAGCCTCGCCATGGCAGGACGCCCTTCAGCAGACCGAAGGCCTCGCGCGCCACTGGACTCCCCGGGAGCCAGTTCACGTCGACGTAGACGTCGAGGTAGTCTTCGACGAGCTTGAAGTCGAAGTAGGTCGCGAACTCGCGGACGTCGAGGATGTTCTCGTCCACGTTCCCGCGGAACGCCTTGTGCGGGACCTGACCCTCCGCGTCGGGCTCGTCCTGGAAGACGATCGAGTCGTCGAGGCGAAGGTCGCCGCCGATCGAGAAGAAGCTCGTGATCTGCCCGTTCCAGACCTCGGCGGCTTCGTCGAGCTGGGGAAAGATGTCGCGGTAGTGCGTGATCTCCTGCATGTGGGTGTTGGCGAGCAGGGTCCGCATGCCGCCACCCGTCATGTTCACGTGACAGGTCCCACACTTGCGGCCCTCGCGGATGGCCATGTACGGCTCGCCTCGGGCCGTCGTGGCGGCGCACGCTACGAGCGTGACGAGCGCGAGGGTGAACCCCAGCGCCTTCCTGCCGCCACGCCACCCGCGTCTCTGAACGACCATGGTCGGGCTGCTCCTCTTCCCCGGCGAGAAAACGACCTCGGCGGCGAGGCTCTACACCCGCGTCCGCGCGTGAGTCAAAGGAGGCATGCGGAACGGGCTCCCGCGGGGCGAGACGGTCGCGGAAACTCGCTGAAATCGTTGACACAACCGATCGAGAGGGCATAGAACCGCCGCGAAATTCCACGGACGTGTGGCGCTGCACGCGTTCCTGGGAAGTGTGGCCGGCACGGATATCCGACCGAGGGGGACCCATGTTGCCTAAACGAGCAAGGTGGCGGCTCGCAATCCTGTTTGGGGCTTTGACGCTGATCTTCGCGCCGGGGAGATCCGACGCGATCCCGTTGACGGACGACGGTTCGATCAACGTGAGCATGCGCGCTTACGTCAACCTGCGCATCGGCACGATGGCCAAGCAGTCGACGAAGGGCGAAGACACGTGCGAGCCGGGCGCGCCATGCGACTTCGGTGGCACCTTCCCCTACTCGGCAGCGGGCAACATCCTGCAGAACCGGTACTTCCTCGACGTCGAGTGGGATCACGACCTTCTCCCGCTCGTCGAGAAGTGGACTCCCGACTGGATGACCACCTTGGAGTACACCCTGAACTACCGGGGGGAGTACGAAGGCATCTACGACTACGGTCCCAGCGTCTACAAGAACGCGTTCGAGTCCCAGCAAGAGCTCACGGCGTTCCTGAAGCAGAGCCCGACCTTCGCTCCGGGCCAGCTCGAGTTCATTCCGAGCATCACCTACTTCAACCGGCACCGCCTGCGTCAGGTCGCGACGTACCGGAATCGGCTCTTCCAGGCTTTCGTCGACATGGAGTTCGGCGACCTGTTCGTCCGCTTCGGCCGCCAGAACCTGGTCTGGGGTGAGACCGACGTCTTCCGTCTCCTCGACAACATCAACCCGATCGACAACAGCTTCGGCGGATTCTTCGTCGATCTCGACGAGCGGCGCGTGCCGCTCAATATGCTCCGCGGCAGCTACTTCATCGGCGGCGTCGGCGGCGTGATCGATCAGGCCTTCTTCGAGGGCTACCTCGCCTACGACAACACCGTCGCCTTCATCCCGGGCGCGCCGAACGGCTCACCGTGGGCGAACCCGCTCGGCCCGCCGACCGGCCGGACCTTGCAGATTCTAGACGCGCCGCCGACGAGTCCCTCGAGCCTCCGCGGCGGTGGCCGCTTCGTGTTCAACGTTTCGGACTACACGTTCACGGCGGCGAGCTACGTGACGATGCTCGACACGCAGGCCGTGCACTTCCGCGGCTCGCTGCCGACCGACCCGAACTTCCATCAGGGCGTCAGCACGATCACGGCCGAATCGACGGCACCGCGCGTGTGGATCAACGGCGCGGCCATGACGACCGCGTTCCCGCAGCTGAAGGGCGTCCTCCGGAGCGAGATCGCGTGGTTCCGCAACGAAGCGCTCTTCAAGGGGCCGGTCGCGAGCGCGTTCCCGAGGATCGGGGGCTCACCGCTCGACGGGAACTACGTGGCGAACTTCCTCGGTCCGGTCCTCGGGGGAACCCTGGACACGGTCAGCCGGAAGGACACGCTGAACTTCGTCGTCGGCTGGGACATGAACCAGTACATCCGCGCACTGAACCCGGCGCAGTCCTTCCTGTTCTCGACCCAGTTCTTCTACCGGCACATCTTCAACTACGACGAGTGCTCGTTCGGCGTGCCTTGCCAGTCGGTCCCGATCCCGCAGCCGAACAACTCGACCCGCGTCGTCGGGCTGGCGCAGGACGGCTACCTGCAGACGCTCCTGATCAACACGACCTACAACAACGACATCCCCTTCACCGACCTGACCGTGCAGACGACGCCCGGATTCGGCATGTTCTTCGACTGGCAGGGAATGTTCGTGTTCCAGCCGAGCGTGCGGTTCGCGCGTGATCCGTGGCGCTTCATCATCGATTACTCTGCGATCAATTCGGGCGTGTACAAGTATCAGTTCGGTCTCGTGCGCGACCGCAGCAACGTCCGCTTGCAGATCGAGTACGTGCTCTAGTCGAGAGGACGGGAAGGAATCAGCTCAATGAGGCCCGTACGTTCCGCCGCGCTCCTTGCGGTCGGACTCTTGATCTTCGGCGGGGCGCTCGCGTCCCGCGCGGTGGCGGAAACGGTTCCGCCGACCGACATTCGCGTGAACCTCTTCGGCGCCTGCTTCGCCAACCCGAACGTCGGCTGGGTCGTGGGCGACCTCGGTCGAGTCTTCCGCACGGACGACGGGGGCAAGAGCTGGACGCGCCAGGAGCCGTCCGGAAGGAAACCCTACTTCAGCGTCACCTGCGCGGACGAGACCCACGTCTGGGTGGCCTCGACGCAGGGGACGATCTACGCCTCGACGGACGGCGGAACGACCTGGAAGGAGCAGAAGACTCCGGTCGACCGCAACTTCCTCCAGGTCCGGTTCGCCAACCAGAACCGCGGAACGGCCGTCGGCGACTTCGGCCAGATCGTCCACACCGAGGACGGCGGAGCGACCTGGACCCAGGTGCACCTCCCCGAGGACTTCAAGCTGCCGGACTCCGCTCTCGACATGGGCATCGCGCCGGACGACGCGCTTCTCTACGGCCTGAACTATCTCGACGCCGATCACGCCTGGGTTTGCGGAGAGTTCGGGACGATCCTCGCCACGGACGACGGCGGCAAGACGTGGCGCCAGCAGCAGTCCGGCGTCGAGAGCACGCTCTTCGGCATCAGCTTCACGACTCCCCAGCACGGTGTCGCCGTCGGCATCGACAGCACGATCCTGATGACCGAGGACGGCGGCGCGACCTGGAACCCGGTGCGCTCGCCGTTCCAGGAGCTCTCCTACTACGACGTCGGATTCTCCGACGGCATCGGCTGGATCGTCGGCAGCCGCGGCACGCTCCTCAGCAGCAAGGACGACGGCAAGACCTGGACGGCGTTCCCGACGCCGATCCAGTTCGCCTCCGAGTGGTTCCGCGGGCTGAGCCTGTCCGGTACGACCGGCTACATCGTCGGCGGCGCGGGCCTGCTCTACAAGACCGAGGGAGACCAGGCGACGCTTCTCGGCGGCCCGACCGCCGACAAGCGGGTCGTCGAGCACGGCGGATAGCCAGCCCGACCGACCACTCGCCCGGTTGCGCTTGCGGAGTTCCGCGAGACGCGGAAGGTTTGGCCGCAGGTGGGCTCGCCGCGATCGATCACAGCTTCCGGAGCCGGCGAGATCTGCGCCGAGCACCTGCAGAAGGCGTTCGGCGCGACGATCGCCGTCCGCGACGTCTCGTTCGAGGTCGCGCGCGGCGAGGTGATCGGCTTCCTCGGACCGAACGGCGCCGGGAAGAGCACGACGCTCCGGATGATCACCGGCGTCTTTCCGCCGAGCTCGGGACGCTGCACGATTGCGGGGCACGACGTCGTCCGCGAAGCGATCCACGCACGGAGCGCGGTCGGCTATCTGCCCGAGCGAACCTCGCTCTACGGCGACATGGCCGTCGAGGACTATCTGCGCTTCGTCGCCGACATGAAGCAGATCCCGCATCGCGAGGTGGCACGTGCGGTCGGCCGCTCGATGGCCGCGGCCGGGATCGAGCACGTCGCACATCGGCTCGTCGGCAACCTCTCGAAGGGCTACCGGCAGCGCGTCGGGATCGCGCAAGCGGTTCTCGGCGATCCGCCGGTCCTCATCCTGGACGAGCCGACGTCGGGCCTCGATCCCGAGCAGGTGAGCGAGATCCGCGCGCTGATCCGTGCACTCGGCGACGAGAAGCGCACGGTCGTGCTGTCGACACACATCCTCCCCGAGGTCGAGATGATCTGCTCGCGCGTGATCATCCTCGCGGGCGGACGGATCCTCGCCGTCGACGAGCCGGCGAACCTCGAGCGCCGTCTTCGTCCGTTTCGCGAGTACTCGGTCCGGCTCGCGATGCCGACGCCGGACGTGCTCGCGAAGATCGGCGCGCTGCCGCACGTCGCCGAGGTCGCCAGCCGCGAGCGGGATCCGCTGTCGGTCCCGCATTCCTCGGCCGCCGACGGGACCGAGGTGATCGTGCGCGTCGAGCACGGCTTCGACATGCGACGGGAGATCGCGGCGACCGCCGTGGGGAGCGAAGCGGGGCTGATCGAGCTCCGGCCGGTCGTCATGACGCTCGAGGAGATCTTCCTCGCGCTGGTCGGCGGAGAAGGCGATCGACGTGCGAACGGCGGCGCTTCGCGGAGCGGGCCGCCAGCTGCGCCAGCCGGGGAGGTGCACTAGCCGTGCGCGCCGTTCGTGCGATCGCGCGGCGCGAGTTCGCCGCGTACTTCGGCTCGCCGACGGCGTACGTCCTGCTCGCCGTCTACTTGACGCTCTCCGGATACTTCTTCTACAGCGACGTCGCCTTCTTCGTGACGTTCGGTGCGCAGGTCCTCGAGACGGGGCTGTGGCGGTACGTGTTCATCGACTTCCGGCTCGTGACGCTGCTCGTTCTTCCGCTCGTGACGATGCGTCTCTTCGCCGAGGAGCGGAAGCTCGGCACGATCGAGCTGTTGTGGACGCTGCCCGTTCGGGACTACCAGCTCATCCTCGGCAAGTTCCTCGCGGCATGGGGCTTCTTCCTGGTGACGCTCGTGCTGGCGATGATCCCGTTCGCGGTCTTCTACGTGTACCACCCGTTCGCGCTCGGCCCGCCGACCGCGGGTTTTCTCGGGCTTCTGCTGCTCGGCACCGCCTTCATCGCTTGCGGTCTCGCCGCGTCGACCCTGACGGAGAACCAGGTCGTCGCCGCGATGGTGACCTACGGGATCCTCGTCTTCTTCTGGTTCATGACCTGGAACGAAGCGGTGGGCAGCGAGTGGATCGTGCGCGTGCTGCTCCTTCTTTCCCTCTTCGACCACTACTACAGCTTCGCGACCGGCAGCATCCAGACCGCCGATCTCGCGTACTTCGCTCTCTTCACGCTGTTCTTCCTGTACGCGGGGCTCCGGTCGCTGCAGAGCCGCGCGTGGCGGGGGGTGGTTTGATCCCCTCGGGCGCGCGCTGGCACGTCGCGGCGCTGGCCGTCGAGATGTCTCTCGCGGTCGTGATCGGCGTGATGCTGCTCGCGATCGCTTTCGCCTACAACGTCGGACTCGACCTCACGCCCGACAAGGAGCACACGCTCTCCGATCAGGCGCGACGGACGGCGGGCCGGCTCGAGAAGGACGTCACGATCACGGCGTTCTACAACAGCCGCGAGCAGGGCCGCGTCCGCGAGATCAAGGAGCTTCTGCAGCGGTTCCAGCGCGAATCGTCGCATCTGCAGTTCAAGATGTACGACCTCGATCGAAGCCCGCTCCTCGCGAATCGCTACGGCATCGCGAACTACGACACCGCGGTGATCGAGGGTGCGGACCGGGTGCTCGTCGTGCGCAACCTCGACGAGAGCGGTCTCACGGCGAACCTGATCAAGCTGATCGAGGGGGTCGAGCGGAAGGCGCTCTTCACCGTCGGCCACGGCGAGAGCGATCCGCAGGATCCGGACGAGCGCCGCGGTCTCTCGCTCGTCGCCAAGGATCTCGAGGCCGAGAGCTACCGGATCGAGCGCTCGAGCGACCTCCGCACCGAGATCTCTCCAGGCGTCGCTCTGCTCGTGATCGCCGGTCCGCGCACCGATTTCACGGATAGCGAAATCGAGGTCGTGCGGCGCTATCTGAATGCCGGCGGCGGTGCGCTGATCCTTCTCGAGGCGAACGCTCCGCCGAAGGTCCAGGCGCTGGTGCGCGAGCTCGGGGTCGTGCCGGGGAACGACCTCGTGGTCGACGAGCGGAACCGGCTCTTCTTCGCGGACAGCTTCGCCCCGCAGGTGGCCTACTTCAACGAGGAGATCCTGCCCTACACGGGAGCGCCGCCCGCGGTCCTACCGCTCGCGCAGTCGATGAGCGTCGAGCGGCCCGAGCGCGCGGACGTCGAGAACGCCCCGCTCGCCTTCACCGGCGCGGACACGTGGGTCGACACGGACCGCAGCAGCGTCGAAACGGAACGTCCGGAGTTCCAGGAGGGCGATCGTGTCGGCCCGGTCCCGGTCGCGGCGATCGCGCACGTGCGCGTCGGCGAGAAGGGCAAGGAGAAGGAGGACACGGGCGGCTCGATCGTGGTCGTCGGCGACGCGAGCTTCGCGACGAATCTCTACTCGGGACAGCTCGGAAACAAGGATCTGTTCCTGAACATGGCCCATCTCGCGGCGCGCGCCGAGAGCCTGATCGCCGTTCGCCAGAGCGGCCCGCAGGGTGGAACCTTCTCGCGCATCTACCTGACGGCCGAGGAGGCGCGGGTCCTGTTCTGGACCTCGGTGGTCCTCCTCCCGGCTTCGGTGCTCCTCTTCGGGGTCTTCGTCGGATGGCGCCGGCGGACGCGAAGCGCGGGATGACCGTGCACGCGTCGCACGGGTCGCGCGGGCACGGGTCGACGGACGCGCCGTTCGCCTCGAGGCGATGGCTGCTTCTCGGGATGGCCGTGCTCGCTGCGGCACTCGGGGCCTTCGTGTTCGCCGTGGCGCTCCCGAGGATCGAGGCGCCGAAGCGACAGACCGAGGCGCGACCGCTGATCGACTTCCCGCCGTCCGACTTCGACGCAATCGACGTCGAGAGGGGGCGAAAGGAATTTCGCCTGGTTCGGAGCGGGAGCGCCTGGGACATCCAGGAAGCGGATCGCACGGAGCCCGTGCCGGACGATCGCGTCGAGGAGTTCCTTGCGAGCTTCGCCGAGCTTCCGCCGCTCGCCGAGATCGGGTCGAGCGCGGAGGTGCCGCTGGCGGACTTCGGTCTCGCGCCGGCGCGCGATCTCGTCACGCTGCATCGCACCGAAGGCGAACAGATCCAGCTTCGGATCGGTGGGCGTAATCCCCCTTTGACGGGAGTCTACGTTGAGATAATGCCTGGGGGGCAGGTCGTCCTCGTCGGGGCGGTCCTCCTGCTCGAAATCGACAAGCTTGCTGCTTTGGCGAGTCACGAGGCATCCGAGTGACGCGCCGCTTCCATCGTCCGAACGGACGGTTCCAAGTCCGAACAGAGATTGACCCTGGCAGAGATCAGGGATTGAATCCGAAAGGGAGGTACCGACGCATGCATGTTCGCCGATCGTTCGTACGCACCGCACTCGTGGTCGCGGCGCTCGCGCTACCGACGCTCTCCGTGGGCGCCGAGGGTGGCGCGCCGCTGCCGGAAGGCGCGTGGAAGCTCAACAAGGACAACTGGCAGAAGGCCGAGGGCTTGCTGCCCGATCCGGTTTTGAAGCGCGTCAAGGCGGGTGACTACACGTTCACCGTCGTTCCGGTCGACGAGCAGAAGTTCAAGGAGAACTACACGTCGGCGTACTGGGCCGCTTCGGAAGCGAACGAGGGCAAGTACGAGCTCGACGCCGAGACGTGCGGTCTCAAGCTGAAGGAGAACGGCGAGCTTCCCGATCACGTCTTCGGTCAGCCGTTCCCGCGCATCGATCCGAAGGACCCGCAGGCCGCGTGCAAGGTCGCGTGGAACTTCTATCTCGCGAATCAGATCGGTGAAGGGCAGGGCGCGACGTTCACGCTGAACGGCATCGACCGGAACGGCGAGTTCCGCCGCATCAAGCTGTGGCTGCACGCGCAGTCGTACATGGGCCGCACCGAGAAGGCGGAAGAGAATCCCGAGAACCTGCGTGGCACGACGATGTCGCACGCCATGGAGCCGGCCGACGCCGAGGGCGTGAACATCCTCGCGCAGCAGCTCAACGACTGGGATTCGCAGGACAACATCTGGGCGTATCTCCCCCAGATGCGCCGCGCGCGTCGCGTGAACGCGGCCACCCGCTCGGACCCGATCGCGGGCCTCGACATCTTCTCGGACGACCTGAACTGCTACGCGGGCAAGGTCGAGTACTACAAGTGGAAGCTCGTCGGCGAGCAGAAGATCCTCGGCGCGATCGTCGGTCCCTACGCTCTCGAGCAGGAGAAGGCGGGCGACACCAAGTACGAGGTGAACATTCCGTACCTCCGCGGCGGCTACGAGACGCCGGGCAACGAGGGCGCGCCCTGGCAGATCACCGACAACCTCGTCCTCGTCGAGCGGCCCGTGTGGGTCGTCGAGGGCGAGTCGACCGATCCGTACTACAACTTCGGCAAGGTCGTGATGTACATCGACAAGGAGATGAGCCGCATCTACTGGAAGAACGTGCACAACCGTGCCGGTGAGTACTTCTACACGGCCATGTGCAGCTACCACTGGTCGAAGAGCGGGGACGGCAGCTTCGGCGCCGCGACGCCCAACATGGTGATGGGCGTCAACGACAAGACCGATCGCGCTGCGCTCGGTGGTCGCTACCAGGGACAGTTCATCGAGCGGAACTTCGATCCGGGTCACTTCTCGCTGCGCGCGCTCTCGCGCTTGAGCGACTAGCACTAGCGGCTCGAGATCCGCGTCGGGCGGGGCCGAGCCCCGCAACTCCCACGAAAGGGCCTCGGGACCTTCCCGGGGCCCTTTCTTTGTTTGAGCGAGGGGGCGCCGCCCCCTCGCCGCAGGTCCGGCCGAGCCGGACTTGATCCACTCCCCCGCTCGCTCTCCGCTCGGCCGCGCGCTTCGCGCGCGGAGGGTGCGGTGGATCGAGGGCTACTGGCCGCCAGCGGCGGTGCGGCCGGGCGTCACGGCGACGAGGAAGGTTCCTTCCGCGTGACGAAGGCGCTCCGCGAGGGCGTCGAGCGAGATCGGCTCCCCGTCGATCGTCACCGAGCGCGCGATCAGTCGCGGATGAACGACATGAGCTTGAAGACGCCGTCGCGCTCGACGATCGAGCCCGTGCGGATCTCGTGGGTCGCCCCGGTCTCGTCGACGACCGTCAGGAGAAGGCGCTTGTGGGCGCGATGGCCCGCATACTGTTGGACGCCCTTCTCGAACCTCACCTCGCGGATTGAGAGCTTCTTGCCCGCGTAGCTCTTCAGGAGAGCGTCGCGATAGTAGGCGCTCTTCGTGTTCATCACGCCGAAGAAGTACTCGCTCGCCTCGGCCCCGACGATCTGCGGCGGCTCACCGGGCTTCACGTTCCCCGGCACGATCAGGTCGCGATACTCGGCTTGCGTGACGCGCAGCGCCTCGAGCGCGGCACGATCGTTCTCGCTCAGGGCCGTTGCGAAGCGGCCCACGAGCTCGTCGAGCGTCGGCGCGCCACCCGAAAGCCGGGTGACGGTCGCCTCGGCGGCCGCGGAGGCCGTCGCGGAGGGTGCCGGTGCAGCCGTCTCGGCGCGTACGGGGACCGAGAGCAGCCCCAGGTGGAGCGCTGCAGCGGCGAAGAGGGACGATGCGGGGTTCATCGGCGAGAAAAGGGGGGCGAGGCGGATCGCGCCTCGCCCCCCGCGAGCAGAACCGAGCGGATCAGTTGGTCGCGTAGCTGACCCAGGGCGGATTTGCCCAGCCCGACGCGCCCGGCGCGAAGGCTCCGACGTAGTTGGTGTTCTGGAGGAACGGATCGAGCGAGGAGCAGTTGAAGTCCGAGCTCACGTCGCCGGTCGGAATCGGCGTGCAGCCGAACTCGTCGCACTCGGCGGGGAGACCCGGGTCGTTGGTGGTCAGGCCGTTGTTGGCCTGCCAGTCCGCGAAGAGATCCGTCGACTGGCAGGGAGCAGCGGCCGTGGACGAGTGGTTCTGCGCATAGTTCTGGCCGTCCGCGCCGCAATCGAAGAAGATCGAGTCCTGAATGACGGTCTCGCCCGTCGGATCACCCTGCGCGTCGCAGGCCTGATCGGCGGTCGCCTCGTCACGCATCTCGAAGCAGGTCGTGTTGCACTGCGTGACGATGCTGTTCCCGAGCTTCAGGAGCGTTCCGCGGCGGATGAAGACGCACTCGTTCGGCACGTCTCCACCGCCCTGGCCCTTCGAGCCGATCAGCGTCGCGTTGCAGAACTTCGGGTTCGAGCGCGGCTCGAAGTCGAAGCCGTCCTCGTTGTTGTCGCCCTCGAAGTTGCGGCTTCCCTCGGCGTCCATGTTCCCGCCGTAGAACGCACCGTAGAGGTACTGCGCAGCGCCGGTGTACCCGATCTGCCAGTCGAAGATGTCGTCCGCAGCACCGGTACCGACGAGGTAGCGGGCGTTCACCGTGCCGCCGAACCACTCGTGTGCGTCGTCGAGGCCCATGTGCGCCTGCACGTACTCGATCGTCGTGCCGGAGCCGATGCCGTTCATCGTGAAGACGTTGAGCTCGTTGTCCGGCGCGAGCTCGCGGCCGGCGAACTCGACGCGGACGTAGCGGACGGTGCCGCTGCTGTCGGCCGAGTTGTTGCCGCCGAACGGCGTGTCGACGAGGCCTTCCGCCTCGCACTCGCCACCCGGGCAGTTGACGGGCGCCGAGCCGTTCAGCGCGAGACCCGCCCAGTCACCCGGAGCGCGTGCGCCTTCGGGCTGGTCGCTCGTGAAGACGATCGGCGAGCTCGCCGTGCCGTTCGCGTTGATCTGCGAGCCGCGGCGGAACACGAGGGCGCTCGGCGGCGGGTTCGTCGGGTTGCGCATGCCCATGACCGTCGTGCCGGCCTGGATCGTCAGCACCGCGCCATCGTCGACGAAGATCGTTCCGTTCAGGAGGATCGTGCAGCTGCTCGGCCAGACCTGGCTCGAGGTGATGTTCGCGCTGATCGTCGCGGTGCCGCCCGGACAGTCGATCACCGGACCCTGATTCGTTCCTTCGGGGACCGCGGCGACCGCCGGCATCACCTGGCCCGCCGCGAACGTACCGACGGACTGGCCGAAGAGGCCGAAGATGTTGCCGTCGCCGGCGTTCACGTCGAAGAAGACCTTGCCGCTCGCGCCGTCGAGATTGGTTCCGCCCGCGACCGCCTGCAGGTCGGTCAGGAGGACGCCGTTGATCTGCACGCCGGCCGTCGTCAGGAGCACGCCCGCGTTGTTGAAGAAGCTCGCCTGCGCGTTGTCCGTCCGCGCCGAGATGCCGAACGGAACGCCGTACTGGTCGTCGAACGCGGCGAGGAGGATGCGGTTGCCGTCGTTCTCGGGCGGACCGAGGGTCGAGGGATCGAAGTAGGTCGGTACGACGAGGACGGTCGGGTTGAAGAGCTCGTACGAGACCGAGCTTCCGTCGACCGCCGTTCCCGGCGCGGCCGGATTGCCCGAGCCGTCGACCGCGAGGCGGGCGAACGGGTTCTGGCCGATGCCCGAAGCGAGCTGCAGGTTCGCGAGCGTGAAGACGCCCGTCAGCGGCGTGGGCGGCACGACCGGTTGGAGGTTGTCCGCGGCCACGACCGGCGTCATGACGACGAGACCGGCGGTGCCGTTCGCCGCTCCCCCGCCGAACGAGGTCGCGTCGATCACGAGGTTCGCCGCCGAAGAGAGCTCGATCGTCTGGCGGGTCAGCAGCGCGACGGTGGCGTCGTAGAACGCGACGTCGACGAAGATCGTGCCGTTCGATGGATTCGCAACCGATAGGAACGCGTTCCGGTTCTGGCGCGCGTCGTAGATGAAGATGAGCTGATCGCCGGTCACGTCCGGCTCGCCGATCGCCTGCGCTCCGGCGGTCGCGGGCAGGCTCATCGCCGCAGCCGCGACGAACGCGAGCGCGGCTCCGAGCCGGCTCGTCTTTCGATGCGATCGCGTCCCGCGTTCACGCGGGCTTTGCATTGGTCGCCGCATGTCTCTGGTCTCCTCTTCCTTCACTCACTTGCCTGGAGTCGATGGATTTGAAGCGCGTCGCCGCTCGGCTTCGCGTGGGTGGGAGCGGTCGCCCTCCGCGACGCTCCAACGAACCGCAACGCACCTTCGCATTCGATTGCTACGCACTCGTGACGGAGCGGTGAACCGGTGGTGATCGATGCGCGCATCGCAACACGTTGGTCACGCAACGCGCTCGACCGCGCCGAGTCCCTTTCCGTTCCGTTTCGAGCACATGACGAATTTGTGACTGTGATCGTCGCGTTCTCAGGAGACCGTCACGACGCAGGTCACCTGGTCCGTGACGATGTTCCCGAGAAGCTCGCTCACCTCCGTCAGCGCCGTTCAGGCTCGTCGCACCGGCGACGCTTTGCAGGTCCGTCAGGAGGACGCCGTCGATCTGCACCGCCGCCGTGGTGAGCAGCACGCCGGCGTTGTCGAAGAAGCTCGCCTGCGCGTCGTCCGTCAGCGGGCCGAGGTTGAACGGCGTGCCGTACTGGTCCTCGAAGGCGGCGAGGAGGATCCGGTTGCCATCGTACTCGGGCGGGCCGAGCGTGGCGGGATCGAAGTACGTCGGCACCATCAGGACGCTCGGCGCGAAGCGCTCGTAGAGGACCGACTCACCGTCGACGGCGTTGCCCGCCACGGCCGGGTCTCCGGAGTCGTCCACCGCGAACCGGCCGAACGGGTTCTCGCCGATTCCCGAGAGGAGCTGCAGGTTTGCGCGCGTGAAGACGCCCGTCAGCGGCGCCGTGGGCACCACGGGCTGAAGGTTGTCCGTCCGCGAGCAGCGGTGTCATCACCGCGAGGCCGGCGTTGCCGTTCGCCGCGCCGCCCGCGAACGAGGTCGCGTCGATCACGCGGTTCTGGCCGGACGTGAGCTCGATCGTCTCGCGCGCGAGAAGCCCGATCGAGGCCGAGTAGAACGCGACGTCGACGAACATCGGATCGTCCGACGAGCTCGTGACCGATAGGAACGCGTTCCGATTCTGGCGCGCGTCGAAGATGAAGATGAGCTGATCGCCGCTCACCTCGGGCTCGCCGACCGCCTGCGCTCGCGCGATCGGCGTCGTCGCCGTCGCTCCGAGGACCGTGAAAATCGAGCCGATCGCGAGGACTCGAATCGCTCGCTTCATTCGGGCGAGGCTCGCCCGTCGTACCCGCTGGATCGCTTGCACCAAAACCTCCTCCTTGAACGGATGAATGGCGCAAGCTCGCTATCAAACGCGTACTAAGGCCCCGTGAACGCGCCATCAAGCGCGAGTGACCAGCGTCGCAGCGATGGGAGAAGCTCAGTAGCGGTACGAGGCGCTCAACCCGAACGTCACGCCGGACTTCCACGACTGCTGGACGATCCCGGACTGCATCCACACATATTGGTCGTTCAGGATGTTCTCGACGCTGAACTTCATGTCGATCGGCCACTCGAAGAGCTCGACGTCGAAGGTGTAGACGAAGTCGAGCTGGTTCCGCGGCTCGAAGAAGATGTCGGGCAGCCCGTTGAAGCCGAAGGCGTCGAGGGTCGAGCCCTCCGTCCGGTAGAGGAGGCGGAACACGCCCCAGTCGTCGTGGCTGTACTGGATGGTCGTGTTGATGATGAACGGCGCCTGGCCCTGGAGAGGCCCTTCGGTGTTCGTGCGGGTCTCCTCGCCCGGATCGTCGACGCTGATGCTGTTCGACTCGATCCAGCTCGCGTTCAGGAAGATCATGAAGTCCGCGAAGTCGTCGGAAATGAAGGAGAAGTCCTTCCGGAGCTCCCACTCGAGGCCGTACAGCGTGGCGCTCTCGGAGTTCGCGAAGGATGTCGCCGTCGAGCCCGAGAGCGACACGACGGTCGTCTCGATCGGCTGGTCCAGGTCCTTGTAGAAGAAGCTCATCGAGGCGAGCTCGAGGTTCGAGAGGAACCACTCCCAGCGGAGATCGACGCTCTGGATCGTGGTCTCGACGAGGTCCGGGTTGCCGACGACCGTCCGCAGACCGAAGGGCTCGGGGAACTGGATCGGCGACAGCTCGCGGAACTCCGGACGCGAGACCGTCTGGCTGTAGCCCCCGCGAACGTTCATGTCTTCTCGCGGGCTGTAGACGAGGCTCGCGGCCGGCATCGGATCGAGGTTGATCAGCGAGCGGTCGACCGGCGCGCCCTGCTGGTCCTGGCGGAAATAGGTGATGTCGATCACCGAGTTCTCGCCGCGGAGGCCGCCGACGAAGCGGAGCTGGTCCTCGATCAGTGGCAGCTCGAGCATCGCGTAGCCGGCGATGATCGACTCGTTCGCGGAGAAGCTGTCCTGTGGCGCCGTCTCCTCGAAGAAGTTCGTGGCGCCGGACTCGACCATCTCCGCGTTCAAGAACGCCTCCGGCATCATCTCGTAGAGCTCGACGTTGCTCGTGTTCGTCGGCCGGAAGAGGAACTTGCGGAGCTGCGAGTTTCGGTCGCGCCAGGTGTACGCGCCGCCGATCCGGAAGCGCGCTTCCATTTCGTCCCAGACTCCGAACGGGACCGCCATCTCGCCCTGGGTGTCGGAGAGCTTCTCCTTCACGTCGAGGAAGAGGCGCGAGCCGCTGCCGGCGACGCGCGAGTAGACCGGCGTCGGATTCCCGGGCGAGCTCGCGTAGACCGTCGTGCGCGTGTCCGGCCGATCGAGCGAAGTCCAGCCGAAGGCCGACCGCCAGCTGAGCTCGAGGTCCTCGTAGGCGTGGTCGCCCTGGAGCTGCCCCCAGACGAGCTGCTCCGCCTGGTAGGTGAGGCGGGTCGTGTCGAGGGTCACCTCCGGGTTGTTGCGCCGGAACCCCTTGCCGATCAGGACCTCGTCCCCGGTGACGCGCTGGTACAGGACGCGCAGGTTGATCCGGTTGTCGTCGTTGATGTCGTACGCGGACGTGAAGAGGGCGCCGAGCGTCGTCTCGAAGGTGCTGGAATCGTAGACGAAATCCTCGCCGAGAACGGGCTCGTCGCCTTCGAGCGTGGTGAACTGCCTCTCGATCTGGTCGGGAATGGTCTCGTAGTCGTTCTCCCAGAGGGCGGCGAAGTTGAAGCCGAAGTCCCCGAACGTGTTGCCGACCTCGAAGTCGAGCCCTCCGTCGATCGGGGCCGTGATGCTCTCGGCCGACCAGATGTCCTTCAGCGTCGCGGCGTACGCGGCGGCGTCCTGCTGGCTCGTGAAGACGACGCGCTCGTCGCCGAACACCGAGGGGAGACCTCGGGAAGTGTCGACCCCGAAGAAGTCGGGGAGCTCGCGTGCGGTCGCGTAGGTCTTGAAGTCCTGGAACGTCGTGTTCGTGTTGCCGCCGATGTCCATCCCGACCTTCCAGGTGAGCTCGCTCGGGAAGGTCTTGAGGCGGATGTCGACGAGGCCGCCGGCAAAATCTCCTTCGAGATTCGGCGAGTACGACTTGATGATGGCGAGGGACTCGACGAAGTCGGCGGGAAAGAGGTCGAGCGGGATGACGCGCTTGTCCGGGTTCGTGCTGGGGAGACGGCTGCCGTTCAGGACGGCCGTCGAGTAGCGCTCGCCGAGGCCACGGACGAAGATGAAGTCGTCCTCGACGGTCACGGAGGCGAGACGCTCGACGATCTCGCCGACGTTGGAATCCGGCGCGCGCTGGAAGGTTTCGGCGCTGATCGTGTCCTCGACGACGTCGGCGACCTGCCGCTCGACGAGGGCCGCGCTTTCGGCGGCCTTGCTCGCGGTCGCGACGACCTCGATCGTCTCGACGCCTCCCGGCGCGCCGCTTGCGGGCATCTGTGCCGCCGCGTCGGCCGGCACCATCGCGACGCGAACGTCGGCGGCCTCGTTCGGGATCGCCCGCACGTCGGTGATGCGCTGGGTCTGGAACCCGTCGAGAGAGACACGAAGCTCGTAGGTGCCGGCGAGGACCGGGATGCGGAAGGTGCCTTCGATGTCGGTCGTCGCCTTCTGGCCCGTGCCGATCACGGTGATCTCGACGCCGAACATGCGTTCGCCCGTTTGCGCGCTCACGACCTTTCCGCTGATCGCGGTCGGCCGCATGTCCTGGGCGGAGGAATCCCCTGAGAGAACGGCCAATTGCGCGAGGATCATCCCAGCGAGCGCGGGGCCGAAGCGAGGCGAGCTTCTTTTCATCACCGGTTCTCCGAGTCGCCTCGTCACGGGCGAAGGTCTTTCGAGGTGGGAAATCACGCGAGAGGAAGACCGCGCGCACCTTAACGAGCCGGTGTTGGGAGCCGGTTACGGGAACATGACGTTCCGTTGACTGGGGCGATACCGCGTCGGGCGTAAGCCGCCTGTCACGAACGCTTCGCCACACGCTCTCCCTGCGGGAGCTTCGTCCGAAATCGTCAAGCATACGACGCGCTTCGCTCTGTGTCGCCCGAATTCGCACAACCGCAACGCGCGAGCCACGGCCTCATCAACGGCCGCCGCTACAACGCACTCGCGATCGCACATCCCCCCACGAGTGTGCGGTCTCATGAACGAAGGGAACTGGAGAAAGAGGAGAGGCGTTCATTCGCCTTGGAGGTCCGATACGCCGCGCTCGGCTCCGAAGTTCTGCAACGTCACGCTGATGGGCTCGAAGGGCCAGGGCGGCGGCAACAACGACGAGCAGTGCATGCGTCTCCGCCGCGGCACGGCTGCCCAGATCTGGCAGACGATCTGCTTCAACTGGACGACGAGCGGGGTCAGCGTCCGCGACACCTCGACGTTCGACGTCGCCTGCGAGCCGAACGGCACGCAGAACTTGAGTGGCGACCTGATGGTCAAGGAGTCGATCCTCTTCAATGCGGGCGCCGCGGGCAAGACCTACTGATCGCGAAGATCTCACGCGACACCCACCACGGATCGGGAAGGGCTCCGCGCGCAAGCGCGGGGCCCTTTTCGTTTCGCGCTACGCCGCGCGCGCGACGGCGGAGGCGATTTCCGCCGCGATGCCGCGAATCTGCCGCGAGGTCGGTGCCTCGGGGTCGCCCGCGACGATCGGCTTCCCCGCGTCGCCGCGCTCGCCGATCTCGGCGGCGAGCGCGATCCGTCCGAGGAAGCGCACCCCGAGAGAACGCGCCATCTCCTCACCGCCGCCCTTGCCGAAGATGTCCGTCTCGTGGCCACAGTGGCGGCAGACGTAGCCGCTCATGTTCTCGACCACGCCGAGCACGCTCACGTTCACCTGCTGAAACATGCGCACGCCGCGGCGGACGTCCGCGAGAGCGACGTCCTGCGGCGTCGTCACGATCACGCCGCCGTCCATGTGCAGCTGCTGTGCGAGCGTGAGCTGGACGTCGCCGGTACCGGGCGGAAGGTCGAGAACGAGGTAGTCGAGCTCGCCCCATTCGACGTTGCGGATGAACTCCGTCACGAGCTTCGTCACCATCGGGCCGCGCCAGATCACCGCGCGCTCCTGCTCGACGAAGAAGCCCATCGAGATCATCCGGATGCCGTGCGCCTCGATCGGCGTGATCCGCCGTTCGGGCGTGACGTCGGGTTGCTCCCCCTCGACGCCGAGGAGAAGCGGGGTCGAAGGTCCGTACACGTCGGCGTCGAGGAGACCGGTGCGCCCGTGCTCGCGGAGCGCGAGAGCGAGGTTCGTCGCGAGCGTCGACTTCCCGACGCCGCCCTTGCCGCTCGCGACCGCGATGATCCGGTTCACTCCGGCGATCCGCTGTGGGCCCCGCGGACCGTGCGGATGCGTGTGCCCGTGGGCGTGCCCGTGGTCGGCATGTCCGGCCGCCCCCGCTTGACCCGCGGGGCGGGCCGGCGTGCGGGCTTCCTGGATCGTTCGCGGCGCCTCGGCCGTGGTGATCTCGAGCCGCCCGATCCCCTCGACCGCGCCCACGACGCGCTCGATCTCCGGCCGGATCCGCTCGATCAGCGCCGGGTCGCCCGCCGGTGGAGCGAGCACGAGAGTCGTCACTCCGTCCTCGCTGCGGACGTCCCGGACGATCCCGAAGGAGACGATGTCCCGCGAGAAACCCGGGTACTTCACCTGCCGGAGCGCCGAGAGCACGTCGGACGAAATGACCATCACTGGGCAAAGGTAGCCGACCTCGACTTCGCGGCAAGTCGCGCCTGCGGGATGCCGCTCTTCGTCCGGAGCGGCGCAGCAATAACGCATCGTACATTTGTGACGCTGGGGAATCCCTCCGAGCACGAGAATTCGCGGTGTTGCGATGGCATCCCCATTGCAGTCGCCCACAGGGAGGACAGACACGGCCGCTATACCCAGCCTTTTGTTCAGCGTCATGACACCAGGCGGAGGAGCCGAAAACCCGGAGGCACCGGCCTCGGCGGAGGAGTGGAAAGATGATGGAAGCTGCGTACATGGAGGGTCAGAGCATGTCGGACGATCTCAGCGGGCCCGAGATCCGAGAGCTCAGGAAGCGGCTGGGTCTCACTCAGGAAGAGTTCGCACACGCCGTCGCCGTGACGTTTTCGACGGTCAACCGCTGGGAGAACGGCCACGCCAAGCCGAGCAAGCTGGCGCGCCGGGCGATCGAAGCCCTGGCTACGCGCAAGCCGACCTCGTCGGCGGAGAGCCAGACGATCGAGGAGCTCTCCGGCCACCGTTTCAACGGGGAATAGACTCGGGGGCCCGAACCTCCGCGCGCGAAGCGCGCGGCCGAAGCGGAAGCGAGCGGGGAGTGGAGGCTCCGCGCGGCTTCGCCGCGCGGAGGAGAGGGGCGGCGCCCTTCTTGTTAAATAGCCCCGGATGGGGGAATCCGGATCAGCCGTACCGGTTCTCGGCTGCGACACGATCGTGTCGCTCGGCGGAGCGACGTCTTCCGGCGCGACGATCTTCGCCAAGAACAGCGACCGACCGCCGGGAGAGTGCCAGCCGCTCGTCCTGCTCGAGCGCGCCGAGCACCCGCCGGACGCGCGCGTCCGCTGCCAGTACGTCGAGATCCCGCAAGTCGCGTCGACGGCGCGCGTTCTCGGATCACGGCCCGTGTGGCTCTGGGGCTTCGAGCACGGCGTCAACGAGCACGGACTCGCGATCGGCAACGAGACGATCTTCGCGCGGGAAGCGCCGGCGGCGATCGGTCTTCTCGGGATGGATCTCGTCCGGCTCGGCCTCGAGCGTGCCTCGAGCGCCGCGATGGCCGTCGACGTGATCGCAGCACTCGTCGAGGAGCACGGGCAGGGGGGCTCCGGCTTCCGCGAGTTCGAGTTCCCCTACAACAGCTCCTTCCTGATCGCGGACGCGCGCGAAGCGTGGATCCTCGAAGCGGTCGGTCACCACTGGGCAGCGCGACGCGCGCGCACGACCGACTCGATCTCGAACCACATCACGATCGGCGCGGACTGGGAGCGCCTTTCGCCGCGCGTCGAGGAGCACGCGCGCGAGATCGCTCTTCCCCTCGCCGAGCCGTTCAGCTTCGAAGGCTCGTATCGCGACGTCGAGAACGTCCCGCGCGCGTTCTCGGAGGGACGGCTCCGCTGCTCGCGGACGCGTCTCGAAGCGGGTCGCGGCGCGCACGACGTGGCCTCGTTGCGCGAGATCCTGCGCGATCACGACGCGAGCGGACGCCGCTTCCGTCCCGGCGCGACGTCGGACCAGGAGCAGTACTTCACGATCTGCATGCACGAGGGACCGAGCCGAACGACGGCGAGCATCGTGGCGCCGCTCGAGCTCGGACGCCGCGGACCGAACGTCGTGTGGGCGAGCTTCGGCAGGCCGTGCGCTTCGCTCTTCTTCCCCGTCGTCCTCGCCGGCCGGTTCCCGGAAGCGTTCACGCGCGGCAGCGACGAGCCGCGCGCCGACGTGCTCTGGTGGACGTTCGAGCAGATCGGCTGCGCCGTGGAGCGCCGCCCCGAGCTTTCCGATTCCGTGCGGGAGGCGTTCGATCCGCTCGAGACGACGCTCCTCGCCGAGGGCGAGGCGGCTCGCGTCGAGCTCGATGCGATGACGGACACGGCCGCCGAACGCTTCGCGACGGAGCTGCTGGTCGGCGTCGCCGCGCGGGTCCAGGAAGCGGCGCGCGCGCTCCTCGCTCGGCTCTAGTGCGGTGCACTAGCCTGCATTTCTCACCAGATCACGTCGCGAGGCGGTCGAGAGTGCCGAAGATTCGCGAGCCTCGGACCGGAGGGCGACGCAGGCGTACTTGAACAGTACGTC
>VGTG01000052.1 GCA_016874795.1 Deltaproteobacteria bacterium | reverse complement strand
GCGGCCGCCGACGCGGTTCGCGCGGCCCGAGATGCCGTCGCCGTCGCGGTCGTCCGGATCGGCGCGCGCGAGGATCGCCTCCTCCGGGATTGCGTCGACGAGGCCGACGCCGTAGAGCGCGGGGCTCCGGCGTCGCCGCACCGCCGCGCCCTGCGGAACGGCTTCGCCCGTCGCGGAGCAGCTCGCGGTGCGCACGCCCTGCGATTGCAGGAGCGGCCCGCCGTGCGCCGCGAGCGAGTCGAAGCGTCCGTCGCGCGCGCTGCCGAAGAGCGTCACCGTGCGGCGACTTTCGCCGCCGATCGTCGGGTCCGAGTGACACTCGGCGCAGCTCTCGCCGTTGAAGACGGGACCGAGCCCGCCCGCCGGCGTCACCGTGCGCGTGAACGAGAAGAGTCCGTCGTCGAAGCGGGACCGCTCCGCGTCGGTCAGCGACGCGAACGCCTCCGGTGCGCACGCCGCCTCGCTCTCGGGATCGACGTCCGCGTCGGCGAAGGCCGGGCACGCGTCGCAGGCGTCGCCTTTGCCGTCGAGGTCGAGGTCGCCCTGGTCGGCGTTCGCGATCTCGGGACAGTTGTCGGTGGGACAGATCTCGCCGGCGAGGCCGTGCCCGTCGCCGTCGGGGTCGTTGCAGCCGTCGCACGCGTCCCCGTCGCCGTCACCATCGGCGTCGCGCTGCGCGGGATCGTCGGTGAGCGGGCAGACGTCGCACGCGTCGCCGACGCCGTCGGCGTCCGCGTCCGCCTGATCGGGGTTCCAGCGCTGCGCGCAGTTGTCGCGCACACACGTGCGCGCCGAGAAGCCGGCTTCGCCGAAGCCGTCGCGATCGGCGTCGGTACACGGGTCGACGGCGTCGTCGATCCGATCGCCGTCGAGGTCGCCGTTCGAGCGGCGCAGCGAAAGCACGTTTCCGGAGGCCGGCTCGTCCCCGAAGCTCCTCTCCTGCACACCTTTGCAGTCGCGCACGAGGACGTCGTCGACGCGGTTGTCGTGCGCCCCGTTGAAGCGAAAGCAGACCTTCCGCCCGACGATCGCGCCGCCGACGATCTGGTTGTCGTGCGGGATGCCGATCCAGCTCGGGTCACGGCCCTCGTCGCGGCCGACGTATCCCTCGAAGACGAAGCCCGAGCCGATCAGCTCGTTCCGCGCGAACACGTTGTGACTCGAATCGCCGCGCACCTGAACGAGCGACCCCTCGACCTCGTTGTCCGCGAAGAGGCCGTTGCTCGAGTGCTTGACGTAGAGAGCCGCCGAGCCGCTTCCTTCCACGGTGTTCGCGATCGCGCGGCACTCGTCGCACCACTGGAAGTAGAGGCCCTCCTGGCCGCTCGACTGGATCACGTTTTCCGCGAGCGTCGTCTTCTCGGTTCCCGTCCCGAGGTGGATGCCGTCCATGCCGCTCTTCCGGATGCGATTCCGGGCGATCAGGTGTCCGGAGCTCGTCCCGGCCTTCGTCGCTCCCGCGACGTCGACTCCGTAGACGTTCTCGTCGAGCCGGTTCGCGATCACGCGGTTGTCCTGGCCGCCGCGAATCCGCACGCCGCGCTTGAATCCGACGATGCGGCAGTTGCGCACCTCCGCGCCGCGCACGCCGTCGAGCCGAACGCCCGTGTCGGAGGTCTCCGGTCCGCGGCCGCGGATCTCGTGCCCGTCGCAGTCGAGCACGGCACCGGCCTCCAGCCGGAGCCCGTTCTTGCCGCAGTCGCGTAGATCGGCGGACAGGCGAACGGCACCGGCGACCTCGTCCCCGCATGCGAGCGCGCCGCTCTTCCTCTCGACTTTCCGGTCGGGCTTCTCGGCGCTCGCGAGGGAAAGGGGAACGATGGCGAGCAGCGCCGCAACGGCGCCGACGAGCCCTCTTCGGCCAGGCGTCTCCATGCACTCCTACGAGTCGAGATGTCGCGTGGACGGGCGCTCTGTCGGGGAAGATCGCGGAGTCGGCTGCTCCCGCCGGTTCAGCGATCACAGGTATCCCGGGCGCTGCGTGCCGCGCAAGCGAGAATCGCTGGCAAGAGGGCTTCCTGGCGCGCTCCGCACGGACGAGCCGATGGAGGACCCGATCAGGGCTGTGGTGGGGGCAGCGGAACGGCGAGCGAGGGGTCGAAGACCCCCGGTACTCCCCCGCGCGACGCCGGCGACGCGTCGAGAAGCTCTACCTCGACCGTGTCCGCCACCGCGCCGAGCGTCATCGGCGCCTCCGGCAAGGTGGCGAGCTGCCGGCGGGCGAGCTCGAAGGAAGGATCCTCGCGCAGGGCCGCCTGGAGCTCGGCTCGCGCGCCGTCGAAATCGCCGTGCGCCTCGAGGTCGAGACCGCGCCCGTACGCCGTCGCCGCCGGAAGGCTCTTGGTGTGCGTCGCCTGCACACGCGCTGCCGGCGCTTGGGGCAGGACGCTGACCGGCCACCCGAGCTCGTTCGAGAGAATGACGGCCGTGTCGCGGACGGGCGCGTAGAACCGATCGATCGGTCCGACGAAGGAGGCGGACTCGACGCGCCGCCCGCTCGCGGTCTCGATCAGCGCCGTGTCGAGGTCGACCGTCGCGGGCGTCGTCGACGAGACCTCGATCGTCCCGACGACGACGTTGGCGGCGCGAAGCAAGCGACCGATACGCGCCACCTGCTCCGTGTCGTCGAGCTTCAGGCCACCGGCCGCGGCGACGAAGCGCTCGACGCGATCGCGTCCGATCACCTCCTCGGTCGGCAAGCCGGAGAGGTTCGCCGAGAGCATCGCGGAGAGCGCCGTCACGAGCGCGCCGTTCTCCGCGCCGCCGGTGTTGCGAAGTGGAAAGACCGCGAGGATGCCCGCGACGCCGCGCGGCGGCTCCTGCTTCTCCAGCTCGACCGCAGCACGTGCGGCGCGCACGTTGCCTTCGCGGATGACGAGCGTCCGCAAGCGGGCCAGCTTCGCGGAGCGCGTCGGATCCGCTTCCTTGACGTAGTCCGACCAAGCCCGTGCGGCGCGGTCCGGGCGATCCAGGCGCAGGTAGGCGAGTCCGAGCAGAAGAGAGGCGTCGATGTCGACGGGTGGCGCCTTCGAGCCCGCCTCGAGCTTCGCGACGACGCCGGCGAAGTCGCCCGCGCGATACATCGCGAGCGCTTCGTCGTAGCCCGGACCTGCGGCGCGCCCGGACCGTGCGCCGAGCGCGAGCGCGGCAGCGAGCAGCAGTCCGGAAAGGGATCGCGGAATCGAAAGCTTCATCGATGCCTTGCGCCGGACCGGTGCGCGGCGCGCTCGTCTGCGTCCTTACTTTCCCGCTTCGGGGGCGGCAACCCGATCGGGATCATTCGCCGCGCAGCTCGAACAGGTCCAGCGTCGCCGGACCCTGCAGCTCGAGGTGCACACGCACCGTAGCGGGGAGCTCGCGGAGCTCGATGCCGGCCCCGAGACGTCCCGTCGCGCTCGCAGCGATGCCGATGCCCGGCGGCTCGGACTCGAGTCGAGCGACCCGTCCCGCACCGTCGACGCGCGCGAAGACGCGTACCACCTCGTGCGCCCCCTCGCGTGGCTCCCCGGACCTCGCTCGGACCGTCGCCGTGACGATCGGCGAATCGCACGGCCACGTCGCGCGCGGCGACCCGCCGGTCCCGTACGCGAGCGGCGACGTCGGAGGATGCGTCGGTAGCGGCGAGCGCTCCGTGCCGCAGCCGTCCACGACGGCGGCGCCCAGCCGAGACTCGTCGACGACGATCTCGAGAGGGCCCGCGGCGATCGGACGCGCCATCGCGCTGCGCCAGGAGTCGGGAACCTCGTTCGCATAGACGACGACTGCCGCCCGATCGCCGCTCGAGGCTGGTTGGGAGGCGGCGGCGAGCCCGAGGAAGTAGCCGTTGTCGCTGTCGAGATCCGCGAACCCCGGGCCGTGCGCTCGCGACCGGACCTCCTCGGGAACGGACCCGAGCGCGCGCGTCAGCGCGGTGAAGCCGTCCCTCCGGGAGGCAACCGTCAAGACGCGCGCACGCTGCGAAGTGCTCGTCTGCGCTCCGCTCCCGACCCGGAGCAAGGCGAGATCCGTCGAAAGGAACCCCGACGCGTGGACGGCGTGCATCCACCAGAGGAGCAGAGCCGTTCGAACCACCGCGATCGCGAAGACGAGGATGCCGCCGATCCGACCGAGCGACGCGAAAGCCACGCCGGCGATCACGGCCGCCGGAACGAGCCCACCGTCGAGATAATAATACCACGCCTCCCACGGGAGCACGGCTACCGATACGAGGGTCGCGACGAACGTCGCGACGACGAGTCGGATTCCCGCCGGCGAGCGTCCCCCGCGGACGAGGATCGCGACCGCACAGAGGAGGACGAAGCCGATCCAGGCGGCTTCCGCACCCGACACGAGGTCGATCCAGGACGGCCGCTCCGGCGGAAGGAGGCCGTCGAGCGTCCGCGCGCCGACCCGGAGAAGGTCGCCCAGCCGGTCCGACCACGTATCGACCGTCGGCGCGCGCGGCGCTGCGAGGCCCGCCGGCGCCGTCGGGACGGCGAGAGCGGCAAGGGCGGGCGAAAACGCGATCAGCCCGACGAGAGCCGCCGAGCCGAGGCTGCGCGCTCCGAGAGCCCGTCGTCGCACGAAAAGCGTGGCGGCAGCGACGAGAACGAGAGGCGCAGCCGCGAGGTGGAGCTGGAGCGCCAGCGCCGAGAGCAGTGCCACCGCAAGCGCCGCTCCGGCGCTGGGCCGCTCTAGCACCGCGAAGAGAGCGAGAAGCAGTCCAGCCGAGAGTGGCGGCAGAGCCGCGGGGGCCCACGCGACGCGCGAGTCGATGACGGCGATCGGGCTCGTCGCGAGGAGCAGCGCAGCGGCCACTCCGGCGGACGAGCCGGCGATCCGACGGGCGAGAAGCCAGGTCAGGCCGACGGCGAGGACGCCGAGCAGCCCAGCGAAGGCGTACGCGGCGAGCGGCTCCGTGCTCGCGAGGAACGGGAGCGTCCAGAAGTAGTAGTAGGTCGCTCCCAGGTGGAAGCGGTTCCGCATGGGCGGCCCGACGAGGGGAAGCGCGCGACCGGACGCGATCTCGGACGCGAAGGTGAGATCGCGTGCCTGGTCGACGCCGAACCAGCCCGCGTCGAGCCAGAGAAGTCGGAGCAGGACCGCGAGCGCGAGAATCAAACCGAGCGCGAGGGCCGCCCGGCCACTCCCGCTCCGCGTGCTCAGGGGAGATCCACCCGCCGAACGTATGCGTCCTTCGGAAGAGTCTTGTCGACGTCCGCGAAGGTCTTGATGAATTTCTTCTTGTCGGGCCAGCGCTCCCAGAGAACGTAGGCCGCGTTCTCGGAGACCGCGACCTGCGGATTGCGGAGCTGATCGCTCGGATCCTCGCGCTCGGTCACGGTCGCGTTCGAGAGCGGCCAGGTGCGGCCACGATCGCGCGACGCCGAGACGAGCACGCGCTCGTAGCCGTCGTGCCAGGTCACGCCGACGACGTCTCCCTGAAAACCGATTCGCGGATGCATCGCCGAGCCTTTCGCCCCCGAGTCGAGGCGCTCGGCCGCGTCCCAGGCGTGCCGCCACGTCTTGCCGCCGTCGTCGGAAGCGTTCCAGTAGATTCCACCCGCTGCCTCGGCGGTTCCACCGTGCCAGGCGAAGTAGACCTGCGGCCCGACGGCACGCAGGTGGAAGAACGGCTGCGTCGGTCCATTGTAGACCTGCGTCGGCGGCGCCCACGTCTTGCCGTCGTCCGTCGACGAGGAAAGCCAGAGCCAGCTCTGCTCCCCTTCGCCCGTGATCCCGCCCGACCACGCGAGCGTGAGACGGCCCTCGGACCAGACGAGCTGCGGCCAGATCGGGCTCACCTTCGACTCTCCGGTGTCGATCTCCGCGGGCGCGGTCCAGCTCGCACCCATGTCGGGGGAGGTCGAGAAGCGCAGATGCGGACCGCTGTCGTCGCTCTTGTGCGGTCGTTGCTCCCAGACGACGTAGGCGTGCTCGCCCGCTCCGATCGCGGCGGTCGGACCGCCGGACTCGTTCTTCGGCTGCGTGCTGACCCGACGGTCGCGCGGGAGCCACTTCGTGCCCGCGTCGCGGCTCCGGTTCGAGTAGATGTCGCGAAGCACGTTGCGCTCGTCCGTCCATGCGACCACGAGATCGTCGCCTCGCTGCGCGAGAACCGGCAGGAACGCCTGCAGCTTCGTGTTGAGGACGGTCGGCTCGCCCCAGGTGGATCCGAAGTCGGCCGACTTGCGCGTCAGTACGAACTTCTGCCCGGCCTCGTTCCTCCGCGCCTGCCAGAGGGCGAGCATGTTCCCGTCGCCGGGAAGGATCGCCAGCGTCGGTACGACCGACACCGTGTTGGCGTAGTCCCCGATGTTGAGCGGGGTCTCCGCGGACCAGGTCTGACCGCGATCCCCCGTCGTCCGCACGACGACGTTCCGGTTCATCTTGCCGTTCTGGTTCATCCACGCGACTGCGGCGCGATCGCCGGCCGCGACGATGGAGGTGTAGTACGCCCACGAGAACGAGGCCGCCCCTCCCTCCACCTCGTTCAGGCGCTGCACCGGCCCCATGCCGGAATCCCGGGTGCAGGCGGGCAACAGGGCCAGGAGGAGCGGAAAAACGGGCAGCAGACGGCGCAGACGGCTTTTCATCGCGATCCCTCGGTCTCGGCGCGAGCGCTTCATTCCCCCAAAACGACGCGAGGCCAGAGCACGATGCTCTGGCCTCGCAGCGCAGTGAAACGCGGAGACGCGTACTACTCGAGCGTCTCCATGAAGTACTTGCCGTAGTTGCTGCCGCCGAAGTTGGCGACCGACTGGCCATGGATCGCGTAGACCATCTCTTCCGGATCGTCGTTGATGCCGAGCAGGCGGACGAAGCCCGACGAATCCACCGCGATCGTCGCCGGGATGAGGCTGCCCTCGTCACCCGGAACCATCGTGGTGAAGTCCGCGCAGCGCACCGAGTGATTCGGGAGCGACGTCGCGATCTCGAGGTTGTCGTAGATCACGAGGCTGGCCGTCTTGCTGCTGGTGTTCGGGCCGACTTCCACGTCCGCCGTGCTGCCGCTGCCGCTCTGCTCCTCGAGGGAGATCAGGACGACCGACGAGTCCTGCACGGTGGTCGGGTTGAACGTCATGATGTCGATGTCCTCGGACTTGTTCTTCGGGAGCTGCGTGTACGAGCCCGTGAAGTCGAGTCCGAGACCGATCGCGTCGTTACCGAACGAGTAGCCGAGGTCGATGTTCGCGCGGGTTGCCGCTCCGACGATCGCGTTGTCGACCGGGATGTTGCCGCGGATCGAGCCGTCGCTGCAGATCTCGTCCGTCTCGTAGGCCGTCACGACGACGAAGCCACGGTGGCCGCGGCCCACTCCGGCGCGCGACTCGTCGCAGAGGTTCGTCGACGGGCCGATCTGGGTGTTGCCGAGGTCGACCGAGCTCACGTCGCACGGGTCGACGACGATCGTGTCGTTCAGCGTGAGGCAGACCCACACGTCGACGAGGTGCTCGCAGTCATCGCTCCACCACGCCCAGTGGGTCGTCACACCGAGGATCTCGCCAGTGGACGTCGGCGACGTGCCGGCGATGTTGCTGACGATGGCGAACGAGGTCCAGCTCTCATCCTCCTCGTCGATCGAGCCGTCGAACGGCATGACGAGCGCGTTCGCCGGCTGGGTGAAGCTCGTGTACGGGTCATCGACCAAAGCGTCGCTGCGGCTAGCCCCGAACATGACGACGGCCAACGCCACCGCGGCCACCCCAAGCCTAAGAATTCCTCTCATAATCCCCTCTCTCCTTTCGATTGACCGCCCAGTCGCTGGGTAACAGCGGGCTCGAAGCGGTTACCGGTTGCCGTGAGGCAACGGCAAACCCTGTGAACCTCAACAACCTGAACTACGTCCTCTCGGTCCCTCACCCGGCACGAGGCGCAGGTGGACCCTTAAACACGTCTCCTTTGTCGTCCCGCCACCCCCACACAGGGACGTGGTTGGATAGCTTACAAGCCCCGGCCGAGTCAACCGGACTGCCCCTCCGAAGCGGGCGTCCCGGCCGGCCCAAGCCCGCTTTTCTCCTCTCGTTTCCGCCTCCATCAGCCGCGCAACTGGATGTACCAGCGGCCATCCCGCTGGACCCACTTCTGGGCGTCGTCGAGCTCGCGGCGGACGCTCAGGGTACCGCCTCCGGGCTTCAGGACGGGAAGGACCGCCTGCATCCGGGCACGGACGACTCCCTGGCCTTCCGTTTCCTCGACCGAAACGACCTCGAACTCGAGGATGTCGAACGCCGACTTGCGGCGCTCCATGAAGGCATCCCGGCTGAGCTTCGGCTTCGAGTCCGGGTCCACCATCCCCTCGTAGATCTCCTCCCAGCTGCCTTTCTGGCGGAGCTCCATGTACTTCTGGGCGCGATCCCCGAGACCGCCCGCGTTGGAATCCCGTGCGCAGCCGAAAACCGCGAACCCGACGGTCAGCGCCAGAGCGAGCCCGCCCAAGGCGTACCGCTCGGACCCCGACCGGGATGCGGTGATCGGCTCTCCTCTACGCACGATGTTCCTCGCGTGCGGCGACTTCCGCGATCTCGGCGCCTTCGTGGCCCCAGGAATGCGGCAGCCGGCTCACGCCCCAATCCGTCTTCGGGTTCACGACCGAAAACGGCGCCTCCCCCTCCTTGACGTCGAGCATGATCAGCGGGCGGCGGTTGTCGATCGCCGCCACGTTGAAGTGGTACGAGCCACCGAAGAGCGGCAGCTCCTGCAGGTGTAGAGAAACGAAGAACTGGTCGACTCCGACAGGCAGAAGGCTCGCACCGTCGACGTCGGTCGATCCACAGTGGCAGACGAGCCCGTCCGAGCGCACGACGCCGACCGCGACGCCGGGCTCGACCTCGGCTCCGGGCATCCGCCGAAGCCAGACGCGCAGCACGATCGAGTCGCCCGTCTCGGCGCGCAGGAGCGGACGTCCTGCCGCGTCGCTCGCCTCCACGCGCACGACTTCGAGCAGCGGAGCCGCGCCCTCGGTGAGCCCAAGCCGCGCGGAATGCGCGCGATTGCGGCTTCGATCCGCATAGTCGTCGCACACTTCGGCGGCGGAGCCGAGCTGCACGACGCGGCCGCGCTCGAGCCAGATCGCGCGTCGGCAGAGCTTCTTCACCTGGTAGAGGTTGTGCGAGCAGAAGATCAACGTGCCGCCGTCGCGAACGAAGCCGTCGATGCGCTCGGCGCATTTCGCCTGAAAACGCTGATCGCCGACCGCGAGAGCTTCGTCGACGACGAGCACGTCCGGTCGGACGGCCGTGGCGACGGAGAAGGCGAGGCGGAGGAACATCCCGGACGAGTACGTGCGGACGGGCTGGTCGATGAACTCGCCGAGCTCGGAAAACCCGAGGATGCCGGGCACCTCGGCCTCAATCTGCTCGCGCGTCAGACCTTGCGCTTGACCGGCGAGGAACACGTTCTCGCGCCCACTGAACTCCCCGTGCAAGCCGGCCCCGAGCTCGAGGATCGAGCCGACGCGGCCCTCGGTGCGGAGCGCCCCCTCGGTCGGAGTCACCGCGCCCGCGAGCATGGCGAGAAGGGTCGTCTTCCCGGCGCCGTTGTCGCCGACGATCCCGAGAGTGTCGCCGCGCTCGATCTCGAACGACACGTCGCGCACCGCCCAGAAGAGCTGGTGGCGGACACCACCCCGGAGCCACTCGCGGGCCCGATCAGCGGGCCGCGAATAGCGGCGGAATGCCTTTCCGACCCCGGCGGCGCGAACGGCGGTCATACCAGGTCCGCGATCTCGCTGCGCGCCCGCTCGATGGCGAAGGCGCCCACCGCCACTGCGGCCACCGCACAGCCGGTGCTCCATGCCAGGGCTCCCCAGGAGACCGGCAGTCCGATCGCAAATGCCCGGAATCCCTCCACAATGCCGCAGAGAGGATTCAGCGAGAGGAGCCCGCGGAGCGACTCCGGAGCGACCTCCAGCGTGTACACGATCGGCGTCAGGTAGAACCATGCCTGCAAAACGGCCGTCACGAGCTGGGCCGTATCGCGGAAATAGACGTGGAGGACCGCAAGAATCCAACCGATCCCCACCCCGAAGGCGACCTGGAGAACGAGCGGGATGGCGCAAAGGGCGACCGAGGACGCCGGCCCCTGGCCCAGAAGGGGCATCGCCAGGATCAGCAGCAGCAGCGCCACGAGCTCCAGAACGACCGCCGCGAGCACCGGCTGGACCACCAGGATCTCCGGCTTGAAGGCCATCCTCCGGATGAGGATTCCCCCCTCGACCAGGGAGGTCGTCGCCCGCGAGAGGCCCTCCTGGAGCGCCAGCCAGGGAAAGAGCCCCCACGCCAGGGTCACGGCGAACGGCACCCCGGCCGGCCCGCCGAGCCGTATCTGCAGCACGGCCGAGAACACCGTCGTCAGGATCACGAGCTGCGCGAGCGGGCTCAGCACCGCCCAGAAGAGGCCCGCCGAGGACCCGACGTAGCGTCCGCGAAGCTCGCGCATCACGAGCGAGCCGAGGAGCTCGCGCTGCCGCCCGAGCTCGCGGATCGGCCGGGAGATCAACCGCGACCTCCACCCATGCCCGGCGCGCTCCGGTAGCGGAAGCGGATCTCTTCGAGCCCGCGCCGCGCCTCGCGATTCTTCCGGTCCAGACGCAGCGCCGCCCGGAACGTCTTCTCCGCGGCGCGCGGCGATCCCTCCGCGAGGTACACCCAGCCGAGGAACGTGAGCGTGCCGGCGTCCTTCCGTACCTGCACGGCACGCCGTGCCAGCCTTTGCGCGCGCTCGGTCTCACCGAGACGTCCGGAGATCGTCGCGAGAGCGTGCATCACCTCGACCTCGCGCGGCGCAAGCTCCAGCGAATCCTCGAGCGCACCGCGTGCCGCCTCGAGTCGACCTCGTCGCGCCAGCGAGACGCCGAGGTTCTGCCGCGCCCGCGCCGAGCGCGGCACGCTCTCGATCGTCGCGGCCCAGAGCGTCTCGTCGTCGCTCCAGTCGCTCGAGCGCGCGTGTGCGCGCACGCCCAGCAACACGACGATGATCGCGCAGACGGCGATCGCGAAGCGCGGACGACGGCGTGCGAGCGCATCCGCGCCCTCGCCGGCCGCGAGCGACAGGCCCGCGAGCGGAAGGTAGGCGTTGTGCTCCGCCACGATCTCCCCGTACGGGACGATCTGCGCCACGGGAAGGAGCGCCGCGACGAACCAGAGAAGGCCCGCCCCCGCGATGTGCCCCCGCCACGCGAGCCAGACACCGCCAGCGACGACGGCGGCAAGCCCCAGAGCTGCGACGACGGAGCTCGCGTCGAAGGGGGACTCGGGGAGCGGCCATCCGGGCGGTCGATAGTCGGCACGCAGGTCGATCGGCCAGACTGCGAGACCGCCGTAGCGGGCGAGAACCTGCAGCGTCAGCGCCGGCTGCGGGGCGAGGGCGGCTCCGCCGAGACGCTCGAACGCTTCGTAGATGCGCTCGAGATAGAGCTCGCGCGCGACGATGACGAGGACGACCGTGGCGAGCACGAGCGCGATCCCACCGGCGCGTCCAACCGAAGTCGCGATCCCGTCGCGTCGCCGACGAACGACGACGAGCAGCGCACCGAGGAGGGGGACCACCGCGGCGTTCTCCTTCGCGGCGAGGGCGAGTGCCGCGAAGAGCGACGCGAGGAGCGACGTCGCAATCCGCTTCGGCATACTCGCCGCGGCGTCGAGCGTGCCCCACCAGCAGAGCAGCGCGAGCAGCGAGAAGAGCGCGAGCAGGAGATCGCGCCGGCCCGAGACGTACGCCACCGCTTCGCTCCCGAGCGGATGTACCGCGAAGAGCGCCGCCGCGAAGAGCGCGCCGCCGAGCGAGCCGATCGTGGCGAACGCGAGCGCGTAGAGCGCGAGCGTCGCGGCCAGGTGATAGGTGAGATTGCTCGCGTGGAAGGCCGCCGGCTCGAGGCCGCCGACCCGGTAGTCCACCATGTACGACAGCATCCGGAGCGGTCGATACGAGATCCCGCCCGCTCCGAAGTCGAGCAGCTCGGGCGCGCGCGCGAGCGGCCAGCGCACGACCGGGTTCTCGACGACGAGGTGCCAGTCGTCGAAGACGAAGCCGTGGCCGATCGTCCCGCCGTACGATGCCGCGACGAGGGCCGCGAGGACGAGAACGGCGCCCGCGTGGCGAAGGACGCTCAGTCCTCCCAATCCTGGTTCGGAAGCAGGCCTTCACGCGGGCGCTCCGCCGTCGTCGTACGGCTGCGGAGTCGCTGCTGCTTGCGGAGCTGCTCCTGCGTCGGCGGGACCATGCCCTTCGTGCGCTCGATCTCGTCGACGACGTCCCACAAGCGATCCTTGTAGGTCTGTGTCACCTCGATCGACTCGGCGCGGTTCCGGATCACGTGCGGCGTGAGCATGATGATCAGCTCGACGCGACGGACGCTGTCGGTATCGGCCCGGAAGAATCGACCGACCACGGGAAGATCCATGAGGTAGGGTACGCCGGAGCGACCGCGCGACGTCGTCTCCTGGATGATGCCGCCGATCAGCAGCGAATCGCCGTCCTGCACGACCGCGGTCGTCTCCGCTTCCCGGAGAATGAACGCGGGCGAGCCGGTCGTGCTGTTGAAGTTGTCGTCGACCTCGCTGACCTCTTGCCGCACCTGCAGGTTGACGAGCCCGTCCGCGTTCACCTGCGGCAGGATGTTCAGGATCACGCCGGTGTCGCGGTACTGGACGCTGTTGACGATGTTCGAGACCACCGCCGTCGATTGCTGCGTCGACGTCAAGATCGGAATCGACTGACCGACGTTGATCGCCGCTTCGCGGTTGTCGGCCGTCAAGATGTGCGGGCTCGCGAGCACCTTCAGGCGATTCGCGTTGGCGAGTGCCGTCAGCGTCACCTGGAAGCTCGACTGATCGGTGATGATCGCGGTGAACGTGTTGCCCTGAACGCCCGGCGTGATCTCGAGGAGACGCTTCAGCGCGCTGCCGTTCGCGACGTCCTGCAGCGCGTTGCTGAGGGCGGCGCCCGACACCGTCGACGTCGCCGTCGGAACGGGCGTCGGTGCGTCCTGGATGGCGCCGGAATTCGTGAGGACCGTCTGCAGGCCCATCTCCATCGCCTTGTTGAGGCTGATCTCGGCGATCAGCACCTCGATCACCACCTGACGCGGCACGCGGTCGAGGTCGACGAGGACTTTTCGGATCTGCTCGAAGTCCTGCTTCGTCGCGAGGATCACCAGCGAGTTCGAGATCTCGTCCGCGACGATGCGCACTTCTTCCTTGAACAGCGAGAGCGGTCCTTCACCTCCGGCGAGGACGACGCCGGACGCCCCTCCGGCGCGAAACCCAGAGCCGGGTGCACCGCCGAGCACTCCCGCCGGTCGCGCAGAACCACCTCCGCCGAACCCCCCTCCCGAGCGTCCACCGCCAAAACCGCCGCCACCGCCGCCGCTTCCGAAGCCGCCACCACCGCCGCCACCGCCGCCGAACTGCGAGGCGCCGCCGAGGCCCGAAGAGCTCGCGGCCGCGCCGCCGGAGCGCCGGCTGCTGGAGAGCTGCCCGCCGGTCGCCCTTCCGAAGAGGCCGCCGAAGCCGGGCTGTCCCGCCGCCGACCCGGGCCGGTTCGACGAGGAGCCACCCTCGCCGCCGCCGTAGAGCTCGTTCAGCACCGCGGCGAGGTCGGCGGACTTCGCGTTCTGCACGTTGTAGACCCGCACCGTGCGCGTCGACGACTCGTCCGGCGGCACGTCCAGGAGCTTCAACCAGTAGTCGATGGAAGCGAAGGCCTGCTCGTTGAACGCGAGGACGGCGATCGAGTTCAGCCGGATCAGCGGGATCGCGTATACGCCGCGCTCGTTCGCGGCTTCGCCGGTGATCCCGTACGTGTCGAGGACCGCGATCAGCTCCTGGCCGAGGTCCTCGATGTTCGCGTTCTCGACCTTGTAGATCTTCGCCTTCAGGTCCTTGAAGCTGTCGCGGTCGAGGAGCTGGACCATCTCGCGCAGGCGATCGACGTTGCTCGCGATGTCCGTGATGATCAGGAAGTTCGCGCGCGCGTACGGAATGACGTCCCCGCCGGGCGTGATGAACGGCTGCAGGAGATTCGCCATCTCCTCGGCGGCGATGTTGTGCACGCGCACGAGCTCGACGACGAAGAGATCGTCCGCCGTCATCCCCGCCAACGCCGCGCGCGAAACGACGACGCGCGTCTTCGCGTCGGCGATCGGCACGATGTTGTAGACCTCTCCGACGCGAACCGCGGCGACGCCGATGCTGCGCAGGATCTGGTTGAAGATCGGGAAGAGCTCGCTGCGCGGGATCTTGCCCGTCGTGCGGATCGTGACGAGACCCTCGACGCGGGGGTCGATCAAGTAGTTGATCTCGAGCGCGCTCGCGAGGCTGTGCACGACCTCGCGGATGTCCGCGGCCTCGAAGTTCAAGACGATCGCGTCTTCCGCGGGTGCCCCGTTCATCGGCGCGGCCTGCGGCGCCGGCAGCGAGCCGGGTGCTGCGGCCGCCGGAGCGGCGGCGGGAGGCGGAGGCGGCGCGTCCTGCGCGTCGGCGTGCAGAGCCAGAGCCATCACGAAAGGAAGCAGCATCGGCGCACGCCGGACGAGGAACGCGAAGAGCGCGCCTTTCCTCTCGACTCGCCTGCGCGAGCCACGACGTGAACCCCGACGACCCATTCCTCCCCTCTTCGGCGGGGTGTAGCCGAGTTGGCCCTGGCTTGTAAAACTCAACTCGTTCCCCTCACCGGTTGCGTGCGGCCTCGGCACGAAGGCGCTTCAGACGTTCGCGCGCGCGCTCGGCGCGTCGCCGCGCGTCCTCGCGCCGCTGCTCCGCGATTCCTTGCGGATCGTTCGCCGCGAACCCTCCGGGTTGATCCGGTCGCTGGCCGCTCGCTTGTCGCACGAGCGTCGCGTTCGGCCGCGGCGTCGCGCGGCCTCCCGGGCCGAAGGCGACGGCTCCGCCGCGCGAGGTCGTGTCGATGAGGAGCGGCAGCACGACCTCTTCGCCCGTTCCCGTGACGAGCGCGACCAACTCCGCTTCGATCCGGTCGACCTTGTAGCCCGCGATCTCCTCGCCGATCCGCAAGCGGACCTGCTTGTTCGACTGCGCGGTGTCGGTGAAGACCGCCTCGGGCTCGAGGCCGACGAAGAGAACGCCCGAAAGCTTCAGCGTCGGCGGAGGCACCGGCGTCGCCTGCGGCAGCGTCTCGTCCACTCCGCTCGTGCCCTCCTGGCGCGACGCATCGAACACGTCCTGGCTCGCGATCACGTTCACCAACTCCGGCAAGCTCGGCTTGCGCGGAGCGACGGAGAGGTCGGTCGGCGGCGGCGGCTCCTCTCCCGCGGAGAGGCTCGGTGGCGTCCTCCGCCACACGTCCACCGTCCGCCACGTCGCGAGCCCGATCAAAGCGAGGAGAAGGACGTTCAGAAGACGGAATCGCTTCATGGCTGCGTCACCCGAGCCGCCGTGCCGAGCGGATCGTCGGGAATCGGCTCGCGCGGTGTCTCGATCTCCGGGACGGGCAGCGGCGGAGCAGCCGCTCCCGCGGACGGTGCCGCGCTCTCGGGCGACGCCGGATCGGGCCGTGCTCCGTCGGGCTTCTCGGCATCGCCTTCGTCGACCGAGACCTCGGTCACGCCCTCCCCCTCGGCCGAGACGCGCACGACGCCCGCGATCTGCAGGGTCGCCGAGACGAGGCGAGAAACCTGCACCGGCGTCGCTCGGCGGATCGCGGCGCCACGCCTGCTGAGCTCGATGAACGGGATGCTCACGCGGAGGTCCCCGTACTCGAGCGCCGCGAGCAGGTCGGCGACGTTCCGCAGGTCGCCCGAGGCCGTGACGCGCAGCGAGACCTGACGGAACGGGCCGAGCGGCTCGTCCTTCAGGACCTGCATCGTCTGGATCTGCACCTTCTTCTCCGCCGCCAGGTCGGAGACACGCTCCTGCAGCTCGGCCGCGGCAAGGGTCGGAGAGTCGCCCGGAACGAGACCTGCGACCGTCGCACGGTAGCGCTCGCGCAGCCGCTCGAGCTGGCGCTCGGTCTCCGGGGCGCGCTCGAGGAGCCGCCGCGCGCCCGCGAGCCGCTGTGCCGTCAAGCGCATCTCGTTCTTGACGTCCTCGCGGTACTCGAGGAACCACGACACGCCGAAGCGGGCGACGAAGACGAAGACGACGACGCCGAGCAGGAGGTACAGACGCTGCTGACGATTCGTCGCCTGCAAGCGTCCGAGCAGGTTCGCGAGGAGATCTCTCACTTCGCGATCTCCGTCGTGAGAGAAAAGCGCTCCTCGTTGTTCTGCACTTTCGTCACCGGCGAGGTGAACTGCGCGTTCTGGAAGAGCGGCGACTTCTCGAGCAGCGGCACGAGCTCGGAAGCCGAGGCGGCGAAGCCCTCGACCTCGACCCGGCCGCTGCGCACGCGAAACGCCGTCAAGTAGGCGCCTTTGGGGATGACCCGCGTCAGCTCCTGGAGGAAGAGCGAGTTCCGCACGTGATCGTCGCTCGTCAGCACGGTGAGCTTCTCGCGGAGCCTGTCCGCCTCGTCGTCGTGCGCGTGCACCGCGCGGATCCTGGGCTCGAGCTCCTCGAACTGGTTCCGCAGCGAAGCGAGCATCACCTGGTCCTTGACCATCGCGCTCACGACCCAGACGAGCGAGACGAGGACCAGCACGGCGGCGAGGAAGAACGTGATGACCGGGGCGCCCTCTTCCACCGCGCGGCGCTCTTCGGGGGGAAGGAGGTTGAAGCTCGTCTCGCCCTCGCGCACCGCCTCCAGGCCCGCACCGATCGCGGGGAGCAGCCCGGCGGGCGCGGCCTCGAAGAAGCCGTCCGGCGCCGCGAGAACGCCTTTCCCGAGAGCGAGGAGATCCCGGCCGGTCGCGAGGACGTTCTCGGGAAGCGTGTGCGCCGAGGGTGCCCCGAACTCGGCGGAAGCGCTCGCGAGCGCGACGGAGTACGAGCGCGCCTCGCCCGCGCCGCCTCCGAGCGCGGACACCTCGCGACCGACGAGGCTCGCGACGGCGGCTTCCGTCTCGACCTCCGCGGCCTTGACGACGTGGCTCGCGACGAGCTCTCCGCCGGACACGAGATCGAGCTCGACGCTGCCGCCGTCGTCGACCAGCAGGGCGAGCGGACCGTCGAACGAGACGCGAGCGAAGTGCATCCAGTCGAGCATCGCGAGCGGCGTGACGACGAGGCTCCGGACGCGCGCGCCGCCCTCCTCGAGCGCGTCGAGGATCTCGGCAGCAGGACGCCGCGGCATGCTCATCACGAGCACTTCGACCTTTTCGCCGGCCTCGCGGCTCAGGAAGTCGAAGTAGACCTCGCCGCGATCGAGGGGGATCAGACGATCGAGCTCGAACTCGACGACCTGGTTCAGGTCCGACTTCGCGGCGGAAGGCAGGAAGAGACGCGACACGAGCGCGAGGCTCCGCGGCACGCTGACGAACACGCGATCCGTCTTGACGCCGGACTCGTCGAGAAAGAGCCGCACCGCGGCCGTCAGCGCGATGCGGCGATCGGCGGCCTGCTCCGGCGGCGGCAGCGGGACGACCCGGTGATGCTGCAGGGTGACGGTCGCGAGCCGCTTCACGAGATGCGCGAAGCCGACGCTGCGGCGGCCGATCGCGATGCCGAGCCCGTCGAGGAAATCGAGACGGGTCACGCTGCGCAGCAGCCGGGCGGAGCTCGGTCGACTCACGCGTGCAGCTCCTCGTCCACGGGAAGCTGGTCGTACCAGCGCAGGATGTAGACGCCCTCGTTCGACTCGCCGAGATCGACGACGGCGGCGACGCGCGCCGGGACCGGCGAGCCCGGCATCTGCGCCTGGATGTCGACGATGAGGAGGTTCGGCGTCTCGTCCGTCAGGAGGTCGCCCAGCGTCGGATCGGGCAGCAGCGTCTGCAGGATCTGGAAGACCGAGCCGAGACCGCTCGCTCGCTGATCGATGATCTGCTGGAGCTGCTCGTCGTCGAGGTTGAAGAGGATCTTCAGGACCTCGGGGGAGGCCGAGCGCACGTTGAGAGACGGCCTGCGGTTGAAGACGGAGAAGATCTCCTTCAGCCCGATCGGGAAGTCCTCGGTACCGCCGTGGTAGAGGTCGTAGGTCACGCCGCGCACGAGGAGCAGCTCCTCGAGAGAGTCGAGCTTCGCGTTCTTCGCCATGTAGGGCTTGGGCTGATCGAGGTAGTAGTCGCTCTCCGCACCGTTCGGCCGCGATTCGTCGTCGGGGTCGCGCCAGTCAAGGAGCGAAGCGGCGATCTCGGAAGCGTGGTCCGGCTCGAGGCCCATGTTCCCGAGGATCGTCCGCAGCAAATTTTCCTCGACCAAATTGATCGGGATCTTTCCCGTCTCGTCGATGATCCTCACCCACACCGGAGCGCCCCAGATCTCGTCGCGATGCCACTCCCCGTCGATCACGACAAGAGGCTCCTCCCCCTCTTCCAGCTCCTCCGGCGGGACGTCGAGCTTGGCTTCGTCCCGGGCGGTCAAGGCACGGTAGAACGTGCGGTTGGCTGCTGCGGTAGCAAGATAGTAGCTCTGCGTCTCGCCTGCAAAGTTTGCGGTCGCTCCGGCGTCCTCGCGCATCTCGCCGGAGAACTCGGCGCCGACGGCGACGAGGATGATGAAGATCCAGAGGACGATCAGGAGCGCGAAGCCGCGCCGGTCGCCCCGGAGGATCCGGAGAATCGAACGCGGGCGACGAGGCGATCTGCCGGCGGCTCTCATTCCTCTTCGCTCTCCTCGAAGTCCGAGACGCCTTCGTCTTCTTCGAATCCGAAGACCTCGTCCGTGTCGTTGTCGTAGAGACCGGTGTCGGAGTCGTAGCCGCCGAGCGCGTAGACCACGGCCATCACCGGGATCTCCTGCACCCAGTACGAGTCGCCGATCCCGACCCCGTCGAGCACGACACGGATCGCCGCCGGCGGCCCCTGCTCCTCGAGACCGTCCCAGCCGTCGAGCCACTCGCCCTCGCTGCCGTCGAGCCGCAGATACTGGAACCGCGCGCTCTTCAGGTTGTCGAGGAGGACCGCCTCCGCGGCCGGGACCTCCTGCTCGGGCTCCTGGACGGTGCCCTCCTCCTCTTCCTTCTCCGAAACCGCGCCGGTCGAAAAGATCAGGCGCTCGGCCATCTTGAGCTGCTTCCCGTCGGTCGAGTACGTGACCCAGCCGAGGCCCTCGCCGCCGCCGAGCTGCGGCGCCGCGGTGATGAAGCTGAAGTTCTGCTCGTCTCCGATGAAGAACGAGTGGATCTCCTCCTCCGTCTCGGCCGGGTAGTCCACGAGAGCGCGCACCTGACGCGTCAGGAGCGCCGTCGCCATCCGGAGACGTCCGGAGCGGTCCGCGGCCTCCTCGCCGCGGGGCACCGCCGTCATCGCGGTCGCGAAGACGCTGAAGGTCATCGCGACCATCACGACCACGAGCGTCAGAGAGATCAAGAGCTCGAGGAGCGTGAAGCCGGCTTCGGACCGGCTCCGGGCCGGGCGAGCTGCGGTTGGCGTGCGGTTCGTCATGACGGCGGCTGCGGTGCGGTCGGGTCCTCGTAGTTCGGCTCGATCCGCATCGTGCCGAGCTGATAGGACTTGACGCCGTTCGGGTCGTCCCATTCGACGAGGACCGTCACCACGGACAGGCGGACGTCCGTCCGGATCTCGCCGACGACGCCGTCGTCCGGGCCGGCGACGCGGATCGTGCGCTCCCACCGGAACCCGTCGCCGATCTCGCCGTGCGAGACCGCGTGCTGGAACTCGGGCGCCCAGAGGGACGAGTCCATCAGCGCCTTCGCGTGCATGATCGCTTCCGTCCGGCGGGCGGAGATGCGCGCCACGCGGACCGCGCTGCCGAACACCTCGAGCGCCGAAACGACGCCGATACCGAGGATCGCCATTCCGATCGCGATCTCGATCAGCGTGAAGCCGCGCTGTCGCCTCATTTGCGCTGCTCGTCCAGGACGATGACCGAGCCGATCAGCGGGTCGACGTGCACGACGTAGCCGAGGTCCTCGGGGCGATCGGGATCGTCGACGAGAACGGAGAGGCCGCTGTTGCTCCCGTTCGGGAAGAATCGCACGCGCGCGACGCCGCTCGAGTCGACCGACACGTCCGACAGCTCCGCGAGGCGCGCGACCTCGCCGAGCGAGATCGCGCGGTCCGTTCCGTCCACCCCGATCAGGTTCTGCACGGGATCGAGCACGAGGGTCTGCACCTTGCCCGTCCGTACCGCGTCGCCCTGCATCGTGCGCACGGCGCTCGCGAGCGCGCGCACGGCGCTCCGCACCTCACGCGTCCGCATGCCGGAGTCGATCGCCGGTCCGACGAGCGCCGCCGCCATCGCGATGATGAACAGCACGACGATCAGCTCGATCAGCGTGAAGCCGGAAGCCTCTCGCGCTTCTCGCACGAGCATTCGCGTTTCCGCGGCGGCGCGCCGCAGGTGCGGCTCAGCCGGAGACGACGATGTCGACGCCGGTTCCGTCACCACCCGAGCGACCGTCACTGCCATGGCTACCGATGTCGTAGCTCGAGCCGCTCTCTCCGGGGCTCTGATAGAAGTAGGGATTGCCCCACGGATCCTTGGGCATCTCGTCGCGCAGATAGGGGCCCGCCCACCGCGAAGCCGTGCTCGGCCGGAGGATCAGTGCTTCGAGCCCCTCGTCGGTCGTCGGATAGCGACCGACGTCGAGCTGGAACATGTCGAGCGCGTTGCGCAGGTTCTCGAGCTGCACGCGCGCCGCCTTTGGCTTCGCCTTCTCGCTCTGGCCGATGAAGTTCGGCGCGACGAGTGTCGCGAGGAGGCCGATGATGACGAGCACGACGAGCAGCTCGATCAGCGTGAAGCCCGCCTGCCCCGTGAGGGGAGCCTTCTTCCTATCTTCCGAGGTCACGACTGAGACTCCTTCCGAAGCACGGCTTCACCGCTTCGCTCAGAGCGGCATGTTGTTGACGCTGGAGATCGCCGAGAACATCGACAGCACGACGAAGGCGACGACCACGCCGCCGACGAGAAGGAGAACCGGCTCGAGGAGCGAGGTGAGCCGCTTCACGGTGACCCGGACCTCGCGATCGAAGTAGTCGGCGACCTGCACGAGCATGTCGTCGAGACGGCCCGTCTCCTCGCCGACGCTGATCATCTGGAGCGCGAGCGGCGGGAAGACGCCGCTGTGGCTCAAGGGCCCCGCAACGCCCGCGCCGCCGCGGACGCCGACCTTCACCTCGTCGACGGCGTGGGCGAGCACGACGTTCCCGGAGACGTCCCGCACGATGTCGAGCGCCTGGAGCATCGGAACGCCGCTCCGGAGCAACGTGCCGAGCGTCCGCGCGAACCGTGCGACGGCGATCTTCCTCGCCAGATCGCCGAGGAGGACGAGCCGGAGCCGCGTCCGGTCCCACTGCAGGCGTCCCGCCGGCGTTCGGATCCAGTGCGTCACGCCGACGGCGCCGGCGACGATGATCAGGATGCCGAGCCACCAGTACGACCGCATCGCGTCGGACACGCCCATCAGCATGCGCGCGGTGAAGGGAAGCGTCGCGCCGCCCTGCGAGAAGATCGTCGCGAACTTCGGCAAGACGTAGGTCAGGAGGATCGTGACCGAGATGAAGGAGGTCAGGAGAAGGATCACGGGATAGATCATCGCGGAGCGGACCTCGTCGCGGAGCTCGCTCGCGCTCTCGAGGTACTCCGTCAGCCGCTGCAGCACGGTGTCGAGCACGCCGCCGATCTCGCCCGCCTTCACCATGTTGATGAAGAGCGGCTCGAAGACCTTGGGATGCTGCGCGAGCGATTCGGCGAGCGACTTGCCGCGCTGCACCGACTGCAGGATGTCCGCGACGACCGCCTTCATCTCCGGGTTCTCGGAGAGCTCGGACAGGATCGAGAGGCTTCGATCGAGCGGCAGGCCGGCTCCGAGGAGCGTCGACAGCTCGTGCGTGAAGACGAGCAGATCGCGTCGCTTGACGCGCTTCTTCAGGCTGAGCTGCGGGAGCGAGATGCTCGCGAGGCCGCTTCGCTTCGGCGCGGGTGCGGCGACCCGCAGCGGAATGAGCCCGCGCTCCTGCAGGCGCGCGACGGCGCCCGAGACCTCGGCGGCCTCGATCAGGCCCTCGAGGACTCTGCCTTCACCATCCGCAGCGCGGTACTGAAACTGGGCCATTCTTCTGGTTCCGTCAGGCGCCCCCGCGGGCGAGCTTCGCCCCGACCTGCATAGACGGCATCATCGCCGACCTATTCAGGCAAGGCCACGTCGGGGGCGCCGCGGCATCCCGGCTGCCACCCCGCGATCCCCTGCTCTCCCTACCAGCCGAGGCGGCCTCGGGACAATCTCCTTGGCGAGGTCGGCGAGCAAGTTCCCCGGCCGAGCCGGGAATGGCATGAAGCTCGCTGCTGGAGCGGAGGCCGTAGCGGAAGTGGACCGGGAAGGAGACCTCTCGTCGAAGGGAAGGAGAGAGCGCGACGGCTCGAGACCGCTCGCGTGCGCCGCCTCGGCGCTCTTCGCGATCTTCCCGGTCGCCTTCGTCGCCTGGTTCGTCGCGCAGGAGCGGACGATCTACTTCTGGGACTACGCGAACTAATGGGTCCGCCTGGTCGAGCTGGTCGAGCGCTTCCGGGCCACGCCGCTCGCCGCACTGGAAGGCGCGCTCCGCTCGGTCACGCGGGAGCGCTACAACGACCTCGCCTGCCTCCCGCTTCTTCCCGCGGGCCTCCTCGGGACGAGCCGCCTCGCGTACGTGACCGCCGTCACGATCCTCTACGGCGTGCCGGTGGTGCTGCTCGTCTCCGCGGTCGTGCGCCGCCTCGACGAGGCCGGTGCGGCACACGCTCCTCGAGCGAGCGCGAGCGCCTGGCTCCTCGTCGCGCCGCTCGTCGCGAGCGCGCTCCTGCCGCAGCTCTGGTTCCCCGTCGTCGAGGGCTGGCTCGATCTCGTCGGCTGCCTCCCGATCCTCGCGATCTTCTGGTTGCTGGCGCGGGAGCCGCTCGCCCCGTCGCACGGGCGCGCTCTCGCGATCGGCGTGCTGCTCGGGCTCCTGCCGCTCCTGCGGCGCTGGTACGCGTTCTTCACGGCCTCCTTCCTCCTCGTCTACGCGGTCGCGCTCCTCGGGGCCGCGTGGCGCGAGCGAGCGCGCGGAGGCGGTTTCGCTTCGTCTTTGCGCTCGCGAGGGGCGCTTCTCGCGCTCCTCGCGGGCGCGACGGCTGTCGTCCTTCTGCCGCTGACCGGAGCGGTCGGCGAGCGCGTCTTCCTCCGCGACCACGTGTTCGTGCAAGCGCCCTACCGCTCGACGGCGGGCGTCTTCGGAGCCGCCCTGCGGCTCTGGACGTACTTCGGCTCGCTCACGCTCGCGGGAGCGGCCGTCGGGCTCGTCTTCGCGCTGCGCGAGCCGGGAACGCGCGTCTTCGCGGCGCTCTTCGCCATCCAGGCGGCGGCGATGCTCCTCGCGTTCAACGCCGTGCAGACGTTCGGGGAGAACCACTTCTATCTTCTCCTGCCTCTCTTCCTCGTGCTCGAGTCGCTCGCGCTGGTTCGCGTGCTCGAGGCGATCCGATCGAGCGCGGCTCGGGCGGTCTGCTTCGTCGTCGTGCTCGCGCTGCTCCTGGTGAACTTCTCCGCCGTTCTCTTGCCGCGCGAGCTCGGGCGCTTCACGAAGCGCGACGGGGCGGCGGTCGAAGCGCTCTTCGGGCGAGTCGCCTACACGCCCGCGGCGCGGGCCGACCTCGAGGAAGTCGCTCGTCTCGCGCGCTTCGTCGGGAGCGTGCGCCCGGAGAGCCGCCCGGTCTACGTGCTCGCGAGCTCGCCGACGCTCAACCCCGATGTCCTGAGAAACGCGCGCCTGTCCCTTCCCGAGCGGCCGGAGATCCCGGATCTGCGGACGAGAATCGCGACGGGCTCGCACGTCGATCGCCGCGACGGCTTCCCCGAGGCGCTCGTCGCCGCCGAGGTGATCGTCACGGCGGATCCGCCGCAGACCCACCTCGCGCCGAGCGAGCAGCAGGTGATCGTCGTTCCTCTCGAGGAGATCCGCGCGGGTACGACGATCGGGCAAGGCCTGCGCGCCCTTCCCGAGACGTTCCGCCTGCGGAACGGCGTCGTCGCTCGCGTCCACGTGCGCGATCGTCCGCTCGCCGCCGAGGATCGGCGCGCGTTCGAGGCGCGCCTTGCGGCGACGCATCCGGAGAAGCCGGACCTTCTTCTGCCGCGTGAGCCGTGAAGGCGAGCCCTCTCACGACAGCGAGTCCGGCCAGTCGTCCTTGAGGAGCCGCGACAGCGCGCGGTCGCGCAGGACGCGCCCGCCCGTCTGGCACGTCGCGCAGTAGTTCGTCTCGCTGTCCGCGTAGCGGATCCGCTGCACGGGATCGCCGCAGACCGGACAGGGCTGGCGGTATCGGCCGTGCACGGCGAAGTCCGGGCGAAACGCGGTGACGTCGCCGGCGCCGGGAAAACGGCCGGCGAACTCCTCGCGCAGGCGCTCGGTCCACCCGACGAGCGTCTCGCGCGTCGCGCGGTAGAGCCGCGCGACCTCTTCGTCGTCGAGCTTCTTCGTCTGCTGGATCGGCGAGAGCCGCGCCGCGTGCAGGATCTCGTCCGAGTACGCGTTGCCGATGCCGGAGAAGCGCCGCGGATCGGTCAGCGCGCGCTTCAGCGTGTGGTTCTCCTCGCGGAGAGCACGGGCGAACGCCGCCAGATCGCTCTCGAGCACCTCGAGACCGCCGGGATCGTGCTCGGCGAGCGCTTCGGCGCCCCGGACGACGTGGAGAGAGGCGCGCTTCTTCTTGCTCGCCTCGGTGACGATCAGGCTCCCGTTCGGAAAGTCGAGCGCACCGAGGCCGATGCGGGCGGGCAGCTCCGCGCCACGCGCCTCCCAGCGGAAGCGACCGGCGATCATCAGATGGAAGACGAGGAAGAGATCGTCCTCGAGCGCCAGCACGAGGCGCTTTCCGAGACGGCGCACGGCGGTGACCCGACGGCCGATGACCTCGGACGCCGGCGGATCGACCGAGCGAAGGAGGAACGCGCTCGCGAGCCGGAGCTTCTCGACCGGCTCTCCGAGAACGCGCTCGGCGATCGTCCCGCAATAGAGCTCGACGTCGGGCAGCTCCGGCACCGCCTCATACCTCCGGCGTCGCGTCGCCGGCGAGGTACGCCGGGCGATGCGCCCAGCGAGCGCGCCAGGCCTTCTCGGCGCGCCGATCGAGCTCGATCTCGGCCGGAGCCGCGACGGCTTCGAGCCCCAGGGCGTCGCAGACGTCGACCCGGAGCCCGAGCTCACGGATGCGGAACGAAAGATCGACCGCGGCGAGACGGTCGAAAGTGAGATCCTCGTCGAAGCCGCCGCAACGCGCGAGCACGGCGCGCGGCGCGACGAGGCCGCTCGCATCGAGCGCCGCGACGCGAGATCCGGCGTCGCGGCCGTCCAAGCCGGACGACCCGGCACCGGGCGGCCGAAGAGCACGCAGTCCGACGGCTCCGATCTCCCGGTGCGCACGGAGCCGCGCCACTGCGGCGTCGAGCCAGCCGCTGGCGCGCGGGCGCACGCTCGAATCGGCGAGGACGACGATCTCGCCGCCGGTCGCGACGACTCCCAGGTTCCACGCCGCGAGGCGGCCGGGTCTCGCGCTGCGAAGGATCTGGATCTCACCGCTGGACTCGCGCGCGGCGAGCTTCTCGTCGACGGGATCGTCGGCTCCGATCACGACGGCGATGCGGTGCGCCGTGTCGACGCGTGCGGCTACGAAGGCTTCGACGGTCGCGACGGTTGCGTCCGGAGCGGAAGCGGCGGCGAACACGACGGTCGTCGTCGGTGCTGCGCCGATGGTCACGAGCGATCGTGCGATCGAGTCCCAGCCGTCTCCGTCGGGATCACCGCCCGGATCCCCGAGCACGTGCACGAGCCGGCGTCCGCCGGCGAGACCGGAGAGGTGTCGCGCCAACCGGACGTCGGCGGCGATCAAGTCATCCGCGTCCGAGACGAGAGCGCGCTCCGTTTCGATCTCGTACGTACCGCGGCCGGGCGTCAGCGAAGCGTCGTACGCGATACGCGCGCCGCGAGCGCGACCCTCGCGCGCGATCGCCACGGTCTCGCCGTCGGCACCGGCGAGCAAGAGCCGCACGCGTGCGTCCGTCGCGGCGACGCGAAGGCGCAGCGAGGCGACACTCCACGAGTCGATCACCTGGACCGGACCGGCAGGCGCTTCGAAGGAGCCTCGCGCGTTCGTCGCAACACGCCCCGCCCACGCGACGGGCGCGCCGGTGCGGGCGAGCGCTTCGGCGATGCGGACGCTCCGGCGCGAGGTCACCGCTTCGCCCGTCGCCACGACGAGCCAGTGGTCTTCGCGCGGTCCCGGCGGAGCGAGCGGCGCGGCAGGACCGCGCTCGCCGGCTCGCGAGCCGCGTCCCCGGGAACGGCCGAGAAGCCGAGCCAGGAACGCGCGCCGGCGTCTCATGACGTCCTCACGACGCTCCGTCGCTCCGGCCGCCGCCGCGGACGTCGCTCCACTCGCCCTCGCGTGCGAGCTCCGGCGCGAGACGAAGGAGCGGCTCGAGCTCGGACGCAGCGGGAAGCGAAGCGCCGAGCGAGCGGGCTTCGACGAGAAGACGGCGGGCGAACGGCCACGTCTCGCGGAGATTCGAGCGCAGCAACGCACGGGCGAGCGCGATCGCGCGCTCGGCGACCGCAGGAGGCTCCGTTTCGCCCGTTCCGAAGTACGCCGCGAGGCCGTCGAGGCCGAGGCGGCCGATCGCGCCGATCAGTGAGTACGCGCGCTCGCTCTCCGTCGACTCGTCGGCGACCGCGCTCTGGTTCGCGCCGTGCCAGCGCACGGCCACGAGCCGCTCGGGAAGAAGGCGAGCCCGGCGGCCCGGTAGAAGCCGAAGCCAGAGATCATAGTCCTGGGCGACGCGAAGCGAGGGATCGAAGCCGCCGACCGCCTGCGCGGCCACACGGTCGAAGAGCGCTCCCGGCGCGCAGAGCGGATTTCGCTCGACCAGCGCTCGAAGGAGAGCGCGCTCGTCACGCCCCTCGACGTCGAACCATGCCTGGGGCGCCGGATCCGCGAGCGGGCGTCCCCCCGAGTCGACGACGAGCGGCAGCGAGAAGACCAGAGCGAGCTGCTCCGAGGCGGCGACAGCGACCTGGCGGGCGAGCGCGCCCGGAACGAGCGCGTCGTCGGAGGGAAGCATCTTGACGTATTGCCCGCGCGCCCGCGCGAGGCCGCGATTCAGCGTTCGCGAGAGACCTCGATTCTCCTGCGCGAGGACCACGAGCCGCGGGTCCTCGATCGCACGCAGCACCTCGAGGCTGTCGTCGCGAGAGCCGTCGTCGATCGCGATCACCTCGAGCGACACGCCCCCCTGTGCGAGCGCGCTGCGCACCGCTTCCGCGACGTAAGAGACGTGCTCGTAGCTCGGCACGATCACGCTCACCTGGACTTCGCTGCTCATCGCTCGTCGCCGAGGACTCACCGCGCGCCGCGCGCGCTCTCGTGGAAGGAGAGGAACGCCGGCAGACGGCGCGGCAGCGCGCCCGCTCGCGCGCCGAGCCAGCGGCCGCCGAATGCACCGAGATGATAGAGCGTCGCCGGAATCCCCCAGCGAAGCCCGACGGCGATCGGATGCCGGCCCTCGTCGCGCGCACAGTACTCGAGGTCGCGTCGCGCTTCGCGCAAAGAAGCGCGCCAGCCGTCGAGGAGGCCGAAGTCGTCCCGCTGGCCGAGATCCTCCGTCATCGCCCGCGCGTGGTCGAAGTGGCGGCGGAGGTTCTGCCACGCCGTGTACGCGTGCGAGTGTCGGACGAAGGAATCGTGCACGAGAGCCGTTCTCCAGCCCGCCTCGAGCACGCGCCTCGCCCACGCCTGGTCCTCGGCGAACTCGACCTCCGGAAACGGCCACCGCAAGAGAACGTCGCGGCGAAACGCGGAGGCGTTGTTCGAGAACACGTAGTACTGCTCGGGATGAAGCGTGTAGTCGGGATTGCCGCGCGCCGCGCGCACGCCCGTCGCGTCGTCCTGGAAGGGCGGATGCTCGGCGATCACGCGCCGCTCCATCGGATGGCAGTCGGGGCGCGGCAGATGTCGGCTCCAGACGCCCGCGCGCAGCGGATCTTCCACGAGCGCTCGAACGAGCTCGTCCAGCCAGCGCTCGTTCGCGGGCGAAGCATCCTGCGTCAGGAACGCGACGACGTCGCCGCGCGCCTCGCGTGCGGCGAGGTTTCGGGTACGGCCGTGGCCGAACTCCTCGGCCGGGATCCGCACGACGCGGGCGCCGTGGCGCTCGAGGGTCGAGACGGTCGCGTCGCTCGAGCTCGAATCGATCGCGAGGATCTCCGCGAGCTCGAAGTCGCCGCGCTGCGCGCGCACGGCCCCAAGCGAGTCCTCGATCCACGGCTCCCCGTTCTTCGTCACGTACGCGACCGTGACGCGAGGGCGCTCGCGGGCTCGACCCGACGAGCGCTGGATCGCGCGGTGGAAGACGCGCTCGAGACGGCCCGCGGTCACCTCGACCGTCGGGACGTCGACCGGCCGCGACAGGGCTTCGAGCAGCGCCCGGTCGTTCGCGAGCCGCTCGATCGCCGAAGCGAGCTCCTCCACCGACGCGGAAGCAGTCAGGAGAGCGTCGCGCTCGTGCTCGAGCCAGTCGGCGGGGCCGCCGGTCGCCGTCGCGATGACCGCGAGGCCCGCGGCGCGCGCTTCGCGAGCGACGCGCGACCACGACTCCTCGCAGCGCGACGGTAGAACGAGCACGTCCGCGGCGGCGAGGACGTCTTCGAGATCCTCCGGCGGAAACTCGCCGCGCCACGCGACGGGCAGAGACGCGCTCCGCTCGCGGAGATCCGCCAGCCAGCGCTCGCTTCCCGCGACGGGCGCGCCCCGGATCTCGAGCTGCACGCGCCCGGCGGGCAGCCGCGCGACGGCTTCGATCAGTACGTCGAGCCCCTTGTGCGGAAGCCACGTACCGATGAAGAGGAGCCGGAGACCGTCCGAGCTGCGCGAGGGCTGCAGGCGCGCCGCCGGCACGCGCGCCAGACCCGGCTCGACGATCTCGATGCGGCCCGCCAGGAACGGCATCTCTTCCTCGTAGCGCCGTGCGAGCGACGGGGACGGTGCGAGGACGGCTTCGGCCGCGGCAAGCGTCTTCGCCATCGCGTCGTACCGCTGGCGCACGGCCTCGCCGACGCCGTGCTCGGCCAGACAGTCGACGCAGCGAAGCCCGGCATCCGGACCGGGGCAACGCTGGCCGTGGCGATCGAGCAGGAAGAGCCGATGGCAGAGGTAGAAGGCGTCGTGCAGCGAAACGACGCAAGGGATCCCGGCCTCGCGGGCGAGAGAGACGAGCCGCGTCGAAAGTCCGACGAGATGCTGCACGTGGACGACGTCCGGGCGCAGATCTTCGAGGAAGCCGCGGAACGCTTCGTCGAGAAACCCGCCTTCGTAGTACTCGCGAAAGGGCGACCGAGAGCGCCCGTGGACGACGACCCGCCGCACCGCGACCCCGCCGACCGTCTCGACGCGGACCGAGCCCTCCGCCGCCGCCGGGTCGACCGCGCGCGTGAAGACCGCGACGCGATGGCCGCGCGCCGCGAGGGCTTCCGCCTGCTCTGCGGCGACGCGCTCGACGCCGCCGCGCTCGAGGGGCGGGTAGCCGTGCACCACGACAGCGATCCGCACGCTTCCGAAGTATGGAATCGAAGCCGGAACCGTCAAGTTTCGGCGTCGGGCCGTGCGGAGCGACGAAGCTCCTCGAAGAGGTCGAGGAACGGCTCGAACGAAGCACGCGCGTGCGCTTCCGCGATCGCCGCCGCCGAGAACGGATGGCCGCGGCGCACCCGGTCGAGAGCCGCGGCGAGCGCCGCCGGATCCTCCGGCGGCACGAGAAGCCCGGTCTCGCCCTCCCGCAGGGCTTCCGCGATCCCGCCGACCCGCGTGGTGACGACGGGTCGTCCGTGCGCATACGCGAGCGGCACGACGGCGGACTGCGTCCCGGCGCGGTACGGCAGCACGACCGCGTCCGCCGCCGAGAGATACGCGGACAGATCGTGCTCGGGGAGGAAGCGGTCGTCGATTCGTACGCGGCCCGCGAGCGGCGGCAGGCGCGCTCGCTCGATCGCGGGCTCGCGGTCGACGTACCACTCCCCGGCGATGATCGCGCACCACGCGCGTCCCTCGGCGGGAAGGCGGGCGAGCGCCTCGAGCAAGACGTCGACGCCCTTGTAGCGGCGGACGTGGCCGACGAACAGAAAGACCACGACGTCGTCCGCGAGCCCGAATCGGCGCCGCGCTTCGGCGCGCTCGATCCGCGCGACGCGCGAAGGCGTCGGCATGGGAAGGAGCCGCACCGGGGAGTCGACGCCGAGCGCCGCGAGCGTCGCGCGCTCTCCTTCCGCATGGACGATGCAGGTATCGCGCGGATCGAAGCCGAGTGTCAGGAGCGGGCCCCAGGGCCAGCCGGCTCCTTCGTGCGGACGCGCGTTGTGCACGAGCCAGACGATCGGAATGCGGTCGCGGCGCGCACGGCGAGCGACGAGCGCGAGCGGCGGCGCGAAGAACGGGTGCCATCGCTGCAGGAACACCGCGTTCGGCCGGCACGCCGCGACCTCGCGCGCGGTCTCGAGCCATGAGCGCGGCGCGATCGAGTCGATCGACTCCGAGACGACCTCGCGCGGGACACCCATCGGTGCCGCGCCCGGATCGAGCTGCGTTCGCCCGGGGAAGAGAATCTTCGGGTAGAGGCGGCGATACGAGAAGACGCGAACGTCGTGGCCGCGGCGTCGCGCTTCGAGCGCGATCCCTGCGGTGTGCTGCGCGATGCCGCCGCGCAGCGGGTGGACCGGTCCGACGAGCGCGAGACGGCTCACGGCGAAGTCGCTTCGCGACGGGCGACGGCGACCGTCGTTCCGAGCAGCAGCCCCATCACGATCCCGTCGACGGCGTCGCGGAGGAAGTAGTGCACGACGTTGTGCGCGAGGAGGCCGAGCACCGCGAACGCCGCGCCGACTCCGATCCCGTACCACGCTCGCGACACGCCGCCGAAACGCCGCCCGGCCGACCAGAGCGGCGCCGCGAAGAGCGCCGCCGCGAGCGCCAGGCCGATTGCGCCGAGCTCCGCCCAGACGTGCAGCGGCAGCGAGTGCGCGTGACCCCGGAACCAGAAGCGGCTCATCTTCAGGTCGGCCGCTCCGACGATCAGCGACCAGTTGCCGCCGCCGACGCCGAGCCACGGATGCTCGCGGATGAGGTTCGCCGCGAAGGCGAAGACGCGGGTGCGCGGACCGAGGCCACCGTGCGTGTGGAGCGCCCAGTAGCCGACCGCCGCTGCGCCGAGAAGTGCGAGTCCTCCGAGCCAGAGAGCGCCGCGCTTCACGCGGAGGGAGGCGCGCGCCCCGTACATCCACGCGGCGACGAGGAGCATCCCGCCGCCGAGCGTCGCCATGCTGCCGTTCGAGCCCGTGCCCCACACGCCGAGAAGGCCGATCGCGACGCCCGCGGAACACAGCCACGGCAGCACGCCGCCGAGCCCCGCACCGGCGAGGAAAAGCCCGATCTGCTCGACGAACTCGCCAAGTCGGTTTGGATGCCAGAAAAGCGCGCGTCCGCGCAGCTCGCCCTCGACGATGATCGCGCGGTTTACGAGAACCTCGCGCTCGCCGAGCGGCGTGATGATCTGCAGCCGCTCGCCGACACCCCAGAGGGCGTGCGGCACCATCGCGACGAAGGCCCCCGCGACGAGGATTCTCGGATCCGCGGTGCGATCCGCCGCGGCGAGCCAGGCCGCAAGCGTCACGACGAGCCACTTCGCCGCGAGCGGGAACACGAACCACGCTTGGTGCGCCCAGGCGCTCGAAGCGACGATCCAGAGCGGGAATGCGAGCGTCGCGAAGAGGAGCACTGGCTCCTCGCGAAGCACCCGCACGATCGCAGGCGCTCGCCCGGCGACGGCGCCGAGAAGGAGAAGAGTCGCGATCTGGACGTCGGCGAAGACCTCGACGCGAATCGGTGCCGCGATCAGGACCGCGAGGAGCGCCGCAGTCGGCGCGAAGCCTCCGAGCACTCCTCCCACCAGGACGACGACGAGCTGCCCGGCGTAGAGGACCTCGGTGCTCATTCGCTCGGCGCGATGCCGGCGGGCCGATACGGCTCCCAGGGCTCGCCGCGCAGGATCGCGAGGATCCTCTCCGAAGCGCGCCCGTCGCCGTACGGATTCATCGCACGCGCCATCCGCGCGTGCTCGCCCGGGTCGCGCAGGAGGAGATCCGCCGAGGCGACGATCGCCTCCTCGTCGACGCCGACCAGCCGAACCGCGCCCGCCGCGACCGCTTCGGGTCGCTCCGTCGTCTCACGCAGCACGAGCGCCGGTACGCCGAGAGAGGGCGCCTCTTCCTGCACGCCGCCGGAGTCGCTCAGGATCACGTGCGCGCGCGACATCGTTCGAACGAACGGAAGGTAGTCGAGCGGCTCGATCAGGTGCACACGCTCGAAGCCTTCGAGCACCTGCCCCATCACGGCACGCACGCTCGGATTCGGATGGACCGGGTACACGACGCGCACGTCCGAATGTAGAGCGGCGATCCGTGCGATCGCGCGTGCGATCGATTGCATGCCCTCGCCGAAGCTCTCGCGCCGATGCGCCGTCACGAGGACGAGCCGCTCGCCCGCTTGGAGCGCCGGCACGCCCGGGATCGGTGCCGTGCGGTCGTCGTTCGCGAGCACGCTCTGGAGCGCGTCGACGACGGTGTTGCCGGTCACGTAGATCGTGTCGCCCGCGATGCCCTCGCGAAGGAGGTTTTCACGCGCGCCCTCGGTCGGCACGAAGCGCGCGCGGCTCACCGCGTCCGCGATCACGCGGTTCAGCTCCTCGGGGAACGGTCGATCGAGGTCGTGCGTACGCAGGCCCGCCTCGACGTGGCCGACCGGGATTCGTCGGTAGAATGCGGCGAGCGCGGCGATCATCGCGGTCGTCGTGTCGCCCTGGACGAGGACCCAGTCCGGACGCGACTCCGCGAGAACCGCGTCGAGCCCGACCAGCGCGCGCGCGCTCAAGTCCGCGAGCGTCTGGTCGTGGCGCATCAGATCGAGGTCGCGCTCCGGCGTGATTCCGAAGACGCGCAAAACCTGATCGAGCATGCCCCGGTGCTGCGCCGTCGCGCATACCTCGACGTCGCTCCCTCGACGGCGCGCTTCGAGCATCACCGGCGCCATCTTGATGGCCTCGGGTCGCGTCCCGACGACGGCGAGAAGCTTCATGACTCGTCCGGATGCCACTCGGCTTCGAGTCGGACGAGGCCGTCGTCGCCGTCGTCGCCGGCAACCGAGAACGGGATCTCGACGGTATCGTAGAGGCGAGTTCCGGTCTCGTCGAGCGCGTGCGTGCGAAGACGATACCGTCCTCCCGTGAGCGGTAGCTTCTCGAAGCGGAGGCGGTAGCGATACCGACCTCCGCCGAGCGCCGTCGGAACGGCGCTTTCCATGTCGCTCGCGACGCCGTAGACCGGCGTGAGATCGGCGCGCGTGATTCCGATGAAGATCTGAGGAATCCCGGCCGGCGCGAGCACGTCGGCTTCGACCACGATGGTCGCGCCAGCTTCGAGCTCACGGACCTCGTTTCCCGCCCCGTCGCGCATGTGGAGGTCGACCACCTCGAACGGCAATCCCGCGAGCGTGCCGACGGCGTGGCGCGTGCCCGAAGTGCCGCCGCCCTCCTCTCCTCCCGCGGCCGAAGCCCCCATCGCCTCGCGATAGTGGCGGACGACGTCGCGCGTCTCGCCGATCTCGATCGGCCGTCCGCCGTCGAGCCAAAGAGAGCGCGCGCAGAGGCTCTGCACTTGCGCGAGATCGTGCGAGCAGAGGACGAGCGTGCCGCCGCGCGCGAGAAAGCGATCGATCCAGAGGGCACACTTCCGCTGAAACGCCTCGTCGCCGACGACGATGATCTCGTCCGTGATCAAGACCTCGGGCTCGAGCAGCGTGATCGACGCGAAGCCCAGGCGGAGCCGCATGCCGTCGGAGTACGTCCGTACGGGACGGTCGAAAAAATCACCGATGTCGGCGAACTCCTCCACCTCGCGGACGCGCTCGCGCGCTGCCCGGCGCGACAGTCCAGCCTGGAGCACGAGCAGGGCTTCGGCATTTTGGCGCCCGCTCTCCAGCACCTGGATGCCGGCCCCGAGGTCGAGGAGCGAAGCGAGCGACGCCCGAGCCTCCACCCGGCCCGTCGTCGGTACCGCCGTCCCGGCGAGGAGCCGGAGCAGCGTCGACTTCCCCGACCCATTCGGCCCGACGATTCCGAGCGACTCTCCGGCGG
>VGTG01000051.1 GCA_016874795.1 Deltaproteobacteria bacterium | reverse complement strand
GCGGTCCTCGGGATCGCGGGCGCTTGCCGCGATCCGCGCACCGCCGTCGCGGTCGCGGCGACTCACGTCCTCGGATTCCGCTCCGTGCTCGGGCGCGTCAAGCTCGATCCGCGCTGGCGGCCGGAGACGCCGTCCGTCGCCGATCCGGTCGAGGCTCTCGGGGGCTCGCCGGCGGAGGCCGCGGCCGGCGTCTGGCACGCGTCGCGTGAGGACCAGTCGCGCCTCGTCGGCGCTCTCGCGAGTCGCGCGGCGATCCACCCCGACGCGCATCTCGCGAAGTACACGGTCGCGTGCCTCGACGCCGCGCGCGCGGATCCCGAGGAGCAGCACCTCTACCTCGCTGCGGCCGCGTATCTTTCCGCGTGGTGGCGCGAGCAGGACGAGAGCGGAACCGCGCCGGAGAACTGATCCGGGATCTCCTCCGCCTGGGCGGCTTCCCCGAGCCTTTCCTCGGCGGTGAAGACCTCGAGGCGCGGCGCCGTCGTCCTACGTCAGGATCTCGCTGATCGGCTGGCTCGTCAGCATCGAGCGGGTCCCGAACTCGCTCACCGGGAGGCCCATCACCTGCTGCATGGTGAGGCCGACGCGCGTCGTCGGATCACCGGGAGCGGCCACGTGGATCCCGGAGCGGATCCGGCCACCGGCGCTGCCGGCGGTCATGAACGGGATCAGATTGACGTCGTGCGACTTGGCGAACGACGAGTCCGAGTGCGCCATCACCAGGCAGTTGTCGAGAAGCGTGCCCGCCCCCTCGGGCTCCGAAGCGAGGCGAGTGACGAAGCCCGCCCATGCCTCCATCGAGGCGAGCGCAAAGAAGGTGGCGTTCGGCTGATAGCCGAGCTCCTCGTCCACGCCTTCGTCGTGGGTGAGCTGGTGGTGCGAGATGTCGGCGCCGGGGTTGCGCAGCTCCGAGAGGCTCCAGGAGAAGAGCATGTTGAATACCCGCGTCTGATCGCAGAGCAGCGCGAACACGAGCAGCTCGGTCATCATCTGATGGGTCTTCGCGGTCTGCGGCAGATCGGTGCCGAGATCCTCGCCCTTGGGCTCGGGCGGGCGGACGCAGGCGTCGAGCGGCGGTGGCCCGCTCAGTGAGAGCTCGAGCTGCTGCTCGAGCTGGCGGAGCGACGTGAAGTACTGGTCGAGACGCTGGCGGTCGTGGCTGCCGAGCCGGCGCTCGAGCCGCGCCGCGTCGTCCCGGATCGCGGAAAGCGCGCTCTGGCGCAGCACCAGGCGGGGGTCCGGCATGAAGTCGCGATCGTTCGGGTCGGCGAAGCCGGCACCGAAGATTCGCGAGTAGAGATCGAGCGGCGAGACGGCGCTCGGGTTGGCCACCCCCGCGCTCTCGAAGCTGTAGGTCTGCGTCGGCCGACCCGTCGCGGCCATCTCGATCGAGCGAAAGCGAGTTCCGCCGCCGATGGCGCGCGAGATCAGGACGTCGAGCGAGGTGCCCGAGACCTCGCCGTCCGCACCCGGCACCGTGCCCGTGATGTTCGTCATGATCCCGGTCTGGTGTGGGTAGTTGGGCCGACCGTCGAGGATCGTGTTCATGCCGCTCAGAACGTTCACGTATTGCTTGACGTCGGCCAAGGATGCCAACTCGGGCGGCAGGTCGTAGTCGGGTCCGACGGTCGTCGGGATCCAGCGCTGGGGGTTCATGCCGCAGCCCCAGAACCAGGTGCCGAAGCGCACCGGCAGCGGCCCACCCTGCGCGAGAGCGGTCCCAGAATCGTTCAAGAAGCAGTCGAGCAGCGGCAGCCCGACCGAGATCGCGGCGCCTCCGGCCACGCCGCGGAGGAAGGTCCGTCGATCGATCGTGCGGCTCATGATGCCTCCTCGCCCTCGACCGCGAGCCGCGGCCCCGACGTGCTGCGGAACGCGTCGCTCATGACGATCAGCCGGATGAGCTCGCGCATCCGATAGCCGGACTCGCCGAGCCGCTGGTTCACGTAGTCGAGGAGCTCCCCCTCGCCGTCTGCGACCTCGCGACCCACGGCGAACCGGAGGAAGCTCCGCACGAAGCACGGGCCCACCAGCTCGTCCGCCGCCATGGCTTCGCCGAGGCCGATCGCATCTTCGAAGGCGACCCCGTTCAGCTGGCCAGAGGGATCGATCGCGGCGCCGTTCTCGGTCTCCCGGGAGGCGCCCATGCTGTCCATCTTCTCGAGGCCGAGGCCGATCGGATCCATGAGCCCGTGACAGCCGGCACAAGCGGGATTGTCGTTGTGCGCCTGCAGGCGATCACGCGCCGTACGGCGCGTTCCGCTCGCCGGGTCGTCGAACATCGAGAAGTCGATGTTGCCGGGCGGCGGCGGCACGTCCTGGCAGAGCAGCACCTCGCGTACGAACTTGCCGCGCAGCGTCGGCGAGCTCCGCCCGGGATGTGAGTACAGCGCGAGCAGGCTCAGATGGGTCAGCACCCCCGCGCGATCCGATCCCGCGGGAAACTCGTAGGGCTCGAAGCCCGTGCCGCTCACCACGGGCACCCGATAGACCACGCCGAGCGCCCGCGACATGAACGACCGGCGCGTCGTGAAGAGCCCCCGATAGTCCTCGTCTTCGGTCACCAGGTGCTCGGCGACGACGCGCAGCGTCTGCTCCTCGGCGTCCTCGATCAGCGCTTGGCTGTAAGCCGGGAACAGCGTCGCGTCCTTGCGCACCAGCCCCTGTCGGATTTGATCGAAGCCGTAGAGATCCGAGAAGAAGACGCGCACGCCGTCTTCGAGCCGCGGCGAGTCCAGCAGGCGGTCGAGCTCGGCGGCGAGCAGCGCGTCGTCCACCAGGTCACCGCGCTCGCCGGCCGCGAGAAGGTCTTCGTCGGGGGCCGTGTTCCAAAGGAGATAGCTCAGGCGAGAGGCCATGGCCGTGCTGGTGAACCGCTGGCGTCCAGCATGGTCGGGGTCGGGCTCGGAGTTCTCGACGCGGAAGAGGAATTCGGGCGAGAGGAGAAGCGTCGCGAGCGCCATCTCGAGGCCGGCGTAGAAGTCGCCGAGAGCCGTCGCGGTCTCGCGCGCGACCGCGACGCCGCGCGCGATCTCGTCGTCGGCCAGAGAACGACGCAGGAGGCGCCGCCCGTACCGGCGCACGAAGTCGCTCGCGCAGGCGTCGTCGGCCGCCGCAACGGAGGCCGGGGGACATGCGACCAGCGCCGCGCGGCGCTCGGGAGCCAGCGCCTGCTCGGCGACGCTGCGCGCGATCGCATCATATTGCTCGAAGCCGGCGGGCGTGACGCTCACGAACGAGGTACCGACGGCGAGGAGACCATCTCGGCGGCTGTCCGGCTCGAAGCGCCCACCGATCTCGACGTCCTCTCCGAGCACATCCGCGACGCTGGCGCGGTACTGCGCCTCGGTGAGGCGCCGCATGGCGGCCGGCCCGGGGCTCACGGGAGGGGCGTCGGCAAGCAAGTCCGGAGGGGTGTTCGGCGAGGCGCCGGGTGGCGGATCGGCAGGCCCGCCCGGTGCGGGACCCGTCGCCGAGCCACCGGATCCGCCGCCGCAGCCCAGCACCCACGCGAAGAGTAGGACGAGAGCCGCCGTACGATTTCTCTTCGATTGCATGCGCATCTTCACTGGACGATCAGCGACTCGCGACGCCGTGATCCGCTCGAGATCGAGATCGAGATCGGACAGCGTTGCGAACCGCTCGTCAACCATGGCCGGCAGCCTCGCGACCTACTTGACGACGAAGGCCGGCAACGCCGTGAACTGATAGATCGTCGAGAGCGACGAGCAGGCACCCGACGCGGGATCGAAGCCCCCGTCGGCGTGGCTCTTCAACGCCGCATAGAGACCGGTACAGGTATAGGCGAGCGCGTCGGCTGCGGCGTAGCCGGCCTGGTAGCCGAACACCTCGTAGGCGGCTTCGACCGGCCAGTAGCCGTGGATCTGTCCGCGCGCGGAGCCGTCGGGCAAGAGCTCGACGCGCACCCACGCATCGTGCAGCGGCAGCTCGGCGTCGACGATCTGGATGTTCAGGCGCAGCAGCAGATCGATCGGCCCGGCCTGGAGGACTCCGTCGACGAGCCGTCCCACCGCAGTCTCGCTGTGGAAGCGCGCCTCTTCGTGCACGTCGAGCGAGCCGTAGGGCAGCACCTTGCCATCCGACCCGAGCGGCGGAGAGTCCGTGCTGGCGAAGATCTGGACCCGGACCTCGTCGTCGTTGCGCGGGTCGTCGATATCGCTCAGCTCGAGGAGGATCGTCATCTCGCCGTTGATCACGGCATCGTCCTGTACGTTCTGGACGATCCCGCCCCTCTGAAATCCGCGGATGCAGCCGATCGCCCGCCAGAGCTGATAGTCGACTCCCGGCTCACCCGCTGGGCCCGTGAAGTCTTGGTGACGGCACTCGCCAGCGACCGGCGCCCCGTTCGTCGAAGCGAGCCCGTCGAGATCAAAGCCCTGTATCCGGCCTGATCCCTCGAGGGTGAGGAAATCCGGATCCTGGTTCGCCTCGGGGTTCTGGCAATCGTCCGGCGGCAGCACCCCGGTCTGCACCTGCTCCTCGCGCGGGCTCAGATTCCAACCCAGCGGGCACGGCTCCTCGTCGTGGCTCGGGTAGTCGAAGCCGAAGCTCGTGAAAACGAAGCCCAGAGAGTCCCCGGCTGGCGCCGCCGGTCCGGGCTCCTCCGGCGGCGGCGCGCTCGACGGTGCGCCTCCGCCGCCCGACGAGCCGCAGCCAACGCAGAGCAGCAGCCCGATTCCGAAATACGCTCGGAGGACTCGAAGAGGGTCGTTCATTCTGCGGCCCTGTCCGGCAGCGCGGCTCGTTCGCCACTCGTGAGGGGGTCTCTACGGACCTTTCCCAGATGGCCGTCGCCCATCGACCGTTCGGATTCGCATATCCCTTCGTAGGGTTGAAGGCAAGGCGGTGTTCCGGAGTTCGTTCGCTTCTGGAGGTGCGATTGTAATACTTGACGAGCCGCAGGGGCCTCTCCTCGCCGCGATACCGCTCGACCACCGGATCAGACGAGCGGACCGGCCGGCAGACGATCGAGCCGTCGCAGCACGCTCCGCGCTGCATGAAAACCGCACATCCCGTGCACGCCGCCGCCGGGCGGCGTCGCCGCCGAGCAGATCCACACGCGTGGATTCGGCGTCGAGTACGGATCGAGCCGTGCGACCGGCCGCGTGTAGAGCTGCGTCACGTCCGCGGCTCCTCCCGTGATCGCACCGCCCACGTAGTTCGGGTTCGAGCGCTGCAGGTCCATCGTCGTCATCCGATGGCGTGCGAGGATGCGCTCGCGAAAGCCCGGCGCGAAGCGCTCGATCTGCGACTCGATCCGCTCGCTCATGTCGACCGTCGAGCCGTGCGGGACGTGGCAGTACGCGTAGCCGGTGTGCTTGCCCGCGGGGGCGCGGCTCGCGTCGAACTGGCTCTGCTGGACGACGATCAGGAAGGGCCGCTCGGAATGCTCCCCGCGCCACATCGCGCGCTCGCTCGCAGCGATCTCCGCGAGCGTCCCGCCGACGTGCACCGTCGACGCCTCGAGGCAGCGCGGGTCCGACCACGGGATCGGCCCGTCGAGCGCGAAATCCATCTTGAAGACACCGGGTCCGTAGCGATAGCGGCGCAGCCGACGGACGTAGCCGCTCGGAAGCGCCGGCCCCGCAACGTCGGCGAGCTGCCGTGGGTCCGTGTCGAAGAGGAACGATCGCGCCGGCGGAAGATCCGCCGCCGTTCGCACCGGATGGCTCGTGCGGATCGATCCGCCGAGCGACTCGAAGTAGCGCGCGAGAGCGTTCGTGATCGCGGCGGAGCCGCCACGGGCGACCGGCCACTCCGCGACGTGCGCCGTGATCGCGAAGATCAGACCGAGTGCGGCGGTCGCGGGCTGCGAGAGCGGCAGGATCGAGTGCGCGGCGCAGCCCGCGAAGAGAGAGCGCGCGGGCTCCTCTCGAAAGAGAGCGCGCGCGACCCAGGTCGCGGGCCAGAGCGCGAGCGCGCCGAAGCGCACGAAGTCGACGGGTCGCTCGGGAAAGCGGAGCGGACCGAGGAGGTCGCGCAGGAGAGCGTGCGGTTCGACGAGGAACGGCTCGATCATGCGACGGTAGCGTGCGGCGTCGCGGCCGAGCTCCGCGCACGTGCGCTCGAGCGAGCGCCAGAGGAGCACCGCCGGCGCGCCTTCGCGCGGGTGCGCGACGGAAGCGCCCGGCAGGACCCACTCGAGCCCGTGCTTCGCCATCGGCAGCTCGCGGAAGAACGGCGAGAGGATCCCCATCGGATGCGCGCCCGAGCAGACGTCGTGGACGAATCCGGGAAGCGTGAGCTCGGCGACGCGCGTTCCGCCGCCGATCGTGTCGCCGCCCTCGAGCACCGCGACCGATGCTCCCGCCCGCGCGAGCTCGATCCCGGCGGCGAGACCGTTCGGGCCCGCGCCGACGACGACGGCGTCGAACGGTCCTTCGCGCGAAGCGCGTCGCGACGCTTCGGCTTCGGATGCCGAGTGGTCGAGCAAGCTCTCTCCTTACGCGAAGGAGAGGCGGCCGACACTCCGATCGGGTCTACACCTCGGCGGGACGGCGCGGGCCGTGCTCGGGATCCGCGGGCACCTCCGGCGGAGCCCAGGACGGAACCTCGTCCGCGGGAAGCGGCGGGCAGAGAAGGAAGCCCTGCGCGGTGTCGCAGCCGTGCTCGCGAAGGAACTCGAGCTGCTTCGGAGTCTCGACGCCCTCTCCGACGACCGCGAGGCCGAGCTCGTGCGCGAGCGAGATCACCGCGCGCACGATCACCCGGCTGCCGTGATCGCCGTCCAGGCCCGCGACGAAGCGCTGGTCGATCTTGACGGCGTCGACCGGCAGGCTCTGGAGATACGCGAGCGACGAGTAGCCCGTTCCGAAGTCGTCGATCGAGAGGCGAATTCCGAGCTTGCGGAGCCCGGTCAGCGCGCGGCGTCCGATGTCGTCGGGAACGAGCAGGTCTTCCGCGACCTCCATCTCGAGGAGCGCGCCGGGGAGGCCGGTGCGCTCGAGGATGCTCGCGACGGTCGGGACGAAGCGGTCGCCGTGGAGCTGGCGTGGCGAGAGGTTCACCGCGACCCGTCCCGGGACGATGCCGTCGCGCTGCCACGCGCGGCGCTGCGTGCACGCGGTCCAGAGGATCCACTCGCCGACGTCGACGATGAGGCCGGTCTTCTCCGCGAGCGGCAGGAACGCGGCGGGCGGCAGGAGCCCGCGCGTCGGATGCTGCCAGCGCACGAGCGCTTCGAGGCCGTTCAGACGGCCGGTCTGCAGGTCGATCAGCGGCTGGTAGTGCAGCACGAGCTCGCCCGCGGCGAGCGCGCGCCGGAGCTCGCCCTCGAGCGCGAGCTGCTCGTGGATCCGCTCGCCGAGCACGGGTGCGAAGAACGCCGGCTGTGCGCCGCCGGCGCGCTTCGCGCGGTACATCGCGAGCTCCGCGTTGCGGAGGAGCGTCGCGGCATCGTTTCCGTCGAAGGGGAAGATCGCGATGCCGACGCTCGCCGTGAGGCGTGCCCCCGCGCGATTCGAGGAGAGCGGCTCTTGCAGGACTTCGCACAGCCTCTGCGCGAGGCGGGCGGCGTCGCGGGCTTCCGAGACGTCCTCCGCGACGATCCCGAACTCGTCCCCACCGATGCGCGCGAGGACGTCGTACGGACGGAGCTCGCGCCGGAGGCGCCCGCCGATCTCGGCGAGGACCGCGTCCCCCGCGGCGTGGCCGAGTGTGCTGTTGATGCGCTTGAAGTCGTCGATCTCGACGTAGAAGAGCGCGAGCGTCCTCTCGGCGCGGCTCGTGCGCGCGAGTGACTCGCGGAGACGCTCCTGGAAGTACGGGCGGTTCGTGAGCCCGGTGAGCGGATCGCAGCGGGTCAGGAACTCGAGCCGCTCCGCGGTGCGGCGTCGTTCCACCGCGTAGCGCAGCGAGCGCGCGAGCGCGGGCGATCGACGCTCGTCGCTGCGGAGGCAATCCGCGGCGCCGCGCTCGACGGCGGTCTCCGCCGATCCGAAATCGTCCGGCTCGACGACGACGATCACGGGGACCTTCGGATCCTCGTTCTGGATCCGCGCGAGACCCTCGAGTCCCGGCGCGTCCGGAATCGGGAGGGCGAGGAGGATCGCGTCGAAGGATTCCTCGCGGAGGCGCGCCAGCGCCGAGCCGAGGTCGCGAGCGACGGCGAGCTCGTACCGGCCGCGCGGCCCGTCGCGAAGCCACCGCGTCGTCCGCGTCGCGGCGCTCGGATCGTCCTCGACCAGAAGCACCTTGGTCGTCTCGGCAGCCACGCTCTCGCCCTTCCGCTGGCGGGGACACCCCGACCCCGCGCCTGGAAGCTCATCGGCAGCTCGGCGCTCGCCCTTGAGGGTCGTGCGGCCGGGTCGGCGCGACGGCCACGAAGTGGTAGAGAAGGGCCATGCTGCACTTCGAGTCCCTCCGGCACATGCCGACGGTGAAGGTGGCGATGACGACGTTCCCCTACTCGGTCGACATCGACGCCACGCTGGCGGACGCGTGGGCGATGATGCTCGAGCACGACGTCCGACACCTGCCGGTGACGGAGAACGACGCGCTCGTCGGCATCCTGACGGAGCGCGACCTGCGCCTCGTGCTCCATCCGGGCTCCGCGGCGACCGCGGGCACCGTGCGGCTCGCCTGCACGATGGATCCTTTCGTCGTCGACGACGACACACCGCTCGACGTCGTCGCGCGCGAGATGGCCGACCGTCAGATCGGGTCCGTCCTGATCGAGCGGCACGGGAAGCTCGTCGGCATCCTGACGACGACGGACGTCTGCCGTCTCCTGGTCGGCCTCCTCGAGGCGCGATTCCCGGAGGCGAGCGACGACGGGGACGAGCCCGCCGCCTGAGCTTTGCGCACCTCAGCTCGGCGGGTGCAGCTCGATCCCGCCGAACACGTTGAAGCCGGGGGCCGGCTCGTAGTAGCGCCCGCCGATCGCGTTCAAGCGGACGGTACCGTCGTACCGCGCGTCCGTCAGGTTCATCAGGCCGACGAACGGCGCGACCAGCCAGCCTCCGACCTCGCCGACCCATCCGAAGCGCAGGTTCAGCAGACCGTATCCGGGCGTGCTCGCCGAGTTCGCGTCGTCGACGAAGTAGCCGCCGACGAGGTACGACTCGATCGCGGCGTGAAAGCCCGTCGCGTCGCCCCAGAGGATCTCCTGGTAGACGAGGTAAGGCGGGATTCCCGGCTCGCGGTTCCCGTCGAAGTTGCCGACGTCCGTCGTGTACTGCAGGTAGTGCGCGTCGAGCGCGGTGACGGCGCCGCTCCACGTCAAGCTCCACGGCAGCTCGCTCTCCCACTCGAGCTCGACGCCGTAACGGCGCGACTCCCCGGCGTTGCGGAACGCGACGCGTCCGCCCGGGATCTCGAACGGGACGAGCTCGTCCTTCAGGTCGATCCGGTAGAGCGAGAGGCCGATGTCGAGGAGGGAGACGCTCGCGCGGATCCCGATCTCGTAGCTGCGCGCGGTCTGCGGCTCGATGTCGGGATTGAAGCCGGGGCCGACCGGGTTCACGAGCTCCGTCGTCGTCGGGACCTGGAACGCCGTCGCGACGTTGCCGAAGAAGGTCAGACCGTCCACGGGCATGTACGCGATGCCGCCGCCGGGGCTCCATGCGTCCATCAAGCGCGTGCCGGAGTCGCCGCTGTCCTCGGGGAACTCGACGTCGACCGCGTAGTGGACCGCGTCGTACCGGAGAGCGCCGCTGACCTCGACCGAGGACCCGAGGGACACGACCTCGCGCGCGTACACGCCGCCGCCCGTCACCTTCTCGATCTGGTCGAGGCCGAGAGCGCCCTTGGTGCCGAGGACGTTCGCGTAGCGCTGCCGGTCGTCGCGCTGGTGCTGGAGATCCGTGCCGATCGTCAGCGCTTGCGGCCAGCCGAGGATCGGCTCCTCCCACGTCCAGCGGACGCCCGCGCCGGGGCCGAGCCGGTCGAACTCGACGAAGCCGTCTCCGAGCTCGGGAGGCGTCGGAAGCAGCGTCTGGAAGTCGCGATAGAGGAGGAACGCGTACGCGTTCAGCACTCCTTCGTCGAAGATGGTCTCGCTCGTCGCGCCGACGCGTGCTTGACGGAGGGACTCGCCGGCGTCGAGCAGGACGTTCAGCTCGCGTGCTGCACGCGGATTCGCGTTGGCGTCCTCGCTCGTGAGGCCGCCCGGGTCGTCGGCGAGAGGAGCGTCGACCGCGTCGACGAGGAGCTGGATCTCCGTTCCATCGACGACGTCCCAGACGAGCCGTCCGACGAGCGTCTCGGCGCGCGCCGCGCTGTGATCGCGGTACCCGTCGACCTGGAAGTACGATCCCGTGACGATCCCGCCGAGGGTGTCGCCCTGCGCGCCGGCGCTCGCGACGACCTTTGCGAGCCCGAACGACCCGCCCAGGACGCGCAGATCGACGCCCGGCGTCTCGGGCGGATCGACCGTCGAGATCTGGATCACGCCGCCGGCCGCGTTTCCGTACAGCGCCGCGCCTGGACCGCGCAGCACCTCGATGCTCTGGATCGAGGCGAGCTCGAGCGTGTCGACCTGCGTCTGTCCGTCCGGAAGCGTTTCCGGGAGGCCGTCGACCATCAGCGTGACCTCGCGGATGCCGAACGCGGCGCGTGTTCCGAAGCCGCGGATCTGCAGCCGGAAGTCCTGGGCGAAGTTGCCGCTGTTCTGCACGAAGACGCCGGGGACGCGGTTCAAGGACTCGTCGAGCCCGATCGTGGGGCGCGCCCTTCGAATCGCTTCGTCCAGGACGACGCTGATCGAAGCGGGCACGCGCGCGAGCGGCTGCGGACTTCGGCTGCCCGTGACGACCATCGTCTCGGCGTGCGTCGGCTTGGGTTCCTCGGCGGCGCTGCGAGGTGCGCAGGGCGCGAGGAGCGCGCAAAGCACCAGCCCGAGCACCGCGGCGCGGCGTGGCAGCCGTCGCGGGGGTTCGATAAGCAGACCCGTCCCGCCGTGCGCGGGGTGGCCGACTCTGCAACCGGGAGGGATCTCGATGACGGACGAAGAACTCGAAGCAAAGATCAAGGCGCTCTCGTTCTGGAGCGGCAAGAACTCGATGACGATCGAGGACATGGCGACGATCCAGCCGGGTCTCGCGCGGATCATGCCCGAGATCGGAGCGCGCACCTGGAAGCTCTACTACGCCGCCAAGGCACAGAACTGGCCGATGGCGAAGTTCCAGTGGAAGGAGATCACGGGTCTGATGGAGCTCGGCGCGTTCATGCGGCCGAAGCACCAGGACGCGCTGAACCAGTACATCGAAGAGAACTGGAGAAAGCTCGAGGCGCCGATCAAGGCCGAGGACTTCGCCACGTTCGAGAAGCTCTTCCACGAGGCCATCGACATGGCCAACGCGTACCACGAGCTGAAGGAGAAGCCGTACATCCGCTGGAAGCTTCCCTCCGAGCCGCCGCCGGATCTCGACATGACCCCGCGCGGCGCACCGAAGAAGTAGCTCTTCAGCGGCCCGCCCAAGCGAGCACGCGGAGCCACCAGGTGTCGCTCCGCGTCGCGCAACGCGGTCCGAGCACGGCCGCGGCGGCCGCGAGCGCCTCGACGGCGCCCGCCGGCGGACGGACGAGGATCACGCCGCTGCCGTTCAGGCGTTGTCGCTGGTGCTCGAGCGGCGTCGTGATCAGCTCGAGCAGAGTCGCGGCGACGCCCGCGGACTCGAGCTCCGCACGCATCGCGTTCGGGCGCGTCAGGCTCTTGACGGGATACCAGAGGAGGAGGCGCGCTCGCTTCGAAGCCGTCGCCGCTTCGGTCAGCGCCGCGGTGACGTCGCGCCAGTCCCTCTTCTGCCCGTAGGGCGGATCGACGAGAGCGACGATGTTGCTGCCGTCGGCTTCGGCGGCGTGCACGTCGTTCGTGAGCGCAGCGAGCCCGTCGTCGCAGTGGAGCTGCGCGTATGGATCCCCTGCGAGCTCGCGCTCGAGCCGACCGAAGGCGTCGGGCTCCTGCTCGTGCAGGACGAGGCGCGCTTCGGATCCGAGGAGAGCGCGCGCGAGGACGGGCGAGCCCGGGTAGGTCTCCGGCCGCTCGTCGCCGCTGCCGAGGCGGCGGACGAGATCGACGTAGCGCGAGACCGCATCGGTCCCGCCGCTCGAAGCAGCGACGCGATCGACGCGATCGTCGCGGACGCGCCAGAGGCGGCCGATCCCCTCCGTCCATTCCCCGGTCGAGGCGAGCCGGTAGGAGCCTTCGCCCGCGTGCGACTCGACGTACGTGAGCCGCGACGACCCGCCGACGCCGCGGAGGACTTCGGCGAGCACGCAGTGCTTCCAGACGTCGCCCACGTTGCCGGCGTGGAAGCGATGGCTGTAGTCGGGCGGCGCGTCCGGTCGGTAGCGCGAGCGAGTCACCGGAGCAGGCGTAGCAGTCCGCCGAAGCTACGCCGCACGATCCGTCTTGCGTCCCTTCGCCTTTCATGGCCCGTTGCCTGCCATGGGTTCGCGGAGCTCGTCCGGCAGTGGACAGAAGTCCGGACGGAAGCGTGCTTCGTCGAAGCGCTCGAGATCGCGCGCCGCCAGAACGCGAAGACGCTCGAGCTTCGCGCGGCGACGAGCTTGAGCCGCTTCTGGCACGAGCGAAAGAAGACCGCGAAGGCGCGGAGAGCTTCTTCTCGGGGTGTACGGGGGATTCGAGGGAGAGCCCGACGATTCGGCCGATCTCGTCGAGTCGCGAGAGCTGCTCGAGCAGCTCGACGGCAGCGCGCGACGCTAGGCCCTGGACCTAGCCCTGGACCTAGCCCTGGACCTAGGCCCTGGTCCGGCTCTTCGGCGACCGCCGAGCGGCTCTCGAGGCGCGCGGCTTCCTGCCGTCGACCAGGCCGCGCATCAGGCCGATCGTGACGCGCGCCTGCAGGTCGATCGCCGTCTGGCGGTCGATCTCGCCGGCGCGCCAGCGCAGCGCGAGGCCGACGATGCTCGCGATCATCGAGTCCACGGCGACCTGTCGTTCCACTGCGGAGAGCCCGATCGCGCTCATCGGGTCCGTGATGAGCCGCTCGTAGCGCCGGCGCGCGTCGTCGACCAGCGACCGGACCTGCGGATTCGAGAGCGGCGTGACGCGCAGGATGGCGCCGCCGAGCCCGGCGGCGATCTGCACGTCCCAGAAGACCGCGACGAGACCGCGAGCCGCTTCGACGTCGGAGAGGCCCTTCGGCGTGAAGAACGTGGCGAGCGCCCTTCGGAGCTCGGCCTTCGGGATGCGGGCTTCGAGACGCTCGAAGTAGTCGCGCAGGACCGCGACGAGGAGCTCCTCGCGCGAGGCGAAGTAGCGGTAGACGAGAGTCCGGGCGCAGCCCGCGCGCTCCGTGACCGCCGGGAGCGTGACGGCGTCGACGCCCCCTTCCTCGATCAGATCGCTCGCGACGTGCACGAGCTGGCGGCGACGCTCGTTCGCCTGCGCGTCGCGCGCGGGAAGCACCCGGAGAGCCCGCGCGGGAGCGACCTCGCTCCGCGTCTCGATCGGCTCCGCGTTCTGCTTGCGCACCGTTCTGGCCAAGCTCGACTCCCCGGTTGACGATATGTCAGCGAGTGACGTAGTGTCAACGCGATGGACGAGAAGCCCGCCGCAACGCTGCGGCCGATGGCGGAGCGTTACCGCCGCCCGGACTGGGTCCGTCGCGTGAACGCGATGGCCGACTCGGTCGGCGGCGAAGCCCGTCGCATCGTCCCTCTCGACGGACCGGCGCTCGTCGCGGAAGCCGAGCACTCGCTCGACGGCGAGGTGGCGTCCGGGTCTTCCGCATCGTCCGGTTCGTTCGGCGACCCCGAGTGGCGCGCGCGTTTCACCGCGCTCGTCTCCGCGCTCGACGCGGCGCCGATGCACGTGGTCGGACGGCTGATGACGCGACAGGAGCTCCTGCGCGGGCTGCGCACGCGGCTCCTCCTGACGCGCGAGGTCGCGGCGCATCCGCGCATCGCGGAAGAGCGGGTCGCGGCGCCCGTCGTCATCACCGGTCCGGCGCGCTCGGGAACGACGATCCTCTTCGAGCTCCTGGCGCTCGACCCGGAGCTGCGCGCTCCGCTCGCGTGCGAAGGGATCCATCCGCTCCCGCGAAGGGCGCCCGGCGATCGTGGCGAGCGACATGCCTGGAGCGAGTGCGAGCAGGAGCTCTGGGCCGACGTTCAGCCCGAGTTCGCCGCGATCCACGAGCTTCGCTCCGATCTGCCGGTCGAGTGCGTCACCTTGACGATCCCCTCGTTTGCGGGCTCGCACTGGCTGATGGTCGCGCAGCTCGCGGGCTGGTCGCCCGACATCGAGGTGATGTACGACTTCCACCGGCGCCTGCTGCAGGTGATGCAGCACGACGAGGAGCCGCGGAGCTGGCTCTTGAAGACGCCGGGACATCTGATGACGCTCGAGTCGCTGTTCGCGACCTATCCGGACGCGTGGATCGTGCAGACGCATCGCGATCCCGCGAAGGCGATGCCCTCGACCGTCAGCACGACCGCGATGGTGCAGTGGCTGCGGACCGATCACGTCGACGTGGCGCCGCTCGCGGGGGCGATCGAGATGGCGTTCTCCTGGGCGCTGAACCACACGGTGGAGCTGCGGACGAGCGGGCCGTTCACGGACCGGTTCGTCGACGTGCACTTCGACCGGCTGATGCGCGATCCCGTCGAGGCGGTTTCCCGCGCCTACGCCGCGATGGGAAGGGAGCTCGGACGGGAGCACGCGGAGCGCATCCGCGCGTATCTGCGGGACAAGCCGAAGGGGAAGTTCGGTGTCCATCGCTACGCACCGGAGGACTGGGGCTTCACGGCGGAGTCGCTGCGGGCCGACCTCGCGCCGTACATCGCGCACTTCGGCGTCGCTCTCGAGGATTGAGATGGCGAGCACGCACTACACGTCTCCTGCTCGACGGGATGCTGCGGAAGGGCGGCCTGCCGGGCCGGAAGAAGATGGCGCGCGAGCACCCGCACGGGATCCTCTTGCCCGCACCACGGCGGCGATTTCCTCGGGACCGACCGCGTTCTCACGCGCGACGGCAAGGTCGCGCTCGCTCCCCCGCCGATCGTCGCGCGCTTCGAGTCGACGGCGGGAGCTCTCCATGAGGACGAGATCGCCAACGCGGACCGGGTGAAGCTGATCGGGAAGCGCGAGATCCGGCGCATGAACACCTCTTCGGCGAACTGCGAGGAGCTGGTCCGGGAGAGGACGAACTACGTCTACCTGAGCCCGGACGACGCGGCGCGGGTCGGCGTCGCGGACGAGGACCTCGTCGAGGTGGAGTCCGCCTACGGGCGTATCCGCATTCCCGCGCGCGTGACGGACGAGATGATGCCGCGCACGATCGCGATCCCGCAGTGCTGGGGCCATGCGAAGGCGGACGGCCTGCCGCACGCGCGCCGGCATCCGGGGGTCAATTCGAATCTCCTCGCGGGTGACGGACCGGAGACGATCGAGCCGCTTTCCGGGATGTCTCATCTCTCCGGGATCCTGGTCGAGCTGCGCAGGGCGCCGCCGGGAGCGGAGGCGGGCGAGGATCGCTACGAAGCGCCAGAGGACGGACAGCGCCGGGCGCGCGAGGGGAGGTTATCCGCATGAGCGAGATCCAGACCGAGAGCCGGAGGGCGTTCCGCGAGCTTCTCGACACCCTCGGCGAGGTCGATCGCCGCTGGGCGAGCGCCGAGTGGAACCTGCTCGGCGAAGCCGACGTCGCCGACGCGCATCGCGCGCTGATGCACATGATCGAGGGCGGCATCAAGACGTACTTCGAGGCCGATCCGACGCGGCCGCGCTTCCAGCGGATCGTCGCGCCGACGCGCAAGTTCACCGGCGACAACGCGGACGCGATCTACTACGACGCCGAGGTCAGCCCCGAGCACACCTACGTCGTCCGCGGGCGGATGGACGGCGCCGTGTACGTGTCGATCACCGTCGAGTGCGACACGGCCACCGGCAACATGGCGAGCCGCACCTCCGGCGTGATCAACGACACGCGCTTCGACGTCGATCGCGACGGCCGCTTCGAGATCCGCCTCGGCGGGCCCGAGCAGCCGCGGAACTGGCTCGGTCTCGAGCCGGCCGCGACGCGCATCACGACGCGGCATTACTACGAGAACGAGGTCTCCGCGGCAGCCGATCCGAAGCGGCACGCGGCCATGGAGATCGAGGTCGTCGAGCCGAAGACGCCGCCTCCGCCGGCACCGAGCGATGCTTCGATCGCGCGCGCCATCCGCCGCGTGGCGCGGTTCGTCCAGAGCCGCACGCTCGAGCAGCCGCCGATGGCGAAGGCCGAGCAGCCTGCCTTCGTCTCGATCGTTCCGAATCAGTTCCCGAAGCCCATCACGCCGAGCAACTTCGGCCTCGCGGCCTTCGACGCGACCTACTCGATGGCTCCGTACGTGATCGGGCCGGACGACGCGCTCGTCATGAAGGGGCGGTGGCCGAAGTGCCGCTTCGCGAACGTGTCGCTCTGGAACCGCTTCACGCAGACGCTCGACTACGCGAACCGTCCCGTTTCGCGGAACCGGGCGCAGACGACGCTCGACCCGGACGGAAGCTTCCGGATCGTCCTCGCGCACCGCGATCCCGGTCATCCGAACTGGATCGACACGGAAGGGAAGGCGTTCGGGCTCGTCTTCTGGCGCTTTTTCCTCGCGGAGGGCGAGGTCGAGACGCCGACCGCCGAGGTGGTGCCGTTCGCGCAGATCGCCCGCCGCTGAGAGCGGGTCGTGCCGGAAGCCGGCTCGACGGTCGCGAAATTCGTTCTCGCTTCTTCTTCCTCCTCGGTGCGGGACTCGTCTGGTCCGCGTTCGTGCCACGATGGCGCGTGCCCGCTTGCGCCGCCGCAGCCGGCTTCTCGGTGCTGCACGCTCTCGTGCACGTGCTCGACACCGCGCGCGGGCCCGTCGGGCCCGAGCACTGGTGGATCGACTTCCCGGGCGTCTACGTGCCGGCAGTCGCCCTCGTGGTGCTGACGCTGCTCGTCGCACGAAGCCCGAGCGCGCGGTGAGCTTCCGTCGGATCGCTCTCGCCGTCGTCGCGGGCTTGCTGCTCGGTGTGATCTCGTTCGCCCGCTACGCGCACGTCGACGGCCGCGCCGAAGCGCATGCCGATCACGAGCCCCGCCACGGCGGTCAGCTCGGCATGGTCGGCGACCATCACGTCGAGCTCGACGAGGCGGCGAGGTCGAGGTCTGGGTGAGCGACGCTTGGCGCCGCGGCGTCCGCCCGGCGCGCGGCCGGATCGCCTTCGACGGCGACACGGCGCAGCCGCTCGCGTGGCGGGACGGCCGGCTCTTCGCCCGCGATCGTGAGGGCGGAACGGCGGCCGCCGTGACGGTCGTGCTCGCCGACGGAACGCGCCTCGCGATCGAGTTCGCAGGGGGTCCGGTTCGTTAGGGCGTATCTCGACCGGGGCTCGAACTTGAGCCTGGGTGCAGATGCGGCCTAACGAACCGGACCCCCCGCACGCATGCGCTCGAGGAACGTTTGCGCCAGCGCCTCGTAGAGCGCCGTCCGGCACACGAGCCGCGACACTTCGTACGCGACGATCGCGGCGATCCCGAGCGGGATCGTCAACGCGCGCGCGTCGGTCATCTCGATCAGGATGACGACGGCCGTGATCGGGCACTGCACGACGCCGGTGAAGTACGACACCATCCACAAGAGGAGGAGCGCGCGCGGATCGAAGTCGGGAAAGAGCGGCACCGAGAGCTGACCCAGCGCCGCCCCGGTCGTCAAGCTCGGATCGAAGAGCCCGCCGGGGATGCCGCTCAACAGCGTGACGAAGTTGCCGAGCGATACCGACGGCGCGAGCCACGGCGGGAACTGGCGTCCCTCCATCAGCATCGCCTCCGCGGCGGGATAGCCGCTGCCGTAGCTGAGCCCGCCGGAGGCGATCCCGAGAGCACCGAGGATCAGCCCGAGCCCGCCCGCCACGACGAGCGGCCGCTTCGAGCGAAGCGGTGCGAGACGCCGATTGAGAACGACGACGCCGAGCGAGAACGAGCCGCCGAGGAGGCCCCCCGCCGCTCCGATCACGATCGTCTGCAGCCACTCTTCGAGCGTATGCAGCCCGCCGCCGATGCGGCCGTAGAAGATGTAGTCGCCGAGGAAGACGAGGTTCACGACGCACGCGATCAAGACGGTCCGCACGATCGTCCCGGCGTTGCTCTTTTCGAAGGACCGCCCGATCTCCTCGAACGCGAACACGATCCCCGCGAGAGGCGCATTGAACGCCGCCGCGATTCCCGCGGCACCGCCACCGAGGATCAGCCCGCGCTCGACCAGATGATGCGGAAAGCGCGCGAAGCGCGACGCGAGGTAGAGACACGAAGCCCCGACGTGCACGGACGGCCCCTCGCGGCCGATCGTCGGTCCCGCGAAGAGGGCCATCACGAGGAGGATCGCCTTTCCCAGGAGGATCCGGAACGAAAGGACCTGCTCCCGCTCCGGTCCGTCGGCGATCTTCAGCGCCGCGATCGTCTGCGGGATTCCGGTCCCTTCCGTCCCCGGGAAGACGCGATCGCGCAGCGGGCAGATCACGAGAAGAGAGATGCTGACGAGCCCCGCCTGCAGCCACGGCGAGATGTCCATCAGCCACGCGCGGAACTCCTCGCCGTGGTGCTCCGCGAAGTTGAAGAGGTAGGCGCCGAGGCCCGACAGCGAAGCGGCGACGAGCCACACCAGGTGACGGCGCAGCGCCGAGAGAGAGAAGAGGCTCTCGCGCCAGCCCGCCCAGCCCGGCGGTAGCTCGCCGCCGTCGCCCGCTTCCGCCCTTCGCGTCACCGTGCGCCGCCGGTCACGCGTCGCGATACTTCCGGAAGAGCTCGATCAGCCGGTTCGTCGAGCTGTCGTGCGCGAGCTTCGGCGGCTCCTTCGACTGCAGCTCGGGGATGATCCGCTTCGCGAGGACCTTGCCCAGCTCGACGCCCCACTGGTCGAACGAGTTGATGCGCCAGATCCAGCCCTGCGTGAACACCTTGTGCTCGTAGAGCGCGATGATCTGACCGAGGATGTGCGGCGTCAGCTCGTTCTTGACGAGGATCGTGTTCGTCGGATGGTTGCCCCGGAACGTTCGGTGCGGCACCTCGTCCTCGGCGACGCCTTCCGCGCGCACCTGCTCGGCGGTCTTGCCGAACGCGAGCGCCTCCGTCTGCGCGAGGCAGTTCGCCATCAGGAGCTCGTGATGCTCGCCGAGCGCGTTCGAAGCCTTCGAGAAGCCGATGAAGTCGCACGGGATCAGCTTCGTCCCCTGATGGATGAGCTGGTAGTACGCGTGCTGTCCGTTCGTTCCGGGCTGACCCCAGACGATCGGACCCGTCTGGTAGTCGGTGATCGGGTTGCCGTCCCGATCGGTCGACTTCCCGTTGCTCTCCATGTCGAGCTGCTGGAGGTACGCGGTCAGCCGCCAGAGATATTGGTTGTAGGGCAGGATCGACTGCGTCTGCGCGCCGAAGAAGTCGTTGTACCAGAGGCCGATCAGGCCGAGCGTCACCGGGAGGTTCTTCTCGATCGGCGCCGTGCGGAAGTGCTCGTCCATCGCGTGGAAGCCCGCGAGCATCTCGCGGAAGCGATCGGGACCGACCGCGATCACGAGGGAGAGGCCGATCGCGGAGTCGTAGGAGTAGCGGCCGCCGACCCAGTCCCAGAACTCGAACATGTTCTCGGTGTCGATGCCGAACTTCGAGACCTCCTTCGCGTTCGTCGACACGGCGACGAAGTGCTTCGCGATCGCCTTCTCGTCCTTCAGCGCGTCGAGCGCCCAGCTCCGCGCGGTGTGCGCGTTCGCGAGCGTCTCGAGCGTCGTGAACGTCTTCGAGGAGACGATGAAGAGCGTCTCGGCCGGGTCGAGCCCCTGGACGGCTTCGGCGAAGTCCGTCGCGTCGACGTTCGAGACGAAGTGGAACGTCATCGACCGCTCGCTGAACTTGCGGAGCGCCTCGTACGCCATCGCCGGGCCGAGATCCGATCCGCCGATGCCGATGTTGATCACGTTCTTGATGCGCTTCCCGGTGTGGCCCTTCCAAGCGCCACTGCGCACGCGGTTCGCGAAGTCGGCCATCTTGTCGATGACCGCGTGGACGCCGGGTACGACGTTCTCGCCATCGACGCGGATCACGGCGTCGCGCGGCGCACGCAGGGCGGTGTGCAGGACCGCGCGCTTCTCGGTGAAGTTGATCTTCTCGCCGGAGAACATCGCGTCGATGCCACGTTTCAGATCCGCCTTGACGGCGAGCGCGCGCAGCAGGCGGAGCGTCTCGTCCGTCAGCCGGTTCTTCGAGAAGTCGAAGTAGAGGTCGAGCGCCTCGAGAGAGAGCCGCGTGCCGCGGTCGGCCTCGCGCGCGAAGAGGTCGCGCAGGTGCAAGTCCGCGATCTCCGCGTGATGGCGCTCGAGCGCCTTCCATTCCCCCCAGTCCGTCGGCTTCCCCACACTCACGTCGGACCTCCCTTCGTCCCCCATGCGGTGCACTGGGCACGGTGCCGCCTCGGGCGAGACGTTGCAAGCCGAACGCACGCCGCTTTGCGGCGGCGACCGGGTGGCAGCAGCGAACGTTTTCCTGTTCTACAGTGGCGCATGCGAGAGCTCGCGGCTCAGGCGGTGCTTCTCGCCCGCTCCTTCGAAGAGGCGGATCCGGAGGGCGCGCTTCTCGAGCCGCGCGAGCGACAGCGCGCGACCGCGGAGGCGCGCGCCGCGGGCGGTCCGTACGAGGAGCAGGCGCGGCACCGCGCGGCCCTCTTGCTGGAGCGCGTCCGCTCGCGCGTCGGCGGGATCGATCGCGTTCTCGCCTGGACACGCGTGTCGCCGCGCTTCGCGGTGCTCGTGATCGGCATCGCCTTCGCCGTCGGTCTCTCGACGAACGCGCTCGGGCCGACGCGGCGGATCAATCTGCTCGCGTTTCCTCTCCTCACGCTCCTCGTGTGGAATCTCGGCGTCTATCTCGCTCTCGCGATCGAGGCGCTCTTCTCGCGCGGGCACGCCCGCTCCGTGTCCGCTCCGGAGGACGCGGACGCGCCGCCGCAGGCGGTCGTGAATCGCTCCGAGGAAGCGCCGCGCGGCGCCCTTCGCTCGCTCGCGTGGTCGCTCGGCGCGTGGGCGCAGGGCCGCGCGTACACGGGCGACCGCCGACAGGCGGACGTCGCCTCGCACGCGCTCGCGGCGTACTGGAACGCGTGGTGGCGGAAGACGTCTTCGCTCGCGATCGCGCGCGTGCGGCTCTTCCTGCATCTCGGCGCCGCGGCACTCGCGACGGGCGTCGTCGCGGGCATGTACCTCCGCGGGCTCGGCCTCGAGTACCGCGCGACCTGGGAGTCGACGTTCCTCGGTGCGGACACCGTCGCCGCTCTGCTGCGGCTCGTCCTCGGACCCGCAGCCGGGGTCTTCGGTTTCCCGCTTCCCGACGCGGACGCTCTCGAGGCCATGGCCGGGCCGAGCGGATCAGCACCCGCGGCGATCTGGATACACCTCTGGGCGTTGACGACCGCCGGCATCGTCGTCGTGCCGCGGCTCGCGCTCGCGCTCGTGGAGCTCGCGCGCTCGATCCGTCTCGCGCGGAACGTCGACGTCGAGCCGCTCGAGGGCTCGTTCCGCACGCTCCTCACGTCGGAGCGCGGCGCGGCGCTCACGATCGAGGTGCAGCCGTACAGCTACCAGCTCGCCTCGGGCCAGGGCGCCTTGCGCGAGCTCCTGCACGACCTCTTTGGCCTCGAAGCCCGGATCGACGTCCGGCCGACCGTGACGTACGGTGGCGACGCGAACTACGAATCCAGGAGCGAGGACGGCTCGGCGTGCGTGATCGTGGTGTTCGGTGTGAACCAGTCCCCGGAGCGTGAGGTGCACGGACGCTATCTCGAAGAGCTGATGGAGATCGGCGGCGGCCGGCTGAAGCTCCTCGCCTTGGTCGACACGGCCGCGTGGCGCGCGCGGTTCGGCGACCACGAGGATCGGCGCGCCGCCGAGCGGCTGCGCGCCTGGGATCGCGTCGTGCGCGGCGCCGGCATGCAGGTCGTCGCCGTCGATCTCGCGCACCCGCCGGCACCGGGTCTCGTCGAGCGGGCGGAGTCCGCGCTCTGGCCGAATCCCGCCGCTGCGCGCGCGGGCCTCGGAGCCTGAGGTGCGGCTCGTCACGTTGAGCCTGATCTCGCACACGAACGTCGGCAAGACGACGCTCGCGCGCACGCTCCTCCGAAGCGACGTCGGCGAGGTGCTCGACCAGGCGCACGTGACCGAGGTGAGCGAAGCGTACGACCTCGTGAAGCTCCCCGACGCGTGCCTGCGGCTCTGGGACACTCCGGGGCTCGGTGACTCCGCGCGCCTCGTGCGCCGCTTGAAGCAGGAGGGGAATCCGCTCGGCTGGTTCCTCCATCAGGTGTGGGACCGCTACCGCGACCGTCCGCTCTTCTGCAGCCAGCAGGCGATCCGGAACATCCGCGGCGAGGCGGACGTCGTCCTCTATCTGGTGAACGCGTCCGAGCATCCCGAGGAGGCCGGCTACGTTTCACCCGAGATGGAGCTCCTCGGCTGGATCGGAAAGCCCGTGCTCGTCCTCCTGAACCAGACGGGCGACGGCGATCCGGCACGCGACGCGCGCGCCCTCGACCTCTGGAAGAAGGCGCTCGCCGCATGGTCGATCGTGCGCGACGTTCTCTCGCTCGACGCGTTCACGCGCTGCTGGGTGCAGGAGGGCGTCCTCCTCGAGCGGGTCGCGGGTCTCCTCGAAGGCGAGAAGCGCGCGGTGACGACGACGCTCGCGCGCGCCTGGGAGGAGGGAAACCTCGCGATCTTCGAGCGCGCCAGCGCCGCTCTCGGCGGGTATCTCGCCGGGGCGATCGACGATCGCGAGCCGGTGCCGGGGCAAGGGGTCGGGCAGGGCGACAAGCGCCGCGCGATGCGGACGCTCGCGGAGCGGCTCGACGAAGCGACGCGACGGCTGATGGACGATCTCATCGCCGAGCACGGCCTCGTCGGCCGCTATCAGACCGACGCTCGCGAGCGCCTGCAGGAGGATTTCGACCTGCCCGGTGAAGTGGCATGGAGCTCGGCCCGTGCCGGAATCCTCGGCGCCGCGATGGGCGGGGCCGCCGGTGGTCTCGTCGCGGACGTGATGGTCGCCGGACTTTCGTTCGGCGGCGGAGCGGTCGCCGGCGCGATCCTCGGCGCTGCCGGCGCGATGGGGCTCCGCCGCGGATACCAGTTCGTACGCGGCGACGAGACGCCCGAGGTGCGCTGGGCGCTCGAGTTCCTCGATCAGCTCCTTCGCCAATCGCTCCTTCGCTATCTCGCGGTCGCCCACTTCGGGCGCGGCCGCGGGGAATGGCGCGACACCGGAAACCCCGAGCGCTGGAACGCGCTCGTCGAAGCCGCGCTGCGCGCTCGCACGGATCGCTTCGCGGAGGTGGTCGCGTTTCAGCGCGAGTCCCCGGGCGAGAGCCCGGTGTTCGCCGAGCGGCTGACGGCGATCGTACAGTCCGCGCTCTCCGACGTCCTTTCCACAGCCTATCCACAGGCTGCGCACATCGTGCGACGGAGGGAGCCAACGATCTCGGGCACCTCTCCGACCGAGCGCTGAGCGGCAGAAGTCCCGCGAAACTCTCGCGAAACTCTCGCGATTTTCTCGCGCAGCCTTTCGGTCCCGCCCGCAGGATGGCAAGGTGTGCCCGATGAAGACGATCCTCAGCCAGTTTTGCGAAGAGTTCGGAGAGCGCGTTCGCCCGCTGCTCGTGCCGTTGGATCGCTTCGCCGACCAGCTCGCCCGCCTCGAAGGCGGTACGCCGCTCAAGCGGCTTCTTCCCGAGATCATCGACCTGCGACACCAGATCCGGACCCTCGTCGAGAAGGTGGCGGGGCAACAAGCCTACGTGATCATCTTCGGCCCGCTGAAGAGCGGGAAGTCGACGCTCATGAACGGGCTCTCCGCGGCCTACGTCAGCGAGGTGACGACGCTTCCGGCGTACCCGTGCATGGTCTACGTCGCGCACGCGGCGAAGCCGGCCTTCCAGATCACGCGGTACGACGGGAGCTCCGAGCCGTTCCGCGACCTCGACTCGATGCGGACCCTGATGGGCCGCGCGCACGCGGACCTCGCGCGCGCCATCCGCGACGTCGAGGGACGCGGCGAGGACTTCGACCCGGCGACGCACATGCCGCGCGCACTGCGGCGGGTCGACGTGCGGATGCCGGCCGAGCCGCTCGCCGAGTCCGGTGCGGTCCTCGTCGACACGCCGGGCCTCTACAGCCGGATGAAGTTCGGCTACGACCTGATGACGCGCGAGTTCCGCGACTCCGCCGCGAGCGCGATCTTCGTCGTGAAGACGGACAACCTGTTCCTCGAGCAGGTCTTCGACGAGTTCTCCGACCTGCTTCGCCTCTTCAGCCGCATCTTCCTGATCGTCAACCTCGACACGACGAAGCGGGACCTGCAGCCGGACGGCAATCTCGGCCCGAGCCTCGAGGGCCGCGACCCGGGCCGCATCATCGAGGCGTTCGAGAGCCTCGCGATGAACGCCGAGCTCAAGGCGGCGTGGGAGGAGGGGCGGCTCAAGATCTACCCGATCGACCTCCTGAGCGCGGCAAGCCGCCGTCTGCGCGGCCCGGAGATGGCCGTCGACGGCGAGGCGCTTCCGCCGACGCTCGCGGCGTTCGGCGAGTTCACGACCGACCTGACGCACTACCTGAACAGCACCGAGTACCTGGCGGCGTTCCTCGGCGACAGCTTGCGACAGGGGAGCTATCTGACGTCCGCTCTCGAGCGCGTCTGCCTCTCTCCGCCGGTCGTCGAGCTCGGCCGAGAGATCGAGCGCCGCAAGGCGGAGATCGACCGCTCGCGGAGCGTCCTCGAGGCGGCGCGCCGTCTCGAGGAGTTTCCCTGGGAGGAAACGCTCGCGAAGATGCGCGACGACGTCGTGCGCATCACGCGCGAGCGAAGCGGGGATTTGCGGCGCAAGACCGCGGAAGCCGCGGAGGGCGCGCTCGCCCGCTGGTACGACGGCGACGAGAGCTTCGTTTCGCTTCTTCGCGACGAGCTCGGCGGCGTCCTCGGGGCGTGCCGCGACGAGCTGGTCGCGAACGCTTCGGACGTGGCCGCGACCGTGCTCGGAAGCGACGTCGGCGGCGCGATGGTGCGACGCGACACGAGCGACGATCTCGAGCACGTCGGCCTTTCGGTCGCGGCGATCGCGCGCGAGCTGCGCGGCACGGTGCACTCGGCCGCGGAGTTGCGGTCCGTCGTCCCCGAGATCCCGACGCGCCTCATCCCGGTGCGCCGTCGCTGGGTCGACTGGCTGCTCTTCCGGAGCCAGGCCGCCGTGCGCCGTGCGGTGTTCGGTCCGAACGACACGCCGGCGCGCCGCATCCCGCGCGAGGTCAAGCACAAGCGGCTCGGCGCCGGCCGCGTCGCGCTCGGCGAGGCGATCCGCACGCGGATCGACCTCTTCTTCGCGGAGACGCTCGCCCGCGTGACGGGGGAGGTCTACGGCGCCCACGTCGCCGCGGTCTCCGGGCAGGTGCACGAGCGCCTGCGCAAAATCTCGAAGGAGAACGCTTCTCGCTTCGAGTCGGCGGAGGAGGAGCTCGCGAACCTGCAGGCGCTGCGCGACGAGATCGCGCGTCTCGATGCGAGCCGGCAGAGCGCCGCCGACGCGCTCGCGCGCCTGACGCCCACGTATCAGACGATCCCGGAGGAAGAGGCCGAGGAAGTGACGCTGGAGGGGGCCGCCGCCGACTGAGGCGGTTCCCTCAGTCGAGGTCCGCGAAGAGCTCCTCGACGCGGACGTCGAGCTCCGGCAGCACTTCCGAAGGGGTTCGTCACACACGCGCGGAATACGACGCGCTACTCGACGAGATTCCCAACTGGATGTTGCCCTCCCTCTTCCAGTGGGTAGTCGACGCCGTGGAGGCGCTCCAAAACGACATGCACGGACAACATCCAGACATCTTCGGCGTCCTCGAGCGGCGGCTTCGGATTAACGTGGACCGAAGCAAAGGCTTCAAAGGCTCGATTTTCGACTTGCTCGCCCCGATGGAGCGAAGCACCGTCTACGCGCTCGACCTCCTGGACTGCTTGCTCGGCTTGCTCCCGTGGACGACCCAGGGCAGGGACCTGCCGGCCCGTCTTGAGCAGGCCTTCGCGGAAGCGAGCTTTTCCTTCCGCGTCAGCCAGTACGGCGACAAGCTCGAGCGTCGCATCGACAAGACCGTCACGCGAGGAGCCGAAACGGTGATAAACGCTCCCGCAAGACCGCCACGGCACGCCGGACGAGTCCGTTCCGGCAAACGTCACACTCGAAGAGGCCCAGTCCGCGCTGCACCTCGCCCTCACGCTCGTTCAGTGGTTTCGAGAGCGGAGCGGTCAGCAAGGCGTAGAGGACCGCGAGGCGCCGAGATGTCGTCCCTCGTCGAAGAGCTTCAGCGCGATGCGCTCTCGCCGCAGGTCTCGCTCGTTGACCTGCTGCGAAAGGCGCTCGTCGTTGCAAAGAAGCTCGACGTCGCGGATTTCGAACGGTGGCTCACCCAAGAGCTGAGCGGTTATCCCTCGACGGATGACTACACCGCCTATCCCGAGTACCGAATTCTTCATGGCGAGGTGAGAGCGGCTGTTCCTGGCCGCTACATCCCCGTCATCTTCACCGGGCCCGACGCCGCGCGCTTGAACCGGGTCTATTCGCGGATGCCCACCGCTCGACCGATTGCCGAGCTCGAGAGCCTCGTCCAAGCCCATCCCGAGGGACTCATCATCTCCTACACCCCCGAGGTGCAGGTTCAGCTCATGAAGGGTGCCGGGTGTCCTGAACCTCCAGCGCTCCACGTTCCAACTCATCAGCTCATCGGTGTGCTGAACTCCGTGAAGAACATCGTCTTGGAGTGGGCCCTCCGCCTGGAGAAGGACGGCATCGTCGGCCAGGGCATGAGCTTCTCCACCGAGGAGAAGCAGACCGCGTCAAGTATTCATTACAGCGTCACCAACTTCTACGGCGCCATCACTGGGTCGGCCATCCAGGCCGGCTCACCGGGAGCGCCGCAGAACTTTTAGGGGGCTCGACGGTGCAGCCGTCGCCGGCGCGCTTCGGGAGCTTCTCGCAGCGTCCGGACGACTCGGACTTTCCCCCGAGCGCCGCGAGGAGCTCGAGGCCGACGCGCAGACCATCATCGCCCAGGTCGAGTCCCCTGCCCCGAAGCGGGCAATCCGGAGCGAGGCGGCACGGTCCATACGAACCGTGCTCGAGGGGGCTGCGGGAAATGTGCTCGCCTCGGGTGCCCTCGATAAGCTCGGTCCCCTCCTCGCTTCCCTGGTCGGCTAATAGCGAACTTTGACAAACTTGGCTATTCCGCGGTAAAATGGCGGCATGAACGTCTCCCTCACGAAGGAGCTCGAGGACCTCGTAAACAGCAAGGTCGGAACCGGGCGCTACCTGTCCGCCAGCGAAGTCGTGCGCGAAGCGCTTCGTCTGCTCGAGGAGCGAGACCGCATGCAAGAGATTCGCGTCGAGGAGATGCGCCGCGCCATCCGCGCCGGGAACGAGCAACTCGCGCGCGGTGAGCGCATCCCCGGCGAGACCGTCTTCGAAGAGATTCGAGAGAAGAGCCGGCAGCGTCGCCGGAAAAAGGGATGACGCACGGGTTCGTTCTCTCCCCGCTTGCACGCCAAGACCTGCTCGACATCTGGGACCATATCGCCCTCGACAACATCGATGCCGCAGACCGCCTCGCCGACGAGCTCGAGGAAGCGATGAAGAAGCTCGCGATCATGCCTGAGATGGGACATTTCCGAGACGAGCTCGCCGACCGCTCCCACCGCTTCTGGCCGGTGGGTAACTACCTCATCGTCTACCACCACGAGACGAGGCCGCTCGAGGTCGTGCGCGTTTTGCACGGCGCGCGCGATGTTGCCGGCTTGCTCTAGACAGGTTGCGTTTCTCCATGGCGAAGAAGCCGAAACCGCCGGGGCCGTGCACCTACTGTCAAACGGTCGGACCGCTTACAGACGACCATGTGCCGCCGAAGCTGCTCTTCTCGAAGCCGCGGCCGTCAAATCTCATCACGGTCCCCGCGTGCTTTCCCTGCAACAACGGCGCTGGGCTTGACGACGCGTATTTTCGGTTGAACGTCGCCATCCGCGAAAACGCAGGAGAACACCCGAACGCCGAGCCGATTTGGAAGGCAGCTCTAAAGGACCTGACGAGAGACGAAGCCGCTGGCCTTCGGGAGCTCTTCCGAGAGGACATGAAGCGAGGCTACGCGAAAACTGGGAACCGCTGGCCTACAGCCCCGACACGAAGCGGCTTCTCCGGGTCGCCTCACGCACTGCAAAGGACTCTACTTTCACCACACGGGGGTCGCGATTCCTCGTGACACCATGGCCTTCGCGCTCAGCGACGAGCGCGTTGCCGCTTCTGGCGCCGAGCTTCAAGCACAGGTGCGAAAAGTGTCGAACTCCCTACGCGCGACACCCCACAAAATCGGTGGAATCTTCGAGTACTCCTACAAGCTCTTCGATGAAGAGCCGTACGCCTCGGTATGGGCGCTTCGCTTCTTCGATGATTCAGAATTCATCGTGATGATCGGCAACCCGGGCCGCTATCGCACGTCTCTGCGCGAAGCGACGTTCCCCCCTCCAACTGGCGGGTATCAGCGCAAGAAGACTTTCCCGCGGCGGCCGCCTGGTCGGCCGAAGCTCGCCCGGCGAAAGTAGCCGACTGCTCGCCCGGGCACGGTTCGAACGGCCTCCGGATACGCCGGCGAAGTCGTAGCGCCGTCCAGGGAACGGGATGAAAGCCGGCTGCACGCCGTGAGCGATTCACCGCTCGCAAGATGATGAAGAGCTGTCGGCGAACGGGCGCATGCGGCTCGACCGGAAGCGCGCGGAGCTCCTCGGCCAACGTCGATGCCGTCCGGTGCGTGGCGAGCTCGAGGAAGTAGGCCTTGAGCTCGCGGTAGCGCTCCTCGTCAAGGCGCACGTGGGCGTGGCCTTGGCGGAAGCTCACAGCGCAACCGCCGACGCGAACCGGCGCGCGCCGGACATCGAAGACGCTCTCGCGCTCCTCTTCGAAGAAGCGGTGGTGGCCATGGGTCGCGAGGAGCACAAAGTGTCGCTCCCAACGAGGTAGTGGACGTTCGCGCCGCCTGCCTTCTTCCTCCGGGCCCTCGGTAGTCTTCTGCCTTCAGGTCGAGGACCAGGACCGGCGTGAGACGAAGGAGACGTCGGGTTCGAGCGTGTCGCCGGAGGGGAGCTCGAATCCTGCGCTGGCGTCGAAAACGAGGCCGAGGCGCCTCTTCGCCACACGGCCTCGAATGAGGGCGTTCAGCTGGCTGCCGATGCAGGCATGGCGTGCACCTGCCGGGGGACTCATGACGATGCGTCCCCGGATGAGCTCGTAGTGGTGGATGTCCGAGGGTGGCCGGGTCTCGACCCATCGCCGGAAGGCCTCCTGCGAGAACGTATCCTCGGAGCAGAAGCTCGTCTCGATCGCCATCGCCTGCACAGGCTACCTCCACTCACGGCGACTTCGGAAGTACGCCCGGACCCGCGGGCCGACCATGGCAGCGGACGCAAAACGCGGGTCGGTGCGCCGCGCTCGGCCGACTGGCGCGCCTGACGCGGCCCGTGTTTATTGGGGCCCCATGGAATTCAATCTCGCCGATCTCTTCGAGCACGCCGTCGATCACTTCGGGGACCGCGAGTACCTGATCTGCGACGGGAAGCGCCGCACCTATCGCGAGATGGAGGAGCGCTCGAACCGCATCGCGCATCACCTCGCCGAGCGCGGCATCGGCCCGGGCGACCACGTCGGGATCTACGCGTACAACAGCGTCGAGTGGGTCGAGGTTCTCTGGGCGGTCTTCAAGCTCCGCGCGATCTGGATCAACATCAACTACCGCTACGTCGAGGACGAGCTCCGCTACCTCTTCGACAATGCCGACCTGAAGGCGCTCTTCTACCAGCGCGAATTCGCGCCGCGCGTCGCCGGCGTCCGTGACACGCTGAAGCTCCTCCGCCACCTCGTCGAGATCGAGGACGGCAGCGGCGCCGACCAGAGCGGCCTCGACGCGGCTCGCTACGAAGACGTCGCGACCAGCGGCTCCGCGGAGCGCGACTTCGGCGCGCGCTCGCCGGACGACCGCTACGTTCTCTACACCGGCGGCACGACCGGCATGCCGAAGGGCGTGGTCTGGCGGCACGAGGACGTCTTCATGGCGCTCGGCGGCGGAATCGATCCGACGACGAACGTGCGCGCCGAGAAGCCCGAGCAGATGATCGAGCGCGGCAAGGCGCTGGGCATGCAGCTCACCTTCCTGCCGATCGCGCCGCTGATGCACGGCGCCACGCAGTGGGCGGTGATGGGCCAGAGCTTCGTCGGCGGCAAGGTCGTGCTGATGGGCAAGTTCGAGGCGGACCGCGTCTGGGACCTCGTCGAGAAGGAGAAGGTCAACTCCGTCATGATCACGGGCGACGCGATGGGCCGCCCGCTGATCGAGGCGCTGCAGACCTCGAGCGCTGCTCGCGACGTGTCGTCGCTCTTCGCCTTGACGTCGAGCGCCGCGACCTTCTCGCCGGCGGTGAAGGAGTCCTTCTTCGAGCGGTTCCCGAACCTCATCATGATCGACGCGATCGGCTCCTCCGAGACCGGCAACAACGGCATGGTCCTGGTCAAGGCGGGCGAGACCGCGATGAAGGGCGGGCCGACCGTGACGAAGGTCGGCAACACCGTCGTCCTCGACGAGGAGACCTGGAAGCCGCTCGAGCCGGGCTGCGGGAAGATCGGCAAGCTCGCCCGCGTCGGCGACATCCCGATCGAGTACTACAAGGACCCGAAGAAGACGGCGGAGACGTTCGTGACGAAGGACGGCGTCCGCTACGCGATGCCCGGCGACTACGGGATGATCGAGGAGGACGGCCGCATCACGCTCCTCGGACGCGGCTCGGTCTCGATCAACTCGGGGGGCGAGAAGATCTTCCCCGAGGAGGTCGAGGCGGCCGTGAAGTCGCATCCCGACGTCTTCGACTGCACCGTCGTCGGCGTTCCCGACGAGCGCTGGGGCGAGCGCGTGTGCGCCGTCGTGCAGCTCCGCGAAGGTCGGAAGCCGGAGCTCGCGGACGTGCAGAATCACTGCCGCTCGAAGATTGCCGGCTACAAGATCCCGCGCGAGATGCACGTCGTCGACCAGATCGTGCGCTCGCCCAGCGGCAAGCCCGACTATCGGTGGGCGAAGACGACGGTCCTCGAAGCGCGCGGCTCATGAGCGAAGCGCCCGCGCACGCGGCGCAGGCCGCGGCCGAGAGGCCGCCCGCACCGCACTACGAGCCGACGCTCGCGAGCGTTCGCACGCATCCCGTACCCGACTGGTACGAGGACGCGAAGCTCGGGATCTTCATCCACTGGAGCCTCTCCTCGGTGCCGGGCTTCGCGCAGCGCGAGCTCGACATCCGCGACGTCATGCGCACGCGCCACCGCGACATGGCGCCGCTCTCGCCGTACGCGGAGTGGTACGAGAACGCGGCCAAGTTTCCCTGGAGCCCGGCCGCGAAGTACCACCGCGAGACGTACGGCGACCGGCCGTATCACGCGTTCCAGGCGGACTGGGAAGCCGCCCTCGCGCAGTGGCGCCCCGACGAATGGGCGAGGCTCTTCCGCAAGACCGGCGCGCGCTACGTCGTCCTCGTGACGAAGCACCACGACGGCTACTGCCTCTGGCCGACCGCGGTCGCGAACCCGCATCGCCCCGGCTTCGCGAGCGCGCGCGACGTCGTCGGCGAGCTCGCGGCGGCCGTTCGTGCGGAGGGGATGCGCTTCGGCGTCTACTACTCGGGCGGTCTCGACTGGACGTTCAACCCGACGCCGATCCGGAGCGCGGGCGACATGGTCGCCTCGGTACCCGGCGGCGACTATCCCGACTACGCGGACCGCCACGTGCGCGAGCTGATCGAGCGCTACGAGCCGGCGGTCCTGTGGAACGACATCGCCTGGCCGACGTCGCGGGCGCGCCTCTGGTCGCTCTTCGCGGACTACTACGACGCGGTGCCGGACGGCGTCGTCAACGACCGCTGGCTGACGCTCCTCGGCCTCGGGCGGATCCTTCGCTTCACGCCGCTCCGCGCGGTCTTCGACTGGCTCTACGCGCGCACCATTCGCGGTGGCGGCGGCGCGCTCGAGCCGCCGCTCCCGCCGCACTGCGACGCGCGCACGCCCGAGTACACCGTGTATCCGGAGGCGCGCGAGAAGAAGTGGGAGTGCGTCCGCGGGATGGACCGGAGCTTCGGCTTCAACCGAACGTCCGTCGAGAGCGACTTCCTCTCGCGCGAGGACCTCGTGCGGAGCTTCGTCGACATCGTCTCCAAGAACGGTAACCTCCTCTTGAACGTCGGACCGCGTGGCGAGGACGCGCAGATCCCGGAGCCGCAGCTCCGCCGGCTCGAGTGGCTCGGAGCGTGGCTCGAGCGAAACGGCGAAGCGATCTACGGGACGCGGCCGTGGAAGCGCGCGGAAGGACGCACCTCGGACGGCCTCTCGGTTCGCTTCACGTCGCGGGGCCGCGATCTCTTCGCGTTGGTCTTCGGCACGCCCGCCGGTCCCGAGGTGGTGCTGCAGGACGTCGCCGTGCCTCCGGGCACCGTCGTCGAGTGGCTCGGCGTCGGACCGGTCGCGGCGCGCGCCGACGGCGGGAGCGTGCACGTCGCGCGCCCGGACGGGCTCGGCGACGATCCCGTCCACGCGATCGCCCTCCGCGGCGGCGCCTGAGGGCCGGCTGCGCTGGGGGGTTTGCTCGCCTCAGGAACCGGAATTATAACGCGTTCCTGTTTTGGATCGGTCCCGGATCAAGGACGACGTGATGTCGGGCGAGACGCCGCTCCAGGTGCTCGCTCGCACGGGAGCGGCCGCGAGCGAGCCGTCGCGGATGCGCTCGATCGAGCGCTTCCCCTACTACACGAGCTTTCCATTCTCGTGGTACCGCGCGTGCACGTCGGCGGATCTCGCACCCGGCGCGGTGAAGCCGCTTCGCTACCTGAACCGCGACCTCGTCGTCTGGCGCGGCGAAGACGGTGCACCGCACGTGATGGACGCGTATTGCCCGCACCTCGGAGCCCACCTCGGCTTCGGCGGGCGCGTCGCCGGATGCGAGATCGTCTGCCCGTTCCACTGGTGGCAGTTCGACGGCGAAGGGCGGAACACGAAGATCCCGTACCTCGAGACGCGGAACTCCTCGGCGCGGATTCCGGCGTATCCGACCGTCGAGCGGAACGGCTTCGTCTTTTTCTGGTACCACCCGCGCGGCGAGGCTCCCCTGTGGGAGATCCCGATCGTCGCAGAGCACGGCGATCCCGGCTGGACGCCGTACCACGAAGCGAAGTGGCGCGTACGCGCGCCGTGGCAGGAGCTCGCGGAGAACGGACCGGACTTCGTCCACCTCCGCACCGTGCACGGCGCGGTGCGCGTTCCGGAGCTCGAGGCGTACGAGGTCGACGGCTGGCTCGCGCGCCTGCGTGCGCGCGTGACGTTCGACACGCCCCGCGGCCCGCGTCCCGGCCGGATCGACACGGACTCGTGGGGCGCCGGGTTCGGCGTCGCGCGCTTCACGGGGATCATCGACGCGCTCTTCGTCGCGGTGAACACGCCGATCGACTTCGAGACGACGGAGGTGTCCTTCCACTACTCGATCCGGAAGCTCGGCGACTCGGCGGAGGATCTCGAACGCACGAAGCGCGTCGGCGAGGCGCTGATCCGCGACCTCGAGAAGCAGGAGGCCGAGGACATCGTGATCTTCGATCACAAGATCCACGTGCCGCATCCGAAGCTCTCCGGGGTCGAAGCGCCGATCGTGAAGTTCCGCGCCTGGGCGAAGCAGTTCTACGTCGACGGCGATCCGCGCGGCACGAACGCCTGAGCGGACGCGGAGCACTCTCGCCGCGGCCGCCCGCCGAAGTTCGTCAGAGAACCCTGACGAGCGTCGAGAAGATGCCGAGCCCGGCGACCATCACGCCGCCGAGGCGAAGGGTCAGCCGGCGCTCGAGGTCGGCGAGGCGTCCGTCGAGTCGCAGCTCGAAGCGCTTCTCGAGCTCGAAGAGCCGGACGTCGAGGTGCTTCTCGAGGCCGTCGATCCGCGCATCGATGCGCTCGACGTCGTGCTTGGTGGCGAGAGAATCCGTCATGGCGGCCGGGCCGAGCGCTTTCTAGCCTGCATTTCTCACCAGATCACGTCGCGAGGCGGTCGAGAGTGCCGAAGATTCGCGAGCCTCGGACCGGAGGGCGACGCAGGCGTACTTGAACAGTACGTCGA
>VGTG01000050.1 GCA_016874795.1 Deltaproteobacteria bacterium | reverse complement strand
CGCACCTCGACGCCGGCGCGAATGGCCGCCGGCCAGTAGGTGATGTCGGTGCTGCCCTTGGCGCCCTGCGCGCAGCCGAGGAGGCACGTGCCGGCGTTGATGCAGGGCGCGCGTCCTTCGTGCTCGACGGTCGTGATCGCGCTGTCGGACGGCCACCAGTGCCAGCCGAGGCGGTTGAAGCCGTGCGCGAGCGTCTCGCCGAGCTTGCCGAGTGCGACGGGCGGCAGCGGGACGTCCTTCGGCGGATACGCCGGATCGCCCGCCAGCCCGGAGACGCCCATCATTCTGGCGTTGACGTCGTAGAACGGCTCGAGGCGCGCGTAGTCGAGCGGCCAGTCGTCCGCGACGCCGTCGAGCGAGCGCACGCGAAAATCGGACGGATGGAAGCGCGGGAAGTGCGCCGCGTAGAGGATCGTGCTGCCGCCGACCGCGTTGAACATCGCGATCGAGATCGGCGACTCGCCGTCGTTGATCGGATAGTCCTCGGGGCGCTTCCGCACGTTCGGGCTGAAGGCGAACGCGCCGAACTGCGCCGACTCCCAGTCGGTGCGCATGCCCGGGTACTGCGCGGGGTCCATCCAGCCGCCCTGCTCGAGGCAGACGATCCGCATGCGCGTCTCCGCGAGGCTCCAGGCGAAGGCCGCGCCGGAGGCTCCGGCGCCGATGATCAGGACGTCGACCGGCTCTTCGGACATGGGGCTTCTCTCCCGGTACGGAGGCGTCGGATCAAGGGGCGTCGAGGAGGATGGTTTTCGCGCGCCAGCCTGCTTCCGTTTCGACGGTCTCGGTCGTGTCGGTCGCGATGGCGATGCCCGAGCCGCTCGGTGGAAGCTGCACGAGAACTTCGCCCGACGGGGAGAGGATCGCGCTCCCGCCCGCGGCGGGGAGCCCACCGGTCGGGCCGCCGAAGTTCGCGAACACGACGGCCATCGCGTGCTTCGTGGCGATGTCGCGGAGGCGGAGGAGGTCGAATTCGAGGTGCGCCGGGATCACGAACATGCCGGCGAGGTAGGTCGAAGCACCTCTTCGTGCGGCGTTGCCCGCGTGCGGCGCTCCGTGGATGTCGGCGCAGACTGCGACGGCTGCGGTGTGTCCGTCGAAGTGAACGAGCGGGTTTCGATCGCCCGGGACAAAGGCGTCGCTTTCGGGAGGCGGGATCGGTCCGCCGAGATTCGCGTCGGCCGAAAACGCGCCGAGGTGATGCTTCGTGTAGACGTCGATCGCGCCGTCGGCGGAGAGGAGGAAGGCGCCGATGTGCAGCTTCTCGCCGAGCCGAACGGGCGCGCCGACGACGAGCGTGATCTGCTTCGCGGTCGCGAGATCTCGCAGTGGGGCGAGGCGCGCGTCGTCTGCCGTGAACGCGAGCCGCTCGCCGAGATCGAGCTCGTATCCCGTCAAGGAGAGCTCGGGAAAGACGAGGACGCGTGCGCCCTCGCTCGCCGCGGCGTGGATCGCACGGACGTGCGCGGCGAGGTTTGCCCCGACGTCGCCGCGGATCGGGACGATCTGCGCGGCCGCGAGAGCGCGCGGTGCCGTCATCTGCACCCCGGTACGGCCGCCGGATCGATCGGACCGTGACGTCTCCAGCCTACGCGGGCGAGCCGGGTATGAGGAGCTGCGACCTCGGGTATGTCCGGCGGCGCGGCATTCTCGAAAGGGAGTTTCGCCCAACCCGTGAACCACCTCGAGGAGGACGCCTCGTCGAGCCGGACGGGCGGCGGGTTCCCGAACCTTTTCGTCCAATGGCGACGAGCATTGAGAAGCACGTACGCGAGCGCTGCGTGAACTTCCCGCGGAGTCCTCAGGGCGTGGAGATGAAATCGTCCGTCGAAAACTGCGCCGGTGTGTCCGAACGTGCGATTCACGGCACGGGCGAGCCGTGCGCCGATCGACTTCATGCCGCAGGCGAGGCTCGCCACCGAATCCGCCTCGAACAACAGGTGAGCATGGTCGCGCTGCAGGGAGTACTGCAGGACGCGGAAGTCCCCGCGCTCGCAGGACGCGCGCAAGCTTCGCTGAAACTCTCGCACGAGGGCGCGACAGCGCAGGCTCGGCAAGCCTCGCCGGATCCGGATCGTCACGTGCGCCGGGCAAGGCCCCTTCAGCTCGCCGCGTTCGCGGTGCGGAACACGCGCTCCCGCTCCGCGCGGTCGGCCGGCTCCGACTCGAGCTCCGCCGCGACGACTTCGGCTACGAAGCTCGTCGAAGGATAACTGGCGAGAAGGCGGCAGCCGCTTGGCCACGTCGTAATGTACCAAGCTGGTGAGTCGGTGTCAAGCCTAATAACGAAATAGGGGTTTGAATGGGACGATGTTCTTCTGATCCGGAGTGCAGCCGGTCGCGCTCACGAGAGAAGGTGGAGGTCCGAACCGGATACATCGCTGACACTCTTCTGCGCGTTGGGCATGGCGAGGCCATGCCGTGGACGAGACCGATGCGTTCAACGGCCTCACTCTACCGCGTTCCTCTTCCCTCCACGGGGAGATATGCCGGCTGAGAGGCTCGTCATCGCGACGGCGTCGGCACCCCCGCGCGAGAAGAGCCAGCGTCCCCGCCCACCGGGAGCCGCAGCCGGAACCGAGCCCCGCGTCCCCCCGCCCCCGGCACGACGTCGACGTCCCCACCGTGCGCGCGCGTGAACTCCCGCGCGATCGCGAGGCCGAGGCCGCTGCCGTTCTCCTTCGTCGTGAAGAACGGCGTGAAGATCGCCTCTCGATTTTCGAGCGGAACGCCGGCTCCCTCGTCCGTGACGAACACCTCGAGGACGTCGCCGTCGCGCCTCGCTCCGACGACGACCTCGCCTCCCGCCGGAGAAGCGTCGATCGCGTTCCGGAGGACGTTCTCGAGGGCCTGCTTCATCTTGAGCTTGTCGAGCTCCGCGCCGAGGTCGCCCGGACACTCGACCCGAAGCCGGACTCCGTGCTCCTCCGCCGTGGGACGCGCCGCGGCCGCCGCTTCCTCCAGCAGGCTCACGACCTCGTGGTGGTACGGATTCACCCGCAGGTCGCGGCTGAATACGAGAAGGTCGCGGAGGACACGGTTCACGTCCTCGAGCGCTCCCTCGATCGCCGCGCCGTGGAGCCGCGTGCGCGCGAGCGCCGACTCGGGCGCCGAGCCGTCCGTCGAGGCCGTACGCACGAGATTCGCGTAGATCCCGATCACGCCGAGCTGCTGCAGGATCTGATGCGACACGACCGACGCCATCTTGCCGATCGCGGAAAGGCGCTCGCGATGCTCCAGCTCGCGGTTCAGGCGCGCGAGCGTTCGATTCTGCTCCTCGAGCTGCAGTCGCCGATCGTTCAACCTCTCGAGCACGAGAAGGACGGCGAGCGAAGCGACCGCGAACGTGCCCGCGCCGAGCAGCCCCGTCTCCGCGTAGCTGTAGACGATCAAGTAGATGAACGCGGTGACGACGATCTGCAGGGTCAACGCGATGTCGCCGATGAGCGGGCGGATCTGCTCCTGCGAGCCGGCGAGCGGAAAGAGAGGTCGATCCGGAAAGACCGGTAGGAACGAAAGCCCGCCCCAGACGGAGTAGCCGACGACCTCCGCGATCGCGATCGCAACGACGCTCGTCCAGATCGGCTCGCCGCCCGTCACCGCCGTCGCGACCCACCAGCGCGCGGCGAGCCCGACGATGAAGACCGCGTGCTCGACGTTGACGACGCGCATCGGCCCGAAACGCGAGCCGGACGGGCTCGAGCGGAAGTCGCGAAGCAGCCGCAGCGGCCGTACCCGCCCGACCACTTCCGGCGGCAGAACCCGCACGAGGACGCTCATCACGAGGTCGACGGCGAAGTTCACCACGAGGATCGGCAGCCCGCCGATGTAGAGAAAGCCGGACATCGCGGCCATCAGGGGCACGGGCAGAGAGAGGTCCGGCAAGATGCGCACCGGCGGGGCCGTCAGGACGACGGTCAGCGCGGCGACGATCGCATAGATCGGCCAGTCCGCAGCGCGCATCTGGAAGAAGCCGGTCAGGAGAACGGCGATCGCCGCGCCGCCGATCGCCACGCGGACGAGGCGTCGGCCCGCTTCCGGATCTCTCTCCTGCGCGCCGTCCGGGCTCATCGCTTCTCGCGCTCGCCGCCGAGCCCCATCTTCACCGCGAGGAGTGCCGCCTTCGTGCGATCGTTGACGTGCAGCTTCCGGAAGATGCTCGCGACGTGGTTCTTGACGGTCTGCTCGCTGAGAAAGAGGCGCTTCGCGATCTCGCGATTGCTCTCGCCGGTCGCGAGCAGCTTCAGCACCTCCTCCTCGCGCGGCGTCAAGCCTGTCAGCTCCTCGCGGAGCGTGTCCTCTTCGCGCTCGCGCTCGAACTCGCGCAGCACGCGGCCGGCGATCTCGCCGGAGAGGATCGGCTCGCCCTCCGCGGCGCGCTCGACCGTCGCGCGCAGCTCGTCCGGCGCGACGTTCTTCAAGAGATAGCCGACGGCGCCGGCCTTCAGCGCCGAGAAGATCCGCTCGGAGTCGGAGAAGGCGCTCAGCATCACGACGCGCACCTCGGGCGCGCGCTCGTGCAGCGTCGCGGTGAGCGCGATGCCGTCCTGGCCGGGGATCTCGACGTCCATCAGCACGACGTTCGGCTTCCCGTGCTTCTCGATCGCCTTCCACATCTCCTCGCCGTCGCCGACCGCGGCGACGACACGCAGCGTCTTCGACGCCTCGAGGAGCTGGCGCAGGCCCTCGCGGAGGACCGGGTGGTCGTCGACGATCAGGACCTTCGGCTTCTCGCGCGCCACGCAGCCGAGCGAACCGCAATCCCGCTCGCGGCGCAATCACCGTCGGGCGGAGGCGGACGGTCCTTCCGCGGAGGAGGACCGTCCGCCCGCCCGAGTACGGCGCTCACTGGGGTCGGGAGAGAGGCTTCTTTTGCGCCATCGCCGCCTGGATCTTTTCAAAGAGGAGGCGCACCGAGACGCTTTCCGCGGCAGTGGGATCCGTGAGGTTCGCGAGGGCCGTGTCGCTCGCGGCGCTGCCGAGCCCGTAGAACGAGTCCGGCGAGAGCGACGCGATCGCGTCGACGCGCGGACGTTCGATCGTGATCGCCGGCGCCTCGCCCGCAAGCGCGCGGGCGTCTTCCGTGCCCATCACGAAGAAGCCGAGGATCGCCGCCGCATCGCCCGCCTGCAGCGAGGCGAGCTCCGCCTCGACGTCCGGATCCTCGAGCTTCGCGGCGAGGAGACCGGGGTCGGGCTCGCGCCGCTCGAGGCTCGCGTTGATCACCCACGCGTAGCGAAGCGGTCCGTGCCAGACCGTCACGTGCGGGAAGACGTCGAGCACCGTGCGCAGGATCGAGGGCAGGGCCGCTTCCGGCGTCGACACGAGATTCAGGCGGAGACTCAGGATGCCGCCGGGCGCGAGGCGATCCCGAGCGAGCTCGAGAAGCTCCCGCGTGTAGAGGCCCGCGGAGCCCGCGACGTGCAGGTCGGGGAGGTCGATGCGGATCACGTCCCAGGTCCCCGGGTTCTCCGCGAGCCACTGGCGCGAGTCGCCGGCGTGGACGTGAAGCCGGTCGTCGCCGAGGACGCCCTGGTTCGACTCCTCGAAGAGGCTCGCGCTCTCCGCGATCGCGGCGCTCGGCTCGATCACGTCGGCGGACTCGACCGGGTGCTGCAGCACGGACGAGATCGCGCTTCCCGCCCCGAGCCCGATCTGCAGCACGCGCAGCGGCTTCGGGTGCAGCAGCATCGGCAGCTGCGCGTCGAAGCGGTCCTCCGGATCGGCGCCGGCGCTGCCCGCCGGGCGACCGTCGCCGTAGCGGATCATGCGTCCTTGCTCGGGATCGTCCGTGACGAGGATCGTGTCGTGCTGCTCCTCGTCGAACGCGAGGAGCACTCCGTAGCGGGCCTCGTACGGGCGGCGGAAGACGTCGGAGGGAACGATCCAGAACGAGAGCGCCGCGACCGCGAGCGCCGCGACCGGTGCGACGAACCTCGCTCTGCGTTGGGAAGGTCTCTCGAGCCGCGCGACGACGGCGGTGACCACGGCGCTCCCCGCGATCAACACGAGAAACGCGGTGCGGACGCCGATCGTCCCGAGCAGCGCGGGCACGAGGTCGCCCGCGACGAGGCTGCCCGCCGTGGAGGCGGTCAGCATGCGAGCGAACGGCTCGGTTCCCGCCGGACGCCGCTCTAGGTCGAGCGCGAACACGGCTCCCGCGACGATCGCGATCGGGAGCAGCATCGCGCTCGCGACGCCGAGCACGAGGAACGCCGCGCGCGGCACGGAGCCGATCCCGCCGAGCGCGCGCACGGCTCCCGGCACGAACCACTCGAGCCCGCCGTAGGCGATCAGCGGCGCGAGGAGAGCGAGCGGCGCGCACGCGAGGGCGACGGTGAGGCCGATCCTCGAAGCGACGACGCCGACCGCCATCGCGCCGACGGCGATTCCGGCGAGCGGTACGGCCGCGAGAGCACCTTCGGAAAGGAGCGAGTCTCCCACGTACGGCTGGAGGACGCGCTCGAAGAGCACGACGGCGCCGGTCAGGACGAAGCCCATGCTTGCGCTGACGATCGCGAGGCCGGCGGCGCGCAGGTGCGCGCGGACGTCGCGCAGGTGCGCGCGGACGTCGGGCAGGCGCGCGCCCTCGGCGGGAGCCGCGTCCGCCGGCGTGACCTCGGGTCGTCGCCATCTCCGCCCGAGCACGATCGCGGCGCAGCCCGCGACGAGGATCGCGACGACGAGCGGCGACGTCGGCGCGACGCCCAGGGTGGACCACGCGAGAGCCGCGACGAAGCTCGCGACGCTCGCTCCGAGCGCGCTCGCGGCGAGGACCCGTCGACTCGACGTCGCGTCCTGCTGGACGAACGTTTGCAGCTCGCGCCCGACGACGAAGCCGATTCCCGGGAGCACGAGGATCGCCATCGGTGTGCTCAGGACTTCCGGGAGGCGAGGGCTCGCGGGGGGCAGCAAAAGCGCCAGCGCGAGGAACGCGACCTCGAGGCCGTCGGCGATGCGGCTCCTCGGCGGTGTCCGCCAGCGCGCCGAGAGCGCGGCACCGAGCGCGACGCCGAGAAGCGGACTCACGGCGACGGCCGTCCCGTCGTCCGGCGCGAGGAGCCGTGCCGCCTGGAGAACGGTCACCCAGGCCGCGGCACAAAGAGCCGCGGCAGCGCCCCAGCCGAAGGAAGCGGCGAGGACCAGGCTCGGCGGGACGCGGCGCATCCCGCCGAGCTTAGAGGATCGGCGGACGTCAGTGCAGGGTCGACCCCTGCGACCACGCCTCGCGCGTGCGCCGGTTCGCCTCGTCGACGACGGAGGTGGACGAGTCCGCGTGCGGTGCGGTAGGAAGCGAGACGCCCTCAGTCGGTCCTTCATGCCGCGGGACCGACCTCGATCCTCCAGGAGACCGCCCGATGACCGACCCGATCCCCGCCCGCCGCCTCGGCGTGCTGCTGCTCGCGACCCTCTCGCTCTCCGCCGCCGCAGGCTGCGGCTCCTCCGATCCCGTCGGCGGCGGAACGACGACGCCCGCGAGCTTCGACGTGAATCCGGGCGTCTACCAGGTCACGGTGACCGGGGCCGAGCCGAAGCAGGCTCTGACGCTCGTCGACCGGGACGGTCGGCGCCTGATCACGCTGGTCACCGACGAGGGCGGCAACGCGATCTTCGCGAACATTCCGGAGGAGCACCTCGTCTACGAGACCGGAACCGGCGCGCCGCCTCCGAGCGGGCGCGGCCACACGCTCCGGCCGGGCGACGGCTACGTGATCCGTGACGAATCGAAGACCCCGTACGAAGCCTCCGAGCCGTTCCGCGTGCTGTCGCGCGAGGATCATCCGCCCGAGTCGTTCTACGAGGGCCAGGTGTTGAACGGCGTTCCCTGGCAGATCATCGGCGGCGTCCTCGAGGGGCACGTTCCGGAGGAGGGCTTCAACTACTTGACGATGCGCGACGGCACGACGCTGTCGGCGATGGTCCGCTTCCCCGACCCGCGCTTCTACGGCCCGCCGCCGTATCCGACGGTCATCGAGCTCTCGGGCTACGCGCCGTCTCGTCCCTCGAGCCCCGAGCCGGGCTCGATGATCGCGCAGGCGTTCGGCTACGCGACGGTCGGCTTGAACCTGCGCGGCACGGGATGCTCCGGCGGCGTCTTCGACGTGTTCAGCGCGGCCGAGCAGGCGGACGGCTACGACGCGGTCGAGATCGTCGCGCGACAGCCGTGGGTGCTCCACGGGCACGTCGGCATGATCGGGCTCAGCTACTCGGGCAACGCGCAGCTCTACGTCGGCTCGACGAAGCCGCCGAGCCTCGCGGGCCTCGCCGCGCTCTCGGTGATCGAGGACTCGTGGCAGATGGCGTGGCCCGGCGGCATCTACAACGCGGGCTTCACGCGGCAGTGGATCCTCGAGCGCGAGCGCCAGTCCGCGGGCGGCCAGGGTTGGACGCTCGATCGCATCAACGCCGGCGACACGATCTGCGAGGAAAACCAGGCGCTGCGCGACCAGAGCGTCGGCTTCGAGGCGTTCGTCCGCTCGCTCGAGTATCGTCCCGCGGACGCCGACGACCGCGACCTCTCGAAGCTCGTCGGCAAGATCGATCGTCCCGTGTTCTTGACGGGCGCGTGGCATGACGAGCAGACCGGCCCGCGCTTCGGCACGATGCTGAAGAGCTTCACCGGTCCGGGGAAGAAGCGCTTCGTCGTCTTCAACGGTCACCATCCCGACGGCTATGCCGCGCACAACTTGAGCCGCTGGTACGAGTTCCTCGGCCTCTACGTCGCGAAGCGCGTCCCGCGACTCCTCGAGGTCGTGCGCGCGGCGCTGCCGGGCGAGATGGAGAAGAATTTCGGCGCTCCGCTCGAGCTCGATCCCGATCGCTTCGCGGATCTCGACGACTCGCAGTACGAGGAGGCGCTCGCGCGCTGGGAAGCCGATCCCTCGGTGACCATCGACTTCGAGGTCGGCATGGGCGATCCCGAGGGAGCGCTCGGTGCGCCGGTGCCGCGCTTCACGGCGCACTTCGACGAGTTCCCGCCGGCGAGCGTCGTGCCGTGGCGGCTCTACCTCGACGAGGGCGGCTTGCTGAACGCCTCTCTTCCCGCGAGCGAGGGCGCCGATCGGTTCACGTTCGACGCCGAGATCGGCATGGTCGGCTACGCGCAGGAGAGCGCGTACGACTTCATCCGGCCGAGCGTGACGCTCGACTTCCGCTGGGAGCCGACGCGGGACGGCAAGGGGTTGTCGTACTTGACGGAGCCGCTCGCCGAGGACGTCGTGATCGCCGGCTCCGGCCACGCGGACCTCTGGATCGCGAGCGAGAGCGAGGAAGCGGCGGTCGAGATCCTCCTCTCGGAGGTGACCCCGGAAGGCGACGAGGTGCGCATCCAGAACGGTGTCCTCCGCGTCGGCTTTCGAGAGGTCGACGAGGCGCGCTCGGACGACCTGACGATCCAGATCCTCTACGGTCCCGAGAACTACGTCGAGGTCCCGACCGGGGAGTACATTCCCGTGCAAGTGCCGATCTTCCCCGTCGCGCATCCGCTCCGCGCCGGCTCGCGCCTGCGCGTGCAGATCAACACGCCGGGCGGCGATCTTCCGCTCTGGTTCTTCGAGAACCGCGATCCGGGCGGCGAGGACGTCGGCTACCGCATCGGCCGCGGCGGCTCGGTCGCTTCGTCGATCGTGCTGCCGGTGCTGCCGGCGGGTGCGGTCGAGATCCCGGCGGAGCGCCCGATCTGCGGCGCGCTGCGCGGCCAGCCGTGCCGGCCGTACGTCGAGCTCGTGAACCAGCCGGGGTGAGCGGGATCCGAGCGCGCGAAGTACGCTACGACTGCCGGGGCACCTCCCTCTCGAGGCTCCTCTCGTAGGCGTCGCGCACCCACTTGCTCCCGAGGATCCGCGCGAGCCCGCTCGGCGAGAGGCGCTTCGTCCACCACGCGACGCGGCCCTCCGCCATCGGCAGACAGTAGAGCTGGCCGAGGCGCACGGCCGAGAGAGCGCGCTTCGCGACGTCGCGCGCGGTCAAGCGCGCGCGATCGAAGGCGCGCTGCGCAGCCTGTCCCGCGCCGGCGCTCGTCGAGCGGTGCGTCGCGAGGAGGTTCGTCTTGAAGAAGGACGGACACAGCACCGTCACCCCGACGTCGAACGACTTCAGCTCGGCGTACATCGTCTCGGAGAGCGCGACGACGCCGGCCTTGCTGACGTTGTAGGGCCCGAGCTCCGGCACCGCGAGGAGGCCCGCAAGCGAAGCGGTGTTCAAGATCGCGCCGCGGCGCGCCGCCTTCATCTTCGGCACGAACGCGTGGCAGCCGTTGATCACGCCGTGCAGGTTGACGGCGAGGACCCAGTTCCAGTCCTCGATCGGCAGCTCGCCCATCGCACCGGAGGCGACCACGCCCGCGTTGTTCGCGAGGAAGTCGATCGGCCCGAGACGCGCTTCGGCTTCCGCCGCGAGCGCTTGCATCGCGGCGATGTCGGTGACGTCGGCGGTCGTCGCTTCGGCGTGACCTCCGGCTTCGCGTACGAGCGCGACCGTCTCCTCGGCGCCCGCCTGGTTCAGGTCGACGACGAGCGTCCGCGCGCCGACGGCGGCGAGCTCGAGGCAGAGCGCGCGACCGAGGCCGCTCGCACCGCCGGTCACGACGGCATTCCGTGGTGTGATTCCGGGCATCGGTGGTCTCCGCTTCCCTGCAGGGGTTCCTTCCCGGCTCGCTCGCTCGGGATTCGACATCGAGCGTGCCAGGGAACGTACCGGCGCGGCCACGCTCGTTGCCACTTCGGGCTCCCGACCGGTCGTACGCGCTGCGCGACCCGGCGGATTCCTCGCTCAGATCGTGTCGCGGGCGCCGCGGACGAAGAGGGGCTCCATCGCGAAGCGCGAGACGTCTTCCCGGAGCTCCGTAACCGAAGACGCCTGCGCGTGCTGGCGCGCGACCTCGAAGATCCGCGGCAGTAGAGCGTAGTCACCATGAACGGCCGATTCGTCAGAATGCCTCTTCTCGGAAGCTGGAAGTCGAGGCTGTCAGCCGAGCCAGGTCCCTCCCATCCCGCGTAGGCGTCCCGAGCAACCGGAAAGGCGGCGGGACCACCACCGTAGGAGCGCGGCCACCGAGGAGAGGTACGCATCGGCACCATCCACGCGACCGAGCCCGGTGCGGCGGTGATCGTGGAAGAAGTCGTCCGGGAGCGCCGCGCGAACGCGGGCGAGATCGTGCCGGGCGTCGCGCAGCGCTTCGTGCCACGGGAGGACCGACGGTCTGGCGGTGGCGAAGTAGCGAGACGCGAGCTCGGCGAACGCGGCGGCGCGGTCATCGGGCTCCGCCCAGTGCAGATCGTCGATGACCAGCACCACCGGTCGCGCGGTGGCGAGCCCGGCCAGCAGGCGGCGGATGACGAAGAAGGTCTCCTCGGGCGAGCCGACCGAGCCGGTCAAGAAGGCCGCGATGCCAGTGGCGATGCGGCTGCGTTCGGTATCTGCAACCGGGATCGCGGCTTCGATCGTGGCCTGCACGGCTTTCGGGCTCGCACCGGCTTCGATTTGGAAGAACTCGCGCAGCGCCGCCGCCACGGGGGCGAACGTCGCGCCTCCCGTGGCGTCGCAGTGCGCCGTCACGATGCTCGCCGCGTCGCCGAGCCGATGGGTGACCTCGTCGATGAGCCGCGATTTCCCGAGGCCGGGTGAACCCAGCAAGACGGCGAGACGGGACGCGGGCGCGCCGATCGCCGCGTCGTACACCGCGAGGAGCCGCGCCAGCTCGTCGTCGCGACCGACGAAGGCCGTCGCGCTCGCGGCCAGGGCGGGGTCGAGCGACTCGACGCGGTAGGCCTTCATCGCTTCGGCTCGGCCCTTGAGTGCGAAGCTGCCGAGCGGAGCCAGTGTCACCCGCGCCGCGACCAGGCGGCGGGTAGCTTCGCCGATCACCACCTGGCCGTCGTGCGCCTCCGATTGCAGACGCGCGGCGACGTTGACGGGATCGCCGACGACATCGGTGTTGTCGGCGGCGACCACGACCTCTCCGGTGTTGATGCCGACGCGCAGGCCGATGTCGTCCAGGGCGGCCAACTCCTTGCGGGCGAGTGTGCGAAACGCGTCCTGCATGGCCATGCCGGCGTGCACGGCGCGCAGTGCATCGTCCTCGGCAACCCGCGGGACGCCGAAGGCCGCCATCACCCCGTCGCCCATCAGCTTGACGACCGTTCCTCCGTGGGTCTCGATCGCGCCGCGCATCGCCCGGTAGTAGCGGTCCATCAAGCGTGTGACGGATTCGGCGTCGATGTGCTCGTGCAGGGACGTCGAACCGATCAGGTCTGCGAACACGATCGTGACGACCTTGCGTGCATCGGCGGGCACACGCGAAGGAGGTGGGGGGATGGCAGACGTCGATTCGCTTCCAGCTGCGGGCATTGGTGCTGCGGGTCCACCAACCCAGACCAGAACCTTCCCCTCGCGGTTCGCGAGCTGCTGCACGTCGACGAGCTCCTCGATCAGCTCCTCGAGCTCGTCGCCGTCAACCTCCAGCTCACGCCCGAGCGCGCGCACCGAAAGTCGCCCCTGCCGCTCGAGCACCGCGCGTGCCCGATCGAGTTTGTCGATGAAGCTCATGCGAGATTCAGCGATGAGCCGTACCCAGAGCGCGGCCGATGCGCCGGCGTGTCTCCTCGACGCCGCGAGGCCGCAGCGGCCGCATCTGCTCCGTGGCGGCAGCGTCCGCGCGACCACGAAACTGCCGCGCATCGTTGCGTGCCACGCTGGCCGCTGAGAACGTGGCCTCGAAGCACGAACCGTTGCTCCCTTGGACCTGCACGCGCAGCGGGAGACCGATCGGCAGGGCGGGCAGGGTCAGCTGAGCGCCGCGCCCGTCGAGATTGATGCGTCCCTGTTGGAGGTTGCCGGGACGGAGCAGCATGCGACTGACGCCGTCCGTGGCAGCCGCCGGGTCCAGATAGCGGAACCCTTTGCTGGCCGGCGGCCCGCCAAGCCCGCGCCAGCAGGGGTCCCCGTCACAGAGGCTGCCGGCCGGCACCTCGAGCGACGCGGGCGTCGATGCGTAGAGGCACAGCGCGAACCGGGTATCGACACGCGGGTCGCCGAGGTCGGCCGGGTCGACCGTCGCGCCCCGGAAGCTCCACGACAGCCGATCCTGTCCCGCCGGCGTCCGATCCCGCACCACGAGCCGGCTCTTGCTGCCGGCCGTGCATCCGGCCAGCGGGGCGGGGGCACACGCCGGTGGTGGCCCTCCGCTCCCCCCAGAGCGACGGCGGGTTGTAGGCCGCCTGTGGATTCTCCTGCGGGTCCTCCCAGGGATCAGGGGTGCTCCCCGTCCAGCCATAGGGATCGACCACCTGGCTCGTCGCCGCTTCCGGTCCGTCGGCCGGCACGTATCGCCGCACCTCGAAATGCAGGTGGGGCAAGATCGTCCCCTGGTTGCCGACGCGGGCGATCACTTGACCGCTCGCGACCGGCGCGCAGGAGCCTGGCGTCAGGCTCGCCAGCGCGCCTTCGAGCGCGCTCGCATGCAGATACCAGCTCGCGAAGCCGGCGCCGGCTACCGTCCCATGATCGACGTAGAAGGTGTGGAACTTGTCCCACGCCGTCGGAAAGCCCTGATGCCCGTTGATGAAATCCTCCACGGCCTTGCACAGCATCCCGGCCTTGGTGGCGACGAGCGGCGTTGCGGCCGGGTACCCATAGTCGTAGCCGGCGTGGCCGTCGTACGAGAGGATCGACGGGCCGACGAGCGAGCCCAGATAGTTGCCGTTGACGACGTAGGACGCGCCCGTCGGATGCTCGTACCCGCACACGCATCCGGGCGTGATGAAGCAGATCGGAAAGTCGGGAGGTGCGGGACAGAAGAGCGTCGTCCCCCCGCGCTCGGCGGTTTCCCCGGTAAAGACGACGATCGTCGTATCGCAGCACTGTGTATAGAACGTGCCCTTGTGGTCCAACGCCGCGAGCAGCGCGGCGTTCGACGCATCGACCCCGGGAAGCCCGATCGGAAAGTGCTCCAGTACGATCGGGGGCATCGCAGCGGCACGAGACAGGAAGACAGCCAGGGCAGCTCCAGCGGCGACGATTCGCATCCTCCAGTTATCGCCCGAAGCGGAAGCACCGATCCAGCCCCCGCGCCGGCGGCGGAGCTGGCTCGCCCGTTCGATGTTGCCCTTGGTCGCGAGGAGGTGCGGGATCGCGGCCCGGCACATCCGCGTGATCGCGCGCGCTCCGTGTCGTGTCGCTCGACGGACTTCGCGTAGTAGCGATGGGGGCGCGCTCCATTTGGCCCCCGATCGCCAGCTCATGAACCGACTCGCCAAGGTCGCGCTCGCCTTCCCGCGTGCGGCGGTCGTGCTCGGTGTCGTGCTGACCGCTTTGCTGGCAGCCGGCACCCACGTCTCGATGGGGTGCCGCGTGGGGACGCGCCCTTGCGGCACCCGCCGCGGAGTCGTTCCCTCTACCGCGCGCCGCGGCGCCGGACGCCCTTTTGCTCCATGCGCCAGATCAGCAGGTCGATCCGGTCCTGGCCGAAGAACGGCTCGCCCTCGAACCCCATCGTCGGCACGCCCCAGTGCCCGACGGCGGTCAGGTCGTTCTGGTTCTGCTCGATGACGGCGTCGCGGCTCGCGGGGGCGGCTTCGATGGCCGCGTCCATGCTGGCGAGGTCGAGGCCGGCGCGCGTCGCGGCGTCGGCGAGGTGCGTGCCCTCGTGCCAGCCGTCGATCTTGCCGTTCCAGATCACCTGCGAGACCTCGTCGATGAACGGCAAGCCGCGGCCGCGCGTCACCGCCTCGACGCCGAGACGCGTCAAGCGATGGATGTAAGGCTGCTCCTTCGGGATCACGCGGTTCGCGATGTCCTGCACGACGGGGTCGGGTCGCGGCCAGCCGTACGGAATTCCGGCCTGCTCGGCGATCCGCCACGTGTCGCGCAGAAGATACGGCGGCCAGAGCGGATTCACCTGCGAGAAGAAGTCCGGCGTGCGGATCGCGATCGGCAGGACCGGCCGGACGCGCACCTCGACGTCCCAGTCTCGCTCGAGCGCGACGAGGCGGCGCGTCGCGAGGTACGAGTACGGGCTTCGGAACGACCAGAAGACGTCGACGTGCGGCATGGCTGCGGCTCCTTCGACTCCGGTCGCTAGCACCACACCTCGCGCGAGCAAGCGGGCGGCTCAGGCACCCGCGCCGCGACGAACACCTCGCGCCGAATGGCGAGACGGCGACCGAGCTCCTCGGTGCGGGCGCGACGGACCTCGAGCGCGGTATCGGTCGCGGCGCTCACGAGTCGGAGGACGCGCTCCACTTCGTGTAAACGGGCGGCCAGCTCGGGCGTGCTCCGTACTTCGCGTGCAGCACGCGCTCGAGCGACAGCTCGAACAGCGTGTGGTTGCTCGATACGGCGCCGGTCGCGGTGTACGTCTCGTACACGATGCGGTCGACGTCGGGATCGTCGATCCGCAGCGCGCGTCCCGATATCGCGAGCTCGTCGTCGACGTCGACGCACGGGAACGCGTGCAGTGCGTAGCGAGCGTCGCGCCGGAGGTCGTGCAGCTTGGGCGAGTGGTTCCCGATGAACACGTAGAGCCCGCCGTTCGCGAGGATCGGACAGACGGGATGCAGGCGCGGCCCGCCGTCCTTCCGGATCGTCGCGAGATAGCCGAGCCCGACCGTGTGCTGGTAGAGCAGAGCCCGGCCGGCCTCGGCCATCTCCGGTCGCTCGGCGGCGAAGTCGCTCCAGCGCTTCATGTAAGGCCGCCATGCCACGTCTCGCTGACTCGAGCCAGCCCGGTACCTCGGTCCGGCGCGGGAGAAGGGCGATCGCGTACGCGAAGTCCGAGCCGCGCGCGTTGGCGAGCGCTACGAAGCCGCTGTCAGCACTTCGGAGACGGCCGCAGCGACCGCGTCCGGGCGCTCCTCGTGCAGAAGGAGCCGCGCGCGCGGAACCTCGACGAGGTCGGCGTTGCGAAACTGATCGACCATCGGACGAGCGCGCTCGAGCGGGAACGTCGGATCCTCGGTGCCCCAGACGAGGCGCACGCGACCGGTGATCCTCCGATGTGCGGCGGACAAGCCGTCGACGATCGACCAGTCGATCCCGCGGAGATAGCGGAGCGCGCCTTCCATGCGACGTCGGTCGCGCAGCAGCGGCGCGACGTAGCGCGCGACGAACGCGTCGTCGATGCGCGCGCGATCGTGGAAGCAGCCGCCGAAGCCCATCGGCGAGCGCAGGAAGAGCCGCGAGCGGAGGCTCAGCGAGAAGCTCGAGACGGAGCCGGGAAGGGCCGCGGTCTTCTGGAAGAGCGGAATCCACGGGGGGCGATGCCCCGGGATCTCGGTGTTCAGGAGGACGAGCGCGCCCACCCGTTCGCCGTGCTCCGCGGCGACGAGGCGCGCGATCGTGGCGCCCGTGTCCTGCGCGATCATCGAGTAGCGATCGAGCCCGAGCGTGTCGACGAGCTTCGCGAGGCGGCGCGCCTGCGCCGCGAAGGACAGATCGGCGTCGTCGGACCACTGCGTCTCGCCGAGGCCGGGCAGGTCGGGCGCGTAGCAGGTGTGCGTCCGCGAGAGGTGCGGCAGCACGCCGTCCCAGGTGGACGAGTGCAGCGGCCAGCCGTGCACGAGGAGGAGCGGCGGTCCGCTTCCCTCCCGCTTCCAGACGATGCGGCACGAATCGACGTCGACGGGACCTTCCATGCGCTCCTCCCGTCCCTTCCGACAGCAAACCGCCGGCCACGCCGCGCGTGACGTCGGACCGACGAAGCTCCCAACCGAGGCGCGAGCAGAGTGGCGGGCGCGCCACGCGGGGTGGCGAACGCGCTACGCCGCTCGCTTCCGGGCTCGCTTCAGCCGAGCGCGCCGGACCCCTTCGCGGCCTTGATCTTCGCGTCGTCCCAGCCGAGGACGCGCCGCAGCACCTCCTCGGTGTGTTCGCCGACGGTCGGCGCCTTCGACGGCGCGGGCAGCTTCTCGTCGATGACCTTCAGCGGCAGCGGCAGCATCTCGATCCCGTGCTTGTCGCGCGGGTACCACGGGAGCCGCTCCTGGAACTGCGGGTCGTCGGCGATCGTCTTCGGCGTGTTCACCGGCGCGATCGGGGTGTTCTTCTCGTTCGAGAACGCGATCCATTCGGCGGACGTCTTCGACTTGAAGATCTCGCGGAGCTCGCGCTGCATCTCGCGGTTGTTGCGCGCGTGATCGGCGAACTTCGAGCCCGGCCAGCGCTCGAACATGTCCAGGCGCCCGACGCCCTCGCAGAAGTTCTTCCAGAACTCCTTCTCCGAGGCCATGAACAGGACGTGCCCGTCGCTCGAATCGTACATCTGGTAGCGGACGCCTTCCTTCATGCCCGCGGTGCCGGGCGCACGGCGCACGTAGTCGTCCGATTTGTTGCCGGTGACCTCGGACTCGGGTCGCTCGTACGCCTTCCACGACTCGCTGCGGTACCAGTCCATGTAGGCGGCGGCGTCGGACTGCGCGATCTCCATCTGGCAACCTTCGCCCGTCTCGCGCGCGCGGATCACGCCGGCGAGAATGCCGAGCGCGCCGAAGACCGGCCCCGCGTGTATGCCCATCGAAGCGTGCTCCGAGATGTAGCAAAAGCCTTCCTCGTCGTACGCCGGCGGGACGAGCCCGGCCCAGGTGTCGTAGGCGATGCCGTGGCTCGGCATGTCCTTGTAGGGGCCGGTCATCCCATAGCCGGAGATGTTGCAGTAGACGATCTTCGGGTTGACGCGCTTCAGCTCCTCGTAGCCGAGGCCGAGGCGCGCGAGCGAGCCGGGGCGCATCGCCTCGACGACGGCGTCCGCGGTCTTCACGAGCTCGAGGTAGATCTCGACCGCCTTCGGGTTCTTGAGATCGAGCGTGAGGCTCTTTTTCCCGCGGCTCACGTGCAGGTGCAGCAGCGAGACTCCCTCGACGATCGGCCAGGTCATCTCGCGGATGTAGTCGCCGGCGGGCGACTCCACCTTGATGACGTCGGCGCCGAGGTCGGCGAGGTGCGTGGTGATCGCCCCGGGTCCGAGGAGAGAGCTCTCGATGACCCGGAGTCCGGCGAGCGGAGGGCGGGAATGGCTCATGGCGGGGAACCATCGAGGTTGCGCCGTGCCTCCGCAAGTCGGTGACTTCATCCACTGCCACTGCGCGACGTGCCGGAAGATCCACGGAACGCTCTACGGCTCGAGTGCCCTCGTGCGCAGCGAGGACGTTCACCTCGTCTCCGGCAAGGACGAGCTGAACGAGTACGAGTCCTCGCCCGGTGCGAGCGTCGCGCCGAGGAGCGGCCGTTCTTCGTTGAAGCGCAGCCGCTCGTCTGAGACGCTCGACTGCGTGGGCGGCCCGGCAGTCGCATTCCTGCTGGCGCTCGTCGCGCTCGGCGCGGGAGCCGCGCTCCCGGGCGCCGACGAAGCGCGCGATCTCGCGAGCCGCGCCGCTTTCACGCGAGCGACGCTCGCGGGGACGATGCTGCCGTACTGGTACGACACGACGCTCGATCGCGAGCACGGCGGCTACGTCCTCGCCGACGATCTCGCGCGTGGGCGCGGCGTCGCGACCGAGAAGCAGATCGTCTCGCAGAGCCGACTCGTCTGGGGCTTCTCGCACGCGCACCGCGCGGGCTTCGGCGACGCGCGCCGGAGCTACCTCGAGGCCGCCGCGCACGGCTACCGCTTCCTGCAGAGGCACTTCCGCGACGCCGAGCACGGCGGCTACTTCTGGACGACGGACCTCGCCGGCAACGCGCGCAATCGCAACAAGGTCCTCTACGGCCAAACGTTCGCGCTGTACGCGCTCGTCGAGTACGCGCGGGCGAGCGGTGAAGAGGAGCCGATGCGCGAGGCGCTCGCGCTGCATCGCATCCTGCGGGAGCGCGCGCGCGACGCGAAGCACGGCGGCTGGCACGGGATCTTGCGCCCCGACTGGACGCCGATCCGCGCGCCGGAGCCGGGCGTCACGCTCGAGATCCCCGGCCAGAAGAGCGCGAACGCGACGCTCCACGTGATGGAGGCGCTGACGGAGCTCTACGCCGCGACGGGAGATCCCGAGGTGAAAGCCTCACTCGAGGAGACGCTCCTCATCGGTGTCACGCGCTTCTTCCCGAAGGAGCCGAGTGCCTACCGCTCCCACTTCCATGAGGATTGGAGCCCCGTCGAGGGCGGCGCTGAGCCGGGCTCGTTCGGGCACGACGTCGAGTTCGCTTGGCTGATGATCCGAGCGCAGCAGGCGCTCGGCGTCGCGCCTGATTGGCAGCACTTCCACGCGTATCTCGACCGCGCCCTCTCACGAGGATTCGACGAGGAGCGCGGCGGCCTCTACGCGCGCCGCGCGAGCGACGGCACGCCGACGGACACCGACAAGATCTGGTGGGTACAGGCCGAGCTGCTGGCCGCGCTCGTCACGGCGCTCGAGCACGCGCCGAGCGAGCGTTACGAGACGTCGATCGCTCGGCTCCTCGACTTCATCGGAGCCCACATGGCCGATCCGAAGGACGGGATCTGGATCGAGTCGGTCGGCGCGGATGGGCGGCCGAAGAAGACCGCGAAGGCGCACGCCTGGAAGGCGAGCTACCACGACGTGCGCGCTCTGGTGGCGTTCGTGCAGTACGCGGAGGGCAAGCGCCTTTCGGCTGCTCAAAGAAGCGACTTCATCTCGCTGATGAGCTTCGTGATGCTGTCTTTCGCGTCACCGAAGAGCATCATGCACTTCTCGTTGTAGTAGAGGTCGTTGTCGACGCCGGCGAAGCCCGGTCGCATGCTGCGCTTGAGCACGATGATCGATTTCGCGCGCTCGACCTCGAGGATGGGCATCCCGTAGAGCGGGCTCGACTTGTTGGTCTTCGCGGCCGGGTTCGTGACGTCGTTCGCACCGACGACGAGGACGATGTCGGCCTCCGGGAAGTACGGGTTGATCGCCTCCATCTCGTGGAGCTGCTCGTAGGGGACGTTCGCCTCGGCGAGGAGGACGTTCATGTGCCCCGGCATGCGGCCCGCGACCGGATGGATCGCGTACTTCACGTCGATGTCGCGCTCGTGCAGGATGCTCGCGAGCTCCGCGACCGCGTGCTGCGCCTGCGCGACCGCCATGCCGTAGCCCGGCACGACGACGACGCTTCGCGCGGTCTCGAAGAGGACCGCCGTCTCCTCCGCCGTGATGTTGCGCACGGTCCCCTTCGCTTCGGCCGCGGCGGTCGCCTCCTCCTCGGAGACGCTCCCGAACGCGCCGAAGAGGACGTTCGTCGCCGAGCGGTTCATCGCACGGCACATGAGGAGCGAGAGGAGGAAGCCCGACGTCCCGTCGAGCGAGCCCGTGACGATCTGGATCTTGTTCATCAAGACGAAGCCCATCGCGGCGTCGGCGAGGCCTCCGTACGAGTTCAAGAGCGCGATCACGACGGGCATGTCCGCGGCGCCGATCGGGATCACGAGGAGGAGACCGAAGACGAACGCGAGCAGCACCATCAAGTAGAAGAACGGCGTCGCCGCCTGCGTCACGACCAGGTACACTGCGGAGGCCAGGATCACTCCGAGGAGCGTCAGGCTGATCAGGTTCTGCCCGCGGTACGTGATCGGGCGGCCGGGGAGCATCTCCTGCAGCTTCGCGGCGGCGATCAGGCTTCCGGTGAAGGTCAGGCCGCCGACGATCACCTCGAAGTCGAGCGCGACGAGCGTCACGCGGGAGAGCTCGCCCTGGTAGCGGAAGTACTCGGAGACGCCGACGAGGCAGGCCGCGAGAGCGCCGAGCGAGTGCGAGAGCGCGGTCCGCTGCGGTACCGCGGTCATCGGGATGCTCAAGCCCATCCAGCCGCCGACGACGGCGCCGATCAAGAGGCCGATCGTGATCCACGTGTAGTTGACGACGTGGTGGTGGAAGAGCGTACCGACGACGGCGATGTACATGCCGAGCGCCGCGAGGGCCATGCCGCGCCGCGCGTGCTTCGGTGAGCTCAGGCCCTTCAGGCCGACCACGAAGAGAGCGGCGGAGACGATGTAGCAGTAGCGAAGCGCTTCCTCGGCGACGTGCCGGTGCAGGTACTCGCCGAACGTCATGCCCTCGGGCGTGCTCCTGTAGAGGAGCCACCCGATGAGAAGCGTTCCCCCGAGGACGCCGCCGTAGAACAGCGCTTCGACCGGCCTCTTCTTGCCGCTCTCGCGCTGCTCCTTCGTCTTGAACATCTTGAGCATGCGGTCGGTGATCAGGAATCCGCCGACCGCGTTCGTCGCGGAGCAGGTGACCGCGACGAAGCCGAGCAGCGTGCACACCCACCCGTACTCGACGCCCGAGTAGTCGCTCCCCGCGACGACGAGGGAGCCGACGAGCGAGATCGCGGCGATCGCGTTCGTCGCCGACATCAGCGGCGTGTGCAGGAGCGGCGGAACGCGGGTGATGATGTGGTAGCCGAGGAATCCGGCCAGCAGGAAGATGTACAGTCCGACTTCGAGCTCGGAGGTCATGACGCGTTCCTCGCCGCCAGCGCCGTCCGGACGGCTTCGCTCACGACCTCGCCGCCGTGCGTGACGCACGCGCCGCGAACGATCTCGTCCTCGAAGTCGATCGCGAGCGCGCCGTCCTTGACGAGCTCGCGCAGGAGCTCCGTCACGTTGCGGGCGTAGAGCTGGCTCGCATGCACGGGCATGGTGGCCGGCAAGTTGGTGGGTCCGTGGATGGTCACGCCGTGCTCGACGACGATCTCGTCGGGGCGCGTGAGCTCGCAATTGCCGCCCGCTTCGGCGGCGAGGTCGACGATCACGGAGCCCGGGCGCATGCCCGCGACGGTCTCCTTCGTGATCAGGCGCGGCGCGGTCCGTCCGGGAACGAGCGCCGTCGTCACGACGACGTCGAACTCCTTCGTCTTCTCGGCGAGCATGTCCTGCTGGCGGCGGCTCTGCTCCTCGGTGAGCGCCTTCGCGTAGCCGCCCTTGTCCTCCGCGTCGGCGACGCCGAGATCGAACTGGAGAAACTTCGCTCCGAGGCTCTCGACCTGCTCCTTCACGGCGGCGCGCACGTCGTAGCCCCACACCTGCGCGCCGAGGCGACGCGCGGTCGCGATCGCCTGCAGTCCGGCGACTCCGGCTCCGATCACGAGGACGCGCGCCGCGAACACCGTGCCGGCGGCCGTCATCAGCATCGGGAAGAACTTCGCGAGCGACTCGGAGGCGATCAGCACCGCCTTGTAGCCGGCGATGTTCGCTTGCGACGAGAGCGCGTCCATCTTCTGCGCGCGGCTGATGCGCGGAATGCCCTCCATTCCGAAGCTCGTGATCCGGCGCGAAGCGAGCTGCTGCACGAGATCGGGGCTCGAGAGCGCCTGGAGGTAGGCGACGAGGACGGTTCCTTCGCGGAAGCGGTTCACCTCGTCGGCCGTCGGACGCTGCACCTTCGCGACGACGTCGGCTTCCCCATAGAGGGTCGCCGCGTCCGGGACGATGCGCGCTCCGGCGGTCTGGAAGTCGGCGTCGGAATGGAACGCGCCGGCGCCGGCACCGGCTTCGACCATGACCTCGATTCCGGATTTGACGAGCGCCGCGACGGCGTCCGGCGTCAAGGCGACGCGACGCTCGCCGGGTGCGGTTTCTCTCGGGACGGCAAGCTTCATGGGGCCTTCCTCATGGCGAGACGGCGCTATAACAAACGGACGGCGGCTACCACGCCGGCATCCGCACCGTTGCCCGCCCCAGGGCACATCGCTAGGGGAGGGCTGCGGATGCGCGCGTGCGCTTCGCCCGAAACCCCATGGAAGCCCTGCGCGATCTTCGTGTGGTCGAGATCGGGGGAGACGTCGCTTGCGCGTACGCGACGAAGCTTCTCGCCGATCTCGGTGCCGACGTCGTCAAGATCGAGCCGCCGGAGGGCGATCCGCTGCGGAGGTGGGGGCCGTTCGCGAACGGCCGGCGTGATCCCGAGGCGAGCGGGCTCTTCCGGTATCTCAACGCGAACAAGCGGAGCGTCGTCCTCGACCTCGCATCGGAGGGCGCCGGTGGTTCCTTGCTGGCGCTTCTGCGCGGTGCGGACGTCCTCCTCGAGAGCGGGCGCCCGGGTCGTCTCGAGGCGCTCGGTCTCGTCGAGAGCGCGCTGCGCGAAGCTTCTCCGACGCTCGCGGTGGTACGCATCTCGCCGTTCGGGCAGACCGGACCGTACTGCGATCTCGAGCCGAGCGAGCTCGTCGTGCAGGCGGCGGGTGGCTGGGTGACGAGCCACGGCCTTCCTTCTGCGAATCCGGTGCGCGTCGGCGCACGCATCCCGGAGTATCTGGTCGCGAGCTACGCCGCGGCAGCGTCGCTCACCGCGGTGCGCGCGGCGCGGGACCGCGGCGACCTCGTTCACGTCGACGTCTCGATGATGGAATGCCTTCTCGGGACGCTCCCGTACCCGATGCTGTGGGCGGACATCCTGAAGAAGATGAACATGCCGCCGCCGCAGAAGCGCCGGACGCCGCTTCCCGGCGTGCTGCAGTGCAAGGACGGCTGGGTCGGCGTCAACGTCCTCACCTCGCAGCAGTGGAGCGACACCTGCACGCTCTTCGAGGTGCCGCAGTTCGTCCCGCACCAGCAGGACATCCACTCGAACCGTCCGGTCACGGGCGAGTTCTTCGCCGCGATCCAGCCGTGGCTCGACGAGCACACGGCGGACGAGATCGTCACGCTCGGCCAGGCATTCCGCATCCCGACGGTGTGGGTCGGGAACGGCGAGACGCTGCGGCAGTTCGAGCAGCTTCGCGAGCGTTCCTTCTTCGTCTCGGATCCCGGAGGGAGCTTCGAGCGTCCCGGCTTCCCGTACCGTCTCGCGAGGACGCCGGCTTCGCTGCGCAAGCCCGCGCCGCGGCTCGGTGCGGACACGGAGTCGACGAGGGCGAAGCCGTGGCCCGATCGCGAGAAGCCGAAGAGCGCGATCGGCCCGACGCGGCCGACGGCGCGCGAGGTCGCCGACCTTCCGTACCGCGACCTCCGCGTCCTCGATCTCGGCACGTTCTGGGCGGGGCCGCTCTTCGGGATGTACTTCGCCTCGCACGGCGCCGACGTCATCAAGATCGAGTCGGTGCAGCGCCCCGACGGGTTTCGCTTCAGCCAGACGTTCACGCAGCTCGGCGAGGACTACTACGAGCACAGCGCGACGTATCAGGGAACGAACCAGGGAAAGCGTGGCTTGACGCTCGATCTCCGGAAGGACGCGGCACGCGAGCTCTTCTTCCGGCTCCTGGCGACGACGGACATCCTGATCGAGAACTTCTCGCCGCGCGTGATGGAGAACTTCGGCCTCTCGTACGAGCGCCTCCGCGAGGTGAAGCCGGACCTGATCCAGATCCGCATGCCGGGCTTCGGTCTCGAGGGGCCGTGGCGGGACTACGTCGGCTGGGCGACCGTGATCGAGCAGGCGACGGGCATGACCTGGGTCACCGGCCATCCGGACGGGCCGCCGCTCAATCCCGGCGGCTTCATCGACTGCGCCGTGTCGATGCACGCGGGAACCGCGCTGCAGGCGGCGCTCCTGCACCGCGAGCGTACCGGCGAGGGACAGCTCATCGAGCTCGCCCAGCTCGAGACGGGCGCGTGTCTCACCGCAGAGCAGGTCATCGAGCACTCGTTGAACGGACGCGTGCAAGACCGTCATGGCAACCGCGATCCGGACGTCGCGCCGCAGGGCGCGTATCCCTGCCGCGACGACCGCTGGATCGCGCTCACGGTGCGCGACGACGCGGAGTGGAAGCGCTTCGTCGAAGCGCTCGGGAGCCCCGCCTGGGCAACGGAGCCGGCTCTCGCACGACTCGAGGAGCGCCTCCGACGGCACGACGAGATCGACGAGCATCTCTCCGCATGGACGCGCGAGCGCTCCTCGGAGGACGTCGTCGCGGCGCTTCGCGAGCGTCGGATCCCCGTCTCCGAGGCTCTCGTCGCGACGCGCATGTACGGCGAGCCGCACCTCGAAGCGCGCGGCTACTACCAGGCGATCGTGCACCCGCGCTCCGGCGAGCGACGCTATCCCGTCTGGCCGGTGCGCTTCTCGTTCGGGCCGGCGCAGCACTACCGCGGTCCGGCGCCGACGCTCGGGCAGCACAACCGGGAGATCCTCTGCGGCGAGCTCGGGCTCTCGGCGGGCGACTTCGCGCGACTCGAGCGCGAGCAGATCGTCGGCGAGAAGATGGCGCGCTGACTACTCGACGTAGCCGAGCGCGCGCAGCGTCTCGTGCAGCTCCTCGTCGATCTCGACCTGAACGACTTCCGGTTTCTCGTCGGGGGCCGTCTCCTGGAAGGCCCGGAGCTCCACGAGCATCTCGGACGGAGGCCCGACGAGATTCGTCGTGTGGAGATGGAGGTTGCGCTTTTCTCCCGGGTCGGAGCGATGGTCATAGAGCTCGAGCCTCGATCGCGGGGTCTCGATCAGCTTCCAGGGTCCGCGGATCGCCGCCCAGTACGGACGGGCCTGGCCTTGTCCGCGGCGGTGCGCGAAGAGAGTTCGCCCGGACAGGCGCTCGGCGAGAGCGCGGCGCTCTTCGCCGCTCGCCCGGAGGAGAGGCGCGAGAGAGGTTCCGCGCACGTTCGCGGGCGGCGTTCCTCCGGCGAGCTCGACGAGCGTCGGCAGGACGTCGATCAGGCTCACGTTGGCGGTGATGCGTCTCGGATCGAGGCCGAGCGCCGGAGCGCGGACCAGCATCAGTACGCGGTTCAACTCGACGTAGAGCCGGCTCCGATGACCGAGCCCTCCGTGGTCGCGGAACTCCTCGCCGTGGTCGGAGACGACGGCGACGATCGTATCGTCGCCGAGCTCGAGCGCTTCGTAGATCTCGCGGATGTGCTCGTCGGTGTAGGCGATCTCGCTCAGGTAGCGCGCGCGGCGGTCCTCGAGGTCATCCATCTGCTTCGTGTAGTACGGCGGCTTCTCGTCGTAGGGCTCGTGCACGTCGTTCAGGTGGACGTAGAGGAAGAACGGACGCGAGCCGCGGATCTCTTACTTCCACTGCATCACCTTCGCGAGGAGCGCGCTCGCGGGAGCCTTCGCGTCACGGTAGAAGCGATCGAACCCGCGATCGAAGCCGATCTCGCTGCCGACGTTGACGTTCGAGGCGACCCCGAACGTCGCGTATCCCATCTCGTCGAACGTCTCCGGCAGGGTCTTCACGTCCGAGGGCAGGCGGTTCAGCTCCGTGACCTCGCGCGCCTTCTGACGCATGCGCTTCGCGTGGCCCGTGTGCACGCGAAAGCCCTCGACGACCCCGTGCTGCGGAGGGTAGAGCGACGTGAAGAGCGAAGCCGTGCTCGGCGCGGTCCACGACGACGTGGAGAAGGCGCGCTCGAACACGACGCCGCTCGCGGCGAGCTTGGCGAGGAAGGGCGCCATCTCCTTCGGATGACCGTAGAAGCCGAGATGATCGGGACGGAGAGTGTCGACGAGGAACACGACGACGTCGGGCTTCTCCTGCTTTCCCTCGACGGGCTTCGCGCCGGAGCAGAAGCCCGCGCAGAGGATCGTCGCCGCCAGCATCCACGTGCGAAGGGTACGCGCGCCGAAGATGAAACCCGTTCGGGCGCGGAGGATCGAGTCGAAGGCGGTCACCAGCAGGTCTCGTGTGAAGGCACCCGCGGGGACCTCGCGAGCGTGGCCCGGTTGTACGCTTCTCTCCGGCGGCCGTCGAGGCGATTCTCGGAGCACGGGAGCGAGGCTGCACCGCCAGGGCGTTCGCGTGGTCCCGGCGCTCTAAAGGAGCCCACGCGCTTCGCCGATGCCGCGGCTGTGAGGACGGCAGGATGAGCGCGGACGGCGCCGCCGGCGTCGAAGCCGGCTCCACCGCCGCGGGAGCCTCCTCGCTCGCCTGGGCGCGCGCTCGGACGGCGATTCCCTACGTCTCGATCGTCGTCCTGATCAACGTCGGGTTCAGCATCTCGCCGGACGACGACTGGTTCTTCTCGCTCCTCGTCGGAGGCGTCCTCGTGCTGCGGGACTTCGCGCAACGCGTCTGGGGACACTGGTGTCTCGCGCTGATGGCGCTCGCGGCGGTGCTCTCCTACGTCCTCGGCGACCCGTCGGTGGCCCTCGCGAGCGCGACGGCGTTCGCGGTCAGCGAGACGATGGACTGGCTCGTCTACACGGTGACGAAGCGGCCGTTCTACGATCGCGTGCTGCTCTCGACGTGTGCGAGCGCGCCGATCGACAGCTCCGTCTTCTTGACGCTGGCGCACGTCTTCACGTGGCCGCTCTTCTTCATCGGCGTCACGAGCAAGTGCGCGTCCGGGCTGATCATCTGGCTGCTGCTCCGCTGGCGGCAGGGGCGGGCGCCTGCGTAGCTGGCCGCCGTTCCTTGCGGCTGCGAAGCCCATGTGGCTAGATGTGGCCATGAAGAGCGTCAAGATCGCCGAGCTCAAGGACCGGCTCTCGGAGCACCTCCGAGCCGTCGAGCGCGGAGCCGAGATCGAAGTTCGTGATCGAAACCGGCCGATCGCCCGCCTCGTTCCCGTCGTCCGCGGCGAGCGGATCCTCCGGGTCATTCCCCCAAAGCGCTCCTTCTCGGCGGTCCGCGATCGGCGTCCGCGGCCCGCCAGGTGGAAGAAGTCGTCGCTGGAGCTCCTGCTCGAGGAACGCGGTCGGCGTTGATCGTCTACGTCGACTCGTCGGTCTTGCTTCGGGTCGTCCTCGGCGAGCCGGACCGCCTGCGGGAATGGCGGCGCATCGTGCACCCCGTCTCGAGCGAGCTGATCCGGGTCGAATGCCTCCGAACGATCGATCGGGCTCGGCTACGGCTGTCCCTGAGCGACGCGGCCGTTGCGCGTTCACGAGAGGGGGTCCTCGAGCACCTGGATGCCTTCGAGCTCGTGAGGCTGGACGACGTCGTGCTCGCTCGCGCGGCCGACCCGTTTCCGACGCAGCTCGGGTCGCTCGACGCGCTCCATCTGGCGACGGCGATCCTGTTGCGACCGACGTACGACGAGCTGCAGCTCGCGACGCACGATGCCGAGCTCGGCACGGCCGCACGGGCCGTCGGTTTCCGTGTCCTGGGCTCGGCCCGGCCGTGAGCGTCCGCGGGATGCGCCCGTTGAACGGCTGCGCTGCGTTCGTTTAACCTCGAAGGCCATGTACGTCGACTTCACGCCCGAGCAGCAGGAGCTTCGCGGCAAGATCCGCGACTACTTCACCTCCCTGATGACGCCGGCGACGCGCGACCGTCTCTCGCAGGAGGTCGGCGGCCCCGTCTACAAGGAGGTCATCCGCCAGATCGGCAAGGACGGATGGCTCGGCGTCGGCTGGCCGAAGGAGTGGGGCGGGCAGGGCTTCACCGGCATCGAGCAGCTCATCTTCCTCGACGAGGCCCGCCGCGCGGGAGCACCGCTGCCGTTCGTGACGCTCAACACCGTCGGGCCGGCGATCATGCGGCACGGCTCCGAGGATCAGAAGCGGAAGTTGCTTCCCGCGATCCTCGGCGGCGAGGTGCACTTCGCGATCGGCTACTCCGAGCCGGGCGCGGGCACGGACCTCGCTTCGCTCACGACGCGTGCCGAGCGGCGCGGCGACGAGTACGTCGTCAACGGCACGAAGATGTTCACGAGCGGCGCGAACGACGCCGACTACGTGTGGCTCGCCGCGCGCACGGATCCGAAGGCGCCGAAGCACAAGGGCATCTCGATCCTGATCACGCCGACGACCGATCCCGGCTTCCGCCTCTCGCCGATCTTCACCGTCGGCGAGGGCCGCACGAACATGACCTACTACGAGGACGTGCGCGTGCCGGTCGCGAACCGCGTCGGCGAGGAGAACGACGGCTGGAAGCTGATCACGACGCAGCTGAACTACGAGCGTATCGGGCTCGGTGCGTGGGGCTGCGTCGCTCAGCGTCTCGTGGAAGACGTGGTTCGCTGGGCGCGCGAGACGAAGGCCGAGGACGGCGAGCCCGTCGCGGCCAAGGGCTGGGTCCAGGTCGCGCTCGCCGAAGCGTACGCCCGCGTCGAAGCCGCGAAGGTGATGAACTGGCGCATGGCGTGGGAGCTCGAGGGCGGCAAGCTCGAGTCGGCGCGCGCTTCCTCGGTCAAGGTGTTCGGCACCGAGGAGCTGATGGAGATCTACCGCCTGCTGCTCGACGTGCTCGGGCCGGTCGGGCTCCTGCGGCGCGGCTCGCCGGGCGCGCTGCTGCACGGCGAGGTCGAGCAGCAGTACCGCTCCTGCCAGATCAACACCTTCGGCGGCGGCGTGAACGAGATCCAGCGGCAGATCGTCGCGATGATGGGTCTCGGCCTGCCGCGCGGCTGATCGAGCCGCGCGAAGGTCGCTTCACCCGCCGTTGCGCAGCAACGAGGCGATACCGTTGAACGGGCGCCTCCGCAGTCGCCGTCCGCCCGCGACGAGGGCTCTCTTCGCTCGCGCGGATATCTCGCGGGGGTATGCGCGCAGGACGTGTCGCGCGTCTGCCCCCGCGATCGCTGCGTTTTGTCGTGCGCCAGCCATCACATCGTTCTGGCAAACGCATCGTCTTCGAACGACGGACGAAGGAGAAGACCATGCGCACGACGAGGACCCACGACGGGAACGGAACGGTCGCTTTCGCGGCGACGAGGAGAGCAGTCGGCGCGCTCGCTGCGCTGGCGATGGTCATCCTCCTCTTCTCCGCGCACGTGGATGCCGCGCCGTGGGCGAGCCACGGTCCGACCGGCGGCCACGGAATGGCCGTCGCGATCGACCCGACGAATGCCGCGACGATGTACGCCGGCACGAACGGCGGCGGCTTCTTCAAGTCGACCGACGGCGGAGCGAGCTGGAGCGCGATCAACGCCGGCGTCGATCCGTCCGTCTACCACGTGGGGGCGATCGCCCTCGATCCGGCGACACCGTCGCGCGTGTACGCGGCCGTGAGCTCGGGGGTGAACGGCGGCATCTACCGCTCGACGAACGGCGGCGCGAGCTGGTCCCTCCAGTCGCTCGGCAACCTCGACGACGTCGCGGTCAGCCCGTCGAGCCCGAGCACGCTCTACGCGGTCGGCAACCGCGTCTACAAGTCGACGAACGGCGGCACGACGTGGACGCAGATTCTGTCGGGCAGCACGTACTCGAGCGTCGCGGTCCATCCGTCGAATCCGAACGTCGTCTACATCGGCACCATCTTCGGTGCGGTCTCCAAGTCGACCGACGGCGGCGCGACCTGGACGTACGCCGGGACCGGACTTCCGAGCGATCACGTCGACGCGCTCGTCTTTCATCCGACGAACCCGAGCATCCTCTACGCGGGCGTCCAGGATTACGGCGTGTACGAGACGTTCGACGGCGGCATGACCTAGCCTGCATTTCTCACCAGATCCCTACTGCGGCGGCCGATAGCACCGAATCTTCGCGAGCTTCTCCCTCCGGGCTCCTCGACGTACTGTTCAAGTACGCCTGCGTCGCCCTCCGGTCCGAGGCTCGCGAATCTTCGGCACTCTCGACCGCCTCGCGACGTGATCTGGTGAGAAATGCAGGCTAGACGTCGTTCTCTCCGCCACCGAGCCGGAGCCGTTCTCCGTCGTGGACATCGAGATCGACCCCGAGGATCCGAACGTCGTCTACGTCGCGGGCTACGTCAGCGGCATCGATCCGGATCCCGGCGTGTACAAGACGACGAACGGCGGCGAGAGCTGGAGCCCCACGCCGATCGGAGAGATCGTCCGCTCCATCTCGATCGCGGCCTCGGATCCGTCGACCCTCCTCGCCGGCGCGCAGGACGGGATCGGCCTCTGGACGACGACGAACGGCGCCGACGACTGGGACGTCTCGAACGACGGTCTGAGCAACAACGACGTCGGCGCGATCGCGACGGCTCCTTCCGCGGCGGGCACGGTCTACGCGGCGACGGGATACAACGGCGTCTACCGGAGCGAGGACGGCGGCGAGTCGTGGGCGCCGACCGCGTTCGTCGACGAGCTCGGCCAGTTCTACTCGATCGCGACCGATCCGACGGCGGCGGGAACCGTCTACGTCGGCGCGCAGACGACGGGCATCCACAAGACGGTGAATGGCGGAGCGAGCTGGACCTCGCTCGGCACGACGAACCTCCCGATCCTGATCAGCTCGATCGTCGTGAGCCCCGATGCGCCGCAGACGGTCTACGCGGGCGGCTTCCCGTCCGTTTCGCGCAGCACGACGGGTGGTGCGAGCTGGACGTTCCTTCAGAACGGGATGTCGGGCTTCCCGCTCGTCCTCGTGATGGACCCATCCTCGTCGAGCACGCTCTGGGCGGGCACCGATCCGGCGAACGGCCCGTTCTCCGGCGTCTTCAAATCGACGAACGGCGGCGACCTCTGGACGCCGATGAACGTCGGTTTGCCGGCGGCGACCGGTAGAGCGGTGCAGGCGATCGCCGTCGATCCGGCTTCTTCGTCGATCGTGTACGCGAGCCTCGAGGGCGCGGGCATCTACAAGTCGACCAACGCCGGCGCTTCGTGGGCGGAAGCGAACGTCGGCCTCACGAGCTACGACGTCCGATCGCTCGCGGTCGATCCCGAATCTCCGACGACGGTGTACGCGGCGACGGGCGGCCACGGCGTCTTCGTCAGCACGAACGGCGGCGCCTCGTGGGCCGCTTCGAACGCGGGCCTCTACAACGGCTTCGTCCTCGAGCTCGCCGTCGAGCCGGGCCGGCTCTACGCGGGAACGGGCGCGAACGGCGTGTTCGTCTCCGAGACCGACGGGCTTCCGCCGCAGGCGATCCGCGGGAAGTCGATCGCGATCCAGAATCCGGTGCCGAGCGACTCGTCGCGGCGGAAGGTCACGATCGACGCGAGCGAGTCGGGCTCGAGCGCGGTGGTCGACGTCGACACCCTCCTCGTGAACGGCGCGACGCTCGTCGTGACGGCCGAAGGCGCGCAGGACTCGGCGCAGTCGTTCTTCCTGCCCGCGGCGAGCTGGAAGCGAGCCGGGTCGACGGGCGCGGTCTACGCCGACAAGACCGGCTCGAACGGTCCGGTGAGCAGCGTCAGCCTCTCGAAGTCGTCTTCGGGCGTGACGAAGCTCAAGGTGAAGATCCTCGGGAAGAGCGACGTCGCGCTCCTGATCGTGCCGCCCACCCCGGGGAGCGAGGCGCACGTGCGGTTCACCGTGAACGGCGGCGGTACCTACTGCGTCGGCTTCGGCGGTGCGGCTGGAGGGACCGTCAAGAACACCGGTCCCTTCCTGTTCCGCGTGACCAACCCGACGGCCTCCGTGTGCTCCTGAAGGCATCGCGCGCCGGCACGCTCGAGCTCGAAAGCTCGAGCGGCCGGCGCTTCGCGTGTCGACTCATGGATTCACCGGAATCGGGGGCGACGGTGAGCTCGGCGACGGTTCCGATCGTGACGCCGCGCCACTTGACCGGTGAGCCGACCTCGAGACCCTGCACGGACTCGTCGAAGTAGGTCACCGCCTGGAACGAGTCGCGCTCGAAGCGCTGCGCGCCGAGCCAGAACGTCGCGACGACGACGACCAGGATCGAGACGACGACGAAGAGGCCGAGCTTCCAGTGGTTCGTGCGCGTCTCGGTCACGCGAAGCGGAGTATCGGCGCGGTCCGCCGCGTCGTCAACGAGCGCGCGAGCGAGGTCGCGAAGTCGGCGATTGCGCCGAGCGACGGCGGCGAGTAGCACGGGCGCGTGCGTGCTCTCGCCTCGTGCCTCCTTGCCTGCTTCCTGGTCGTCGCCGCGTGCGACCGCGGCGCAGAGCCGGAGGCGCCGAAGCCGGAGCGCGCGAAGCTCCTCGTGATCGGCCTCGACGGGCTCGATCCGGGACTGGTCTCGAAGTGGGTCGGGAGCGGCGCCCTGCCGCATCTCGGGCGGCTCGTCGCTCGGGGCACGATGACGACGATCGACTGCGTCGTCGGAACGTCCTCGCCGGTCGTCTGGACGACCGTCGCTACGGGCCTCGTCCCCGACGAGCACGGCGTCACGGGCTTCACGATCGACGGCGATCCGGTGAACGCGAGCCATCGCAAGCGTCCGGCGCTCTGGAACATCCTCGCAGAGCAGAAGCTCCGCGTCGCGACGGTCGGCTGGATGGTGAGCTGGCCCGCGGAGCCCGACGCCGGCATCGTCGTGTCGGATCGAGCGTGGTGGGGCGATTTCGACGACAAGGTTGCGCCCGATGGCATCGTCGAGCCGCGCCGGCACCGTCCCCGGCTCGATCCGGTGCGCCAGGTGGTGCCGCGGTTCAGCTCCTATCCGTACGACCCGAACTGGAAGTTTCTTCGCGAGGACGATCCGCGCTACGCCATCAACTATCTCCTCGAGAAGCGGCTGCTCGGGATCTTCCGGCGCGACTCGATGTATGCGAGCATGGCGCGCGAGATCGCGGAGACGCAGGACCTCGACGTCCTCGCCGTGTACTTCCAGGGCCCCGACTACGTCGGCCACGGCTTCTGGAAGTGGTTCGAGCCCGAGCCGTTCCGGCAGGCCGGCGTCGACGTCCCGCAAGCCGACGTCGATCGGCTCGGCACGATCATTCCCGCGTACTACAGCTACGTCGACTCGCTCGTGGGGATGCTCGTGTCCCGCGTCGACGAGGACGCGCTGATCGTCGTCCTCTCGGACCACGGCTTCCGCGCCTGGCCGGAGGCGCGCAACGCGCGCGACCTGTCGTCGAAGGCACGCTTCCTCTCCGGCAACCACCGGGAGAAGGCGACGCTGATCCTCTCGGGACCGCAGGTCCGGCGTGGCGCTTCGGTCGAACGTCGGATCACGCATCTCGACGTCCTGCCGACGCTGCTGTTTGCACTCGACGCACCGCGCGCGCGCGACAACTCCGGGCAGCCGCTGGTGGAGCTGTTCACCGAGGACTTCGTCGCGAAGCGCCCGGACCGCTCCGTCGCGAGCCATGCACCGGAAGCCGTGGGGGAGAGCGCCCAGACGAAGTCCGACACGAAGCGCAGGACCTCGACGTCAAGATCCTCGAGGAGCTGCGCGCGCTCGGATACATTCGTTAGGCATGCTTCGTGCGGTTGCTCCTCATCCTCGTCGTGCTCGCGGGAGCGCTGCTCCGGTGCGCGACGCTCCCGTACCTGAGCTTCCACGGCGACGAGGCCTATACGCTCCGGTACTCGGAGATGCCGGCGTCCTGGATCCTGACGCACTACGTGACGGGCCTGACGATGCACGCCTACGTCCTCCTGATGAAGGTGTGGGGCGGCTGGTTCGGACGATCGGAGATCGCCTTCAAGCTTCCTTCGCTGATCGCCGGGATCGCCCTCGTGCCGGTGCTGTTCCTCCTCGCGAGGCGGCTTCTCGACGAGCGCACCGCGCTCGTGGCGGCGTTCCTCGCGGCCGTCGATCCGCAGCTCGTCCTGAGCTCGCGCCTCGCGCGCACGTATGCGCTCCTCCTCCTCCTCGCGATCGTCTCGATGTGGGCGGCGCATCGCGCGTGGTCGTCGCCGAGAGGCTCCGCCTTCGTCTTGCTCGGCTTCTGGAACGCCGTCGCGATCACCTTCTCGATGAACGCCGTCTATCTGGTGGCGACGCAGAGCGCGTGGCTGCTCGTCGAGGCGCTCCTCGAGAAGCGCGAGCGGCGGAGAGCGCTCTTCTCCGGTCTGTTCGTCGCAGGCTTCGTCGCGGCGGCTCTCGCGTTCGCCTTCTACGCGGCCATCCTCTCCGACGTGGACCGATTCGCCCGCGGCGCGAGCGGCTCGACCCGCCCCGTCTACGAGACCCTCCTCGGCGGCCTCGCGTCGCTTCACCCGACGGCTTCGCTCGTTCTCCTGCTCGTCGCCGTGGCGGGCTTCTGGCGCGTGCTGCAAGCGGGCGCCGGCGGGCGGTTGATCGTCCTTTGGGCCGTCCTTCCCTGCCTCGTGTTCGCCGCGATGAGTCCGAGGGTTCCGATTTGGGCCGTCGGGCGGTATCTCCTCGCTTCGCTTCCCGCGCAGCTCGTCGTCCTCGCCGCGGGCTGGATCGAGATCGCGGATCGGCTGGCTCGCCTCGGCTCCCTGGGCCGCCTCGCGCCGGCGCGCCGCGGTGTCGTCGCCGCTTCGATCGCCATCGTCCTCGCGGCGGGCTCGCTCGGCTCGGCTTGGGCGCGTCATCCCTCGCGTTTCGCTCCCGTCCTTTCCGAGCAGCGGCCGATCCCACCCGCCATCGCGACGATCTCGGGTCTCGCCGAGCCGCGCG
>VGTG01000049.1 GCA_016874795.1 Deltaproteobacteria bacterium | reverse complement strand
TTCGCCTTCGCCTTCGCCTTCGCCTTCGCCTTCGCCCTCGCCCTCGCCTTCGCCTTCGCCCTCGCGCTCGCCTTCGCCTTCGCCTTCGCCTTCGCCTTCGCCCTCGCGCTCGCCTTCGCCTTCGCCTTCGCCTTCGCCCCCGCCTTCGCCGCAGTCGAGCATCGCACGAAACGCGAGCGGTGCCGCGCCGCCGGCGGCTTGCGGCGTCGCCGCCCAGCCGAGCTCGAGTACGCCGTTTCGCGGCAGCTCGAACGGCTCACTCGTGAGCGAGCTGGGAACGGGACCGAGCGCGTCCAAGCGCAGGATGAGCTGACCCTTCCCCTTCTCCGAGCCCGGCAAGAGGACGAGCGTCGCCGCCGACGGATCCTTCGGATCGCGCTCGAGGCGCCAGGCCGATTCGCGCCGCTTGAAGCGGCCCTTCGTCTCGAAGCCGTCGAGCGTCTTCTCGTCGAGCTCGATCTCGAACGGCACGTGGATCAGGCTCAGCTCGAAGCTCGAGTCGGGGAACGACGCGACCTCCGGCGGAAGCTTCACGGGGACGCGCGCGACGCCGTCGCGAAAGAGGACGCCGCGCTCGTGCGCGATCGAGATGCGCGCCGGGCTCGCGACGACCTCGCGCGCCTGGTCGTTCACCTGCACGACCGAGAAGCGGCCGGCCGGAGGCTGCACGCCGAACGCCTCGGGGCCGAGCCGGCGGACGATCCTCTCGAGGGGCTTCGGGCGCGGTGCGGGCTCGCTCTCGGCGGCGCCGCCGAGCGGCGGTACGGCGAGCCACGCGAGCCCCGCACCGAAGGCCGCGACGACGGCCACACCGCCGGCGAAGCCGCGGCGGACCGCCCGCCGGCGGGATCTGTTCGCATCCTTCGGAGCCACGAGGCCTACTTCGGCAGCTCTTCCGGAAGCTCGGGAGCCCAGGTGACTCCGTTGATGTGGCTTCCCCCGTCGACGAAGAGCGTGTTCCCCGTCAGGTAAGCAGAGTCGTCGGTCGCGAGGAACAGCGCGACACCCGCGACGTCGGTCTCGGGATCGCCCATCCGCCCCATCGGGTTCTGGCGCAACATGGCGGCCGCCGTGTCGGGATTCGCCTTGCGGAACGCCTCGTACGCCTCGGTCGCGGCGGCCGGGCAGATCGCGTTGCAGCGGATCTGGTGGCGTCCCCACTCGCGCGCCGCGGTGCGCGTCAGCGCGCGGACCGCTTCCTTCGCGGTGTTGTACTCGGCCGAGTACATGTGCGCGTTGACGCCGTTCAGCGAGCAGAGGTTGACGATGCTGCCGCCGCCCTGCGCCTTCATGTGCGGGAACGCCGCCTGCATCGCCCAGAAGACGGAGAGGAACCCGGTCTGCACGCCGTGCATCATCTGCGCGTCGGTCTTCCACTCGAGCCGCGCGATCGTGCCGCCGCCCCAAGCGTTGTTGACGAGGACGTGCACCGCGCCCCAGGCGTCGACCGCGGCCTGGACCGCGCCCTGCACCTGCTCCTTCACGGCGACGTCGGTCCGCACGAAGCGCGCCTCGCCTCCGAGGGACTCGACCTCGGCGGCGGTGCGGACGCCGCTCTCCGCGTCGATCTCGGCGACGAGGACGCGCGCGCCCTCGCGCGCGAAGCGCCGCGCGATGCCGCGGCCGATGCCCTTCCCCGCTCCCGTGACGACGGAGACACGCTTCTCGAGACGACCCATGCGGTTCCTCCCTGCGCGGCTTAGCGTGCGCTCCGTGGGCGCGTCGAGGGCGGCCTCCGAGGCCCGATCCGGCGCGAGCTTCCATCGCTCCGTCACGAGGGCGAAAGCCCGGCGCGCGCTTCGAAGCTCACCCGCACCGGCCGACTGCCCGTAGCGGCAGCGTTCTTCGGCCCTCGGAGGTCCACCTGCAACGGTGCCCGGAGGGCGCCGGCGATCGGCTGGCTTCGCCCGATCTTCTGCTAAAGGCTGGGCCGCATGGAGATGACCGCCAAGAGCTACTCCCTCGAAAACCCGTTCCGCCCCGACCCGGCGAAGGACGGGAAAGCGGTCGCTCAGAGCTCCATCTACGACGAGTCCCTCGCGCTCGGCCGCGAGCTCCTCGAGAAGCCGTCGCAAGGCGGCGGTCCCGACCGCGTCCGCGTCCAGCACGCCAAGGGCCGGATGACGGTCTTCGAGCGCATCAAGGTCCTCACCGACAAGGAGCCGAACCTCCTCTGGCAGAACTGGGGGCCGGGGCTCGACGGCGCCTCGATCGTCTGCGGTATCCTCGACATCGGCGGGCGCGACGTCGCCGTCTATGGCCACGACTTCACGCTGCGCGCCGGTTCGATGGACGCGACGAACGGCGCGAAGCTCGCGCGGCTCATCTACATGGCGGGCGAGCGCGGCATCCCGCTCATCGGCATGAACGACTCGGCGGGCGCCTTCGTTCCCGCGGGCGTCGGCGGCCTCGACGGCTACAGCGAAGCGTTCACGGCGCTCCGCAAGATCAGCGGCCTCGTTCCGAGCATCAGCCTGATGTTCGGGTACAACGCGGGCGGCGGCGCGTACCTCCCTCGCCAGGGATCGTTCATGATCCAGTGCGACGACACCTTCATCGGCCTGACGGGCCCCGGTGTCGTGAAGAGCGTCCTCGGCGAGGACGTGTCCGCAGACGACCTCGGCGGACCGGGCGTGCACGGCCGGAACGGCGTCTGCGACCTGACGACGCCCGATGAGCTCGGCTCGCTCCGCACCGCGATCCGCCTGCTCGGCTACCTGCCGGATAACAACCGGTCGTTGGCGCCGTTCGGGCCCACGTCCGATCCCGTCGACCGGTTCACCGTCGAGGAGGACAACCTCTTCCGGAAGACGTTCAACACGCCGGCGGGGATGAACGCGCCGCTCGACATCACGCTGTTCATGCAGCTGATCTGCGACCACGGCGAATACTTCGAGCTCCAGCCGGAGCGCGCGCGGAACCTGATCACGGCGTTCGGGCGAATCGGCGGACACGTCGTCGGCTTCGTCGCGAACAACTCGGCGGTCGCCTCGGGACAGATCGACGTGCACGCGGCGCGCAAGGGCTCGCGCTTCATCCGCTTCTGCAACGTCTACAACGTCCCGATGGTGTTCCTCGAGGACACGACGGGCTTCCTGCCGGGACGCGAGCAGGAGTCGGGCGGCATCATCCTCGAAGGCCGCCGCTTCCTCGACTCGATCATCGACCTCCGCACGCCGTCGATCACGCTGATCATCCGGAACGCGTTCGGCGGCGCGTACGCGAGCTACAACTCGCACTTCGTCGGCGCGGACATGGTCTTCGCGATGCCGCAGGCGCGCGTCGCGGTGATGGGGCCGGCGGGCAAGGAGTTCGTCTACAAGGACGAGATCCGTGACGCCGACGCCGCCTTCCGCAAGGCCGTCGCCGCGGGAACGCCGGAGGCGGACGCGACGCGCGCGCGAAACGCGCGCCTGGCCGAGCTCTCCGAGCGCTACGAGCGCGATCTCATGAACCCGAAGGAAGCCCTCTCGCTCGGCTCGATCTCGCGCATCGTGATGCCCGGCACGAGCCGCCGCATCCTCGCCGAGAACCTGAGCTTCCTGATGAGGACCTACACGCCTTCGCCGATGAGCGGACCTCAGCGCGAGTTCGAGTAAAGGAGATCTTCCGCGTGCTGGACCGCAACCTCGAGCGCGGTCGCTTCGATCAGAGCGACTCCGTGTGGCTCCGCTCCTTCTCCCTCGCTCCGGTGAAGGTGCTCGTCGTCTGTCGCGGACCGGTGCGGCAGGAGGCGTTCGACGTCTTCGAGCAGATCGGCGTCGGCGAGTGGGGCATGCTCCTCTCGGAGAAGGACTCCGTCACCTACTCGCGCTGCGTCGCGCCGGAGCTCCGGCGGATGCGCTTCCCGAACAACGTCCACCGCGTCGCGGACTACATGGGCGTCGGGCAGGAGCAGAAGCTCGAGCGAATCCGCGAGATCGTCGAGATCGCGAAGTCGCACCGCTACACGCACCTCTTCGCCGGCTACGGCTTCATGGCCGAGGACGCGGAGTTCATCGAGGCGATCGAGGGATCGGGGCTCGGCTTCATCGGCCCGTCTTCACGCACAGCTAGGCGCGCCGGCGCGAAGGACGAGGCGAAGAAGCTCGCGCGAGGCCTCGGCAACGCGGTCATTCCCGGCATCGACGACATCACTGCGCGGACGCTCGTCGAGCGCAGCGGCGGACGGAAGGGCCTCGAGAAGCTCGCGAAGGAGCAGGATCTCCCCTTCGCGTGGGACGACGCCAAGTCGCCGGAGGAGAACGCGGAAGCGCTTCTCCAGGAAGGCTACGCGAAGAGCGCCGAGCTCGTCGGGATCCCGGAGCTGCAGGCCATGGCGGCCGAGCTCTGCTCCGAGATGTGGAAGCAGTACGCCGGCCACCGGATCCGCTTCAAGCACATCGGCGGCGGCGGCGGGAAAGGGCAACGCGTCGTCGGCTCCGTGGAGGAGATCCCCGCGGCGGTGATGGATGTCCTCGCCGAGTCGAAGGTCGTCGAGCCCGGATCGAACCGGAACTTCCTGATCGAGCTCAACATCGAGCGCACGCGGCACAACGAGATCCAGCTCGTCGGGAACGGCACCTGGTGCATCGCTCTCGGCGGCCGCGACTGCTCGCTCCAGATGCACGAGCAGAAGCTCCTCGAGGTCTCGCTGACGCAGGAGCTCCTCGACTCGGAGATCGCCGCGGCGACGACGGCCGGCCACTCGAAGACGGCCGAGATCCTGAAGGGCGACCGCCGCACGCTCGAGCGCATGGAGAGCGAGGGCGAGCGATTCGGCGAAGCGACGGGGCTCGACTCGGTCTCGACCTTCGAGTGCGTCGTCTCCGGCTTCGACCACTTCTTCATGGAGATGAACACCCGCATCCAGGTCGAGCACGTCGTGACCGAGCTCGTGTACTCGCTCCGGTTCGCGAATCCGGACGACCCGGCGGAGACGTTCATCGTCGAGGAGCTGATCGAGGCGATGGTGCTCCTCGCGGTGCACGGCAGCCGCTTGTCGCGGCCGACGCGGGTGACGCGGAGCCTCTCCGGCCTCGAGGCGCGCATCAACGCGACGAACCAGGCGCTGCAGCCGCACGCGGGAGGGCTGATCCGCTCGTGGTCGCGGCCGATCGCGGGCGAGATCCGCTTCGATCAGGGCATCGGTACGCGGAACCCCGACACCGGCGCGTTCATCTACTACAGGCTCGCGGGCGCGTACGACTCGAACGTCGCGCTCGTGTTGACCGACGGAAAGAGCCGCCGCGACAACTACGAGCGCATGGCGGAGGTGCTCCGCCAGACGGAGCTTCGCGGCGACGACCTCCAGACGAACCTGCCACTGCACTACGGGCTCGTGCAGTGGTTCCTCGGCAAGGGCGTGATGGCCGAGCCGACGACGGGGTTCATGCAGCCGTATCTCGCCGCGGTCGGCGCTCTCGCGCAGGTGACCGCGGACGTCGATCTCGAGCTCGCGGCAGCGAAGCTCATGAAGAGCCAGCCGGACGCGCACGCGCGCAAGGTGCTCGCGACGAAGGAGACTCTCCTCGTTCGCCCGATCGAGAAGATCCTCGCGAGCCCGCACGTCTTCGCCGGCTTCCTCGGGCGCTACGACGGCGACCTCTGGACGCGCGCGGACGGCACGGTGCGCTTCGCGGCGAACCCGATCCACTTCCTCGAGCGGCTCTACTACTTCCTGAACCTCGAGGAGGTGCCGTCGAAGCCGCCCTCCGAGAAGATCTGGAGCCAGGACGAGGAGATCCTCGCTGCCGCGCTCGAGTTCTACGCCGAGGTCGAGCGCCGCACGGGCGCGCGCTCGTGGTCCGAGCTCGAAGCGCTGTTCTCGGGGAAGCGTGCGGACAAGCTCTGCGGGCGCGAGGACGGCCTCTGGCAGGAGTGCCTCGCGGCGCACCGCGGCTTCCAGGTGGGCCTCGAGCTGCTTTTGCTGCTGCCGCGGATCGGGCTCCGCACCGGCTTCCTCGACCTGACGGTCGGCGAGGACCTCGCTCCGGTGTTCCCCGAGATCTTCCTCGATGCGAAGAAGACGACCGAGCTGACGCGTGCTCTCGCACCGCCGCCGAAAGCGAGCGCGGACCAGATCGTGACGCCGATGGGCGGGACGTTCTACTCCCGCGAGGCGCCGCACCTGCCGGTGTTGATCGACGAGGGCCAGCACTTCGACCCCGGCCAGCCGCTCTTCGTCATCGAGGTGATGAAGATGTTCAACAAGGTTTCGGTGCCGTTCTCCGGAACCATCACCGAGAGCTTGATGCAGGGGAAGGACGCGACCGTCGTCGCAAAGGGCCAGCCGATCTTCCGGATCGAGCCGGACGAGCGGATCGAGGAAGAGTCGCCGGAGAAGGTCGCGAAGCGGCGGCGCGAAGTGACGCTGTCGCTGCTGTCGTAGGGGTAGGGGACTCGAAGAGGCGGCGGTCGACGGCGAAGAGGGCGCGCGGCTCGCGACGCTTTCTCCCGAGCGAGGTTCTTCCAGCATCGCAAAGCAGCCAGCGATTGCCGCGACCGCCGCGCCCCGGCGCGCATCGAGCGCTTCGTCGAGAAGGCCTTCGAGCGAGGCCTGGGGCTTTCTCCGCTTGCCGCGCCTTGTGCCCCAGCTCACGCCGTGACGGACTGCGGCGTGGCTCGTTGTGTTTATGCAACACCATGAGCAATCGGTCGAGAAGAAAACGACATCGAGAACATCGCCCGATTCAAGTCGCTCTTTTCTTTATTTTTTCTTGACCTCGACGCGATCCCGATATAGAGTTCCGTCGTGCGTCGGGTGTCTTCTGCACGGCTCACGCTCGACGAGCTTCGTCGTCACTCCGGGTGGGGCGGCCCGCGCGATGGCGCAGGGCGGCCGAAGTCACTTCGCGCTCGAGTGCGGCATCGCAAACGAGCCGAGCTCTGCGGACCCTGCCCCGCTCACGTGACGTTGCGCGTTCGCCGCGACATTCCGAATCTTCGCTCTGTCCGGCTGGTGAGCGAGTTCCACAGAAGCCTCCGCGGCGCGTGCGAGCGGGGCGATTTTCGCGTGCTCCATTACTCGCTCCAGCGCGATCACGCACACTTCGTCGTCGAGGCGGATTCCCGGCACGCGCTCGCACGCGGGATGAAGTCGATCGGTGCGCGGCTCGCGCGTACGGTGAACCGCGTCTTCCGGCGCGTTGGAGCGGTTCTCGACGGGCGCTACCACCTTCACCTGCTGCGAACGCCGCGCGAGGTACGGGCGGCGCTCGCTTACGTCCTGCTGAACGCGCGCAAGCATTGGCTTCAGCGATTCGGCCGGGTCCCGCCGGTGCGGCTCGACGCCGCCTCTTCGGCCCGGTGGTTCGACGGCTGGAGCAACGATAGATCCTCGAGCGAAGCGCCTCGAGATGTCGTCCCCGAGGTCGCAGGAGCGCGAACGTGGCTCGCACGCACCGGTTGGCGACGGCATGGGCTCGTCGATCCGTCGGAGATCCCGAGCAGGCCGGCTCATACGCGCAAGCCGGTTTGAGTCGAGCCCCCGCTCAGCTCGTTCAGCTCGACGATCCGACGGGTTCGGAGGGGCGGCGCCACTTCGGCGGAGCCGCCTCCTGCAGCGAGTCGAACATCCACTCCGCCGCCCAGCGGGCCTCCGGCACGTTCAGGTGCAGGCCGTCGGGGCGAGCGTTCTTCACGCCCCCGATCTTCGAAGTGTACTCGCCGCCCGGGCACATCTGATCGTAAAGAGGCACGATCGACATGCGGCCGCCCAGACGCTCGCGCACGCGCAGGAGGATCTTCTCGTTCAGGTGCCGGATGCGGTCGTTGGAGAACGCGCCGCTTCCGTCGAAGCGCCGCGCGCCGTCGTCCCGGCCCGGCTTGGCCTGCGGTCCGAGGCACGGGTACGTCGCCCAGAAGACCTGCGCGCCGTCCGCGGAGAGCGTGCGCGCCGCGCGCACGTACTCCTCCACCATCCAGTCGTCGAACGCCGGATCGCCCGTCGAGAGGTACTCGCCGTCGGCCGTGAGACGCGTATCGGCGAGATCCCAGACGCCCGTCGTGATCACGACGGCGTGCGGCCGGAAGCGCTCGACCTCCGCCCCCCACTCCTGCTCCCACCGCCAGCACTTGCGCCTGTAGCCGCCCTGAATCGGCTTCCGTAGGCGACGAATGCCGCCGCGAACCACGCCGCAACCGAGGTTGCCCCGGTTGGAGACCTAGACGTCGAGGTCTTCCCGGCTCTTGAGCCAGACTTCCGCTCCCACGCCCATGTTCCAGGCGACGGAGTCTCCGACGAAGAGGATCCGGAAGGCGTCCTCCCTGGGCGGCTGGACGGTGCCCCGCGATTCGGCGTGAGCGACCTCCGCCGCCGCGAACCCGGGCCGGTACAGCTGATCGCTGACCATGACGATCGCGAGCGCAACCGAAGCGAGCGCGGTCGGCGCCACGAACCAGCCGACGCGTTCGCCGACGAAGCGACGCGAGCGAATCGGCACCTCGAGCAGCCGGTAGGAAGCGATCGCCACGAGGAAGGTCACGAGCATGCGAAGCCCAAAGAGCGACCAACCCGAGAGGCCGGTGCGCTCGCCGTCGAGCCAGAGAAAGATCGGCCAGTGGAACACGTAGAGCCCATAGGAGATCCACCCGACCCAGCAAAAGGGAGCGAACGACAGGAACGAGCGCAGAGGACCGGGTCGAATCGCCCCGACGATGACGGCTGCCGTCAGCAGCGCGTAGACGAGCGATCCGCCCTCGAAGAACCAGTCCGCGCCTTCCGGAGTGGTCACCCAGAGCCAGACCGACAGCACCAGGGCGACGCCGCCGGCCACGTTCGTCGCGATCGTGACCCAGCGACGGGGATCGAGAGGACGACCGGCATACACGAGCGCGAGGATCGCGCCCACGAAGAGCTCGCCTGCCCGCGTGTCGGTCCCGTAGTACGCGCGAGAGAAATCCTCGCCGGGAACGTGCAGCCACGACATCAGCGCGACGGAAGCCGCGGCGAGGATCGCCAGGACCAGCGCGAGCCCTCGACGCGAGCCCGGGACGAAGCGGAGCACGCCCAGAACGAGCAGCGGGAAGAAGAAGTAGAACTGCTCTTCGATGCCCAGGCTCCAGAAGTGCTGCACCGGCGAGGGATCGGTCAGGATCCGGGCGTAGGACTGATCGGTCCAGACGAAGCGCCAGTTCGCGACGTAGAGGAGCGCCGCGATCACGTCGCCCCGGATCTGCATGAGCTCGTCCGGAGCGGCGACGAACGCCGCGTACAGGCTCATGCCGAGGAGGCCGAGAACGGCGGCCGGCATGAGCCGACGGAAGCGACGCTCCCAGAAGGACGCCAGCCGGATCGTCCCGGTGCCCTCGTGCTCCAGCACGAGAAGTCCGGTGATCAAGAAGCCGGAGAGCGTGAAGAAGGCGGAGATGGAAAGGAAGGCTCCGCTCGCCCACTCGAAGCCTCCGTGGAAGAGGAGCATCACGGACAGCGCAATCGCCCGAAAGCCGTCGAGAGCGGGATAGTACGGCAAGCGCGGACGCGTGCGAGGAGCTTCCGACATCCTCGTCATCCCCGCTCGAAGGTGGCGCCGTTCGGCATACGCGTGCACGCCTCCGGGAGGAACCTCGTGGCGTGGACGGGTGTATCACCGCCGTCGCTCGCGCGTAAAGACGGAATTCCTACGGCGTGCCGCAGAGCGTCCCGTTCACGTCGCACTGCGGCGTGATCCCGACGTCGCGCTGCGCCTGGTTCAGCTCGAAGATGGCCTCGCTCGTCGCGGCGCTCGGCTCGCACCCGCAGAGCTGGCTCGCGCAGCAGCTGCAGCCTGCTTCCGATTCGAGCTCGAGGATCGCCTGCGTGCCGGAGCTCGGACATTTCCCGAGGTTTCCGCAGCCGTCGGCGACGAGACCGCGGTCGTTGCACTCGCTCGTGCAGAGGACGGAATCGCAGGTGTAGCCGGGCTCGAGGCCGTCGATCGTGCACGCGTACGCCTCGCAGATCTCGTCGCAGTCGGTGCCGGGCGGAAGCGGCGTGACGCCCTCCTCGAACAGCGGACACCCGACGCTCCCCGGCGCGTCCGGGATGCACGTCGGCGGAGTCGGATACGTCGGACCGTTCGGCGCGTAGGCCGCCGACCAGACGAGATCGCCCCCGAGGTCGCAGGTCTCGTCGTCGAGGCCCACCTGGTACGGGCCGTCGAAGACCGGGCAAGAGCACGTCACGATGCCCGGATCCTCGTGGTTGCGGTAGCACGGCGCCGTCATGCAGCCGGCATACGGCGGCGCGGACTGCCCGCACGGCGTCTGCCCGATGCCGTCCTCCGGAATGCAGTCGAAGCTGAACGTCGACAAGAGGTCCGCGCCGGGGATCAGCGTGTTCTCGTTGACGTGCTTGCAGACGGGAGCGGAGTTCGGGGCGAGGCACTTGCTCCCGTCTTCTCCGCACGCGTCGATCGTCTCGAGGTAGACCGGGTAGTTCAGGATCGCGTTGATGTCGACGAAGTACGATCCGAAGGGGATCTCGTAGCAGTTGCAGTTCGCGAAGCGGCCATCCTCCGTGAGCGTGCACGAGAGGTCCTCGGGGCCGTCGCTCGGTCCGGAGTAGTAGCAGAGCGCGAACGGGCCACCGGCGCAGGGCAGGAAGTTCGAGGGCTCGAGGACGACGTCGGCATACGCGGGCTTCGGCGGGTTCGTCGTCGTCGCGAACCGCGGATTGTCCCAGAACCGGAATGTGTTCGGGACGAAGTGCACCTGGCGCGGCGGACGTCGCACCGCCAAGCGCGTCCGACCTGGCGTGATCGGAATCTCCGCACCGAGACCCAGCGCCCGTGCTTGCGCCCAGGCCGGGCGCGGCGACGCCGCGTCCGCGCAGATCGCGATCACGAGCGTCACGAGCGCCGCCAGCTCCAAGAGCGTCGTTGACGCCGCGAGCGCGCGGAGCGCGCACCACCCGAGCCTCGCCGTCCCATCCACCGATCGCGCCATCGTACGACTCCCTTCCACCCCGAGGATGGCCGGGTTCTACACCACGGGCGAGAGCGAGCGAAGCGAACCCCGAGGACGCGCCGCGCGGTCAGCCGGCGGAGACGGCCTGGTCCGCCTCCCAGACGGCGCCGTGCACCGCCGAGGCCTCGTCCGAAGCGATGAACGCAACGACGCTCGCGATCTCGTCCGGCTGGCTCATCCCGCGGAAGCCGCGGTAGCGATCGATCAGGGCCGGCTCGATGCCGCTCGGAAACTTGACGCTCAGCGCGAGATTCGTCACGGTTCCCGCGGGCGCGACGCAGTTGATGCGGATCTTCTGCTTCACGAACTCCATCGCCAGAGCCCTGCTCATGTTGATCAAGCCGGCTTTGCTCGCGCAGTAGGCGACCGTGTACGCCTGCCCCATCAAGCCCGCGTTCGAAGCGATGTTGACGATGTTGCCGGCCGTGTCGAGCAAGTGCGGAATCGCGGCCTGGCTCATGAAGAACGGACCCGAGAGGTTCACCGCGAGGACCTGGTTCCACTCCTCCTCGCTGGTCTCGGTCGCGTGCGAGAAGCGGACGATCCCGGCGACGTTCGCGAGGACGTCGAGACGAGCGTACGCGGCGACGCACGCGGCGACGGCCTCGCCGCAGGCCGAGCGCTTCGAGACGTCGTGGACTCCGGTCGTGATCTCGCCGCCGCCTTCGCGGACGAGGCGCGCCGTCTCCTCGAGGCCACGCGGATCGACGTCCATCCCATAGAGACGAGCGCCTTCCGAGCCGAGCCGGAGGCACGTCGCCCGGCCGATTCCCGAGCCCGCCCCGGTGACGAGAGCGACCTTGCCCGTGAAGCGCTTCATTCGATCTTCCTTGCTTGAAGGGTGCGCGACACCAGGGATACGGTGCGCGTGGGATGGACTACCGTGCACGAACTCTCGAGGTCAACGACCACACCTACGCGGCGTGGAACCGTCACGACCCGGATGCCGTGGCGGAGATCTTCGCGGAGGACGCGGTCGTTCGCGAGGTCGGCAATCCGACCGAGGCGCGCGGACGCGCCGCGATCCGCGAGCGTGCCGCGGCGCTGCTCGCGGCCTTTCCGGACTTCCATCTCGAGCGCGTGGCACTCGTGATCGACGGCGCCTGTCACGCGGATCGCTGGGTGATGACGGGCACGCACCGCGGCGAGCTCTTCGGCATCCCGGCGACGGGTCGCACCGTGCGCGTCGAGGGCGCGACGTTCACGCGTCTCGGTCCGGACGGGCTCGTCGTCGACGACGTTCACTTGACGGACCTCGCGGGGCTGTTGCGTCAGATCGGCTGAGGGAGGCCACGATGGCAGAGATCCAGGTTCCCCGTTTCGAGAACTTCAGCGCCAAGGTCGCCGAGGGGATGGTCCGGGTGAACAACGAGTCCACTTCCGGGCTGCCGCATTACTTCGGCGTCGTGTTCGACGAGATGAGCCCGGGACGGCTCATCGCCCACCTCGACGTCAAGCAGGAGCTGCTGACGCCCTTCGGCACGCTGCACGGCGGTGTGATGGCGGGCTTCGTCGACCACGTGCTCGGCTGCGTACTCTACCCCTTGATGGAGCGCGGCCAGTGGGCCGCGACGACCGAGTTCAAGCTCAACTACCTGGCTCCCGTGAAAGCGGGGACGCTCGTCGCCGAGTCGAAGGTGCTCTCGCTCGGCCGGCGCACCGCCGTCGTCCGCGTCGAGGTGACGAACGACGGACGCCCGGCGTGCCTCGCCCAGGGCACTCTCCTCATCTCGGACCCCCCCAAGAGCTGACAAACTCCGCGCGGCGTGCTCCGGATTCGCGCCTTCCGTGGTATGAGGACGAGCGGGTGGCGTGGCTCGACTATTCGTCTGCCTAATCGATTCCTGCAAGATTTTTCTCTACTTCTTATCTTGAGACTCGGCTGGCCCCGCGTACCCTCGAATGGGGATGCAGGTCTTCCACCGAAGCACCAACGTCATCTCGAGGGTCACGATCTTCGGCGGACTCTTCGCGGTCGTCGGTGCGCTCTTCCTCCTCGCCGCCATCAACCGCTCGCCCTGGGCGACGCGCCAGGGGATCGCGCGCGAGCAGCCGGTCCAGTTCAGCCACCGCCACCACGCGGGCGAGCTCGGCATCGACTGCCGCTACTGCCACACGACCGTCGAGGACCTCGCGTACGCCGGTATGCCCACGACCCAGACGTGCATGACGTGCCACGTGCAGATCTGGAGCGACAGCGAGTTCCTCGAGCCGGTGCGCGCGAGCTGGCGCGACGAGAAGCCGATCCGCTGGATCAAGGTCTACGACCTCCCCGGCTACGTCTACTTCGATCACAGCGTCCACGTGAACAAGGGCGTCGGCTGCCAGAGCTGCCACGGCGACGTCGACGACATGAACGTCCTCTGGCAGAACCCGTCGCTCCACATGGAGTGGTGCCTCGGCTGCCATCGCGAGCCCGAGCAGCACCTCCGCCCGCGCGACCAGGTGTTCTCGATGAGCTACCACCCGCCCGCGGACCAGCTCTCGCTCGGCCTGCAGCTGCTCGCGGAGTACGACGTCCGGCCGCGCACCGAGTGCGGCGCCTGCCACCGCTGAGAGGAACCCGTGCGCGAGCTCGACCTGGAACCCATTCGCGAACGCCTCGCCGGACGGACCGGTCCGGACTACTGGCGAAGCCTCGAGGAGCTCGCCGGCAGCGAGGAGCTCGAGGCGTTCCTCCACGCGGAGTTCCCGTCCGCGGTCGAGGAAGGGATCGACCGCCGCGTCTTCCTGAAGCTGATGGGCGCCTCGCTCGCGCTCGCCGGCCTCGGCGCGTGCACGCGCCAGCCCTCCGAGCGGATCGTCCCCGCCGTGCACTGGCCCGAAGAGACGCCCGGAAAGGCGCTCTACTTCGCGACCGCGATGCCGCTGCACGGCTACGCGACGGGACTCCTCGTCGAGAGCCACGAAGGCCGCCCGACGAAGGTCGAGGGAAATCCGGATCATCCCGCGAGCCTCGGCGCGACCGACGCGTTCGCGCAGGCCTCGGTCCTGACGATGTACGACCCGGACCGCGCGCAGGTGATCCGCCGCGTGAACGAGATCGTCGGCTGGGACCGCTTCGTCGAGTCGTTCGGACGCGTCCTCGACGGCGCCCAGGCGAACGGCGGCGCGGGCGTGCGCGTCCTCTCCGGGACGGTGACGTCGCCGACCCTCGCGGCGCAGCTCGCGGCGCTCCGCGAGCGCTTCCCGTCGGCGCGCTGGCACCAGTGGGAGCCGGTGAATCGCGATACCGCGCACGCGGGCGCCGTCCTCGCGTACGGGGAGCCCGTCGATCTGGTGCACCACCTCGACCGCGCCGACGTGATCCTGTCGCTCGACGCGGACTTCCTCGGATCAGGCGCCGACCGGCTCCGTCACACGCGTGAGCTCGTCTCGCGACGTCGCCCGAAGGGCCACACGATCGATCCGAGCCGGCTGTACGTCGCCGAGAGCGGCTGGACGATCACCGGATCCGTCGCGGACGATCGCCTTCCACTGCAGGCCGGACGCACCTTCGCGCTCGCACGCGCGATCGCGAGCCGCGTCGGCGTCTCGGTCGGCGCGAACGACGATGCTGCCAGCCTCTCGCCCGCCGCTTCCGCCTGGATCGACGCGGTCGCCGCCGACCTCGCCGCGCACCGCGGCTCGAGCGTCGTGATCGCGGGCGACGGCCAGCCCGCGGCGGTGCACGCGCTCGCGTGCGCGATGAACGAGGTGCTCGGCAACGTCGGCAAGACGGTCGACACGATCGAGCCCGTCGCCGCCGATCCGAGCTCGCAGCTCGAATCGATCCAGTCGCTCGTCGCCGACATGCGTGCCGGAAGCGTCGAGGTCCTCGTCGTGCTGGAGACGAATCCGGTCTACGACGCGCCCGCGGATCTCGACTTCGCCGGGGCGCTCGGCGGCGTGCGCCACAGAGTCGCGGTCTCGCTCTACGACGACGAGACGGCGCGCCTCTGCCACTGGCACGTTCCTTCGGCGCACTTCCTCGAGTCGTGGAGCGACGCGCGCTCGGGCGACGGCACCGTCACGATCGTCCAGCCGCTGATCGCACCGCTCTACGGAGGGCGGACGCGCCACGAGATCCTCTCGGTGATGCTCGGGAAGGCCCAGCAGACGAGCTACCAGGCGGTTCGCGAGCACTGGCAGGGACGCCTCGGCTCGGTCGATTTCGAGAAGCGCTGGGAGAAGGCACTGCACGACGGCGTCGTCCCCGACACGCGCGCGGCAGCACGACCGGTCTCGCTGCAGGCGAACCTTGCCTCGATTCTTCCCGCGCCGCCGGCTTCCGCCGAGGGGCTCGAGGTCGTGTTCCGGCCGCACCCGACCGTCGACGACGGCCAGTTCGCGAACAACGGCTGGCTGCAGGAGTGCCCCGAGCCGCTGACGAAGCTCACGTGGGACAACGCCGTCCTCCTCGCTCCCGAGACGGCTTCCGCGCTCGGCGTCGAGAACGGCGACGTCGTGACCCTCGAGCTCGCGGGGCGATCCGTCCGCGGTGCGGTCTGGCTCGTTCCGGGACACGCGGCGAGCTCGGCGACGGCGCACCTCGGCTACGGGCGGACGCGCGCGGGACGCGTCGGAGACGGGCGCGGGTTCGACGCCTACCAGCTCCGCACGACGGAGGGCCTCGGCTTTGCGCCGGGGCTCGTGCTGAAGGCCACGGGAGACCACCAGCTGCTCTCGTGCACGCAGCACCACGGCACGCTGCACGGCCGGCACATCGTGCGCTCGGCGACGGTCGAGGAGTTCCGCCGCGATCCGGAGTTCGCGCAACACGTCGAGCACGAGCCCGCCCTCGACGACACGCTTTACCCGAACTACCCGTACGACGGGCAGGCGTGGGGCATGGCGATCGACACCGGCGCCTGCGTCGGCTGCAACGCCTGCATCGTCGCCTGCCAGGCGGAGAACAACATCCCGGTGGTCGGCGCCGATCAGGTCGCGCGCGGCCGCGAGATGCAGTGGATCCGCATCGACCGCTACTGGACGGGCGAGCCCGAGGAGCCCGAGGTCCACTACCAGCCGATGCTCTGCCAGCACTGCGAGCGCGCGCCCTGCGAGGTCGTGTGCCCGGTGAACGCGACGGTGCACGACAGCGAAGGCCTGAACCTGATGGTCTACAATCGCTGCGTCGGTACGCGGTACTGCTCGAACAACTGCCCCTACAAGGTGCGGCGTTTCAACTTCTATCTGTACGCGGACTGGAACACCGAGAGCCTGAAGCTGCAGCGGAATCCGGACGTCACGGTGCGAAGCCGCGGCGTCATGGAGAAGTGCACCTACTGCATCCAGCGGATCAACGAGGCTCGCAACCAGGCGCGCAAGGAGAACCGCCCGGTGCGCGACGGCGAGATCCGCACCGCCTGCCAGCAGGTCTGCCCCGCCGAGGCGATCGTCTTCGGCGACATCAACGATCCCGAGAGCCAGGTGGCGAAGGCCAAGGCCGATCCGCGCAACTACTCCGTCCTCGCCGAGCTCAACACGCGGCCGCGCACGACCTATCTCGCGTCGGTGCGGAATCCGAATCCCGAGCTCGCTCCGAAGACGAAGGGCGGCGGCAAGAAAGGCCACGGAGGGCACGCGTGAGCGACGGCGCGCGACCGGCGGAAGCCACCGTCGTCCCCCCCGGCGCGATCATCGGCCCGGGCCAGACGTTCGGATCGGTCACCGACAAGATCAGCTCGGCCGTCCTGGACCGCGTTCCGCGCGGCTGGTGGATCGGGTTCGGGATCGGCCTCTCGCTGCTGATGGTGTTCTTCACGGCGCTCGGGATGCTGTTCACGTACGGCACCGGCGTCTGGGGGATCATGATCCCCGTCGGGTGGGGCCTCGACATCATCAACTTCGTCTGGTGGATCGGCATCGGCCACGCGGGGACGCTGATCTCGGCGATCCTGCTGCTCTTCCGGCAGCGCTGGCGCACGTCGATCAACCGCTTCGCCGAAGCGATGACGCTCTTCGCGGTCGCCTGCGCGGGGCTGTATCCGATCCTGCACCTCGGCCGCCCGTGGCTCGCGTACTGGCTCGTGCCCTACCCGAACACGATGGGGATGTGGCCGAACTTCCGCTCGCCGCTCGTGTGGGACGTCTTCGCCGTCTCCACGTACGCGACCGTGTCGCTCCTCTTCTGGTACGTCGGCCTGATCCCCGACCTCGCGACGCTCCGCGACCGCTCGAAGAACATCCTCGGGAAGAAGATCTACGGCATCTTCGCGATGGGCTGGCGCGGCTCCGCTTCGCACTGGCACCGCTACGAGACGGCGACGCTTCTCCTCGCCGGGCTCTCGACGCCGCTCGTCGTCTCCGTGCACACGATCGTTAGCTTCGATTTCGCGGTCTCGGTGATCCCCGGGTGGCACGCGACGATCTTCCCGCCCTACTTCGTCGCGGGCGCGATCTTCTCGGGCTTCGCGATGGTCGCGACGATCGCGATCCCGCTCCGTGCCGCGTACGGACTCGAGAACTTCATCACGCTCAAGCACCTCGACAACATGGCGCGCGTGATGCTCGCGACCGGGCTGATCGTCGCCTACGGCTACATGATGGAGGCGTTCTTCGCCTTCTACAGCGCGAACCTCTTCGAGCGCTCGATGATGCACCTGCGGTTCACCGGCCCGTACGCGTGGTCGTACTGGCTGCTGATCCTCTGCAACGTGCTGATCCCGCAGCTCCTCTGGTTCAAGCGCGTGCGGACGAACACGATCGGGCTCTTCCTCGTCTCGATCGTGATCAACATCGGCATGTGGCTCGAGCGCTTCGTGATCGTCGTCACGAGCCTCGCCACCGACTTCCTGCCGTCGTCGTGGGGCATCTACACGCCCACGATCTGGGACTGGTCGACGTACATCGGCTCGTTCGGCCTCTTCCTGACGCTCCTGTTCCTCTTCATCCGCTTCCTGCCGATGATCTCGATCTTCGAGATGCGGACCCTCGTCCCCGAGGCCGAGGTCGAAGGCGGGGAGGAGCACTCGTGAGCACGCCCGCGCGTCTCCACGGCGTCATCGCCGAGTTCACGAATCCGACGGACCTCCTGCGCGCGATCGAGGAAGCGCGTGCGGCGGGGTACCAGCGCATGGACGCCTACACGCCGTATCCGGTGGAGGAGGTCTCCGAGGCGCTCGGGCATCACGGGTCCGCGCTGCCGGGGATCGTCCTCGTCGGCGGGATCCTCGGCGCGATCTCGGGATTCGCGCTGCAGTACTGGACGTCCGCGATCGACTATCCGCTGAACGTCGGCGGGCGTCCATACAACAGCCTCGTCTCGTTCATCCCTGTGGTCTTCGAGTGCACGATCCTCTTCGCCGCGCTCTCCGCCGTCCTCGGGATGCTCGCGCTGAACGGCCTCCCGATGCCGCATCACCCGATCTTCAACGCGCCGCGCTTCGCGCTCGCGAGCAGCGACCGCTTCTTCCTCTGCATCGAGGCGACCGATCCGCGCTTTGACGCCGACGAGGTGCGCCGCTTCCTCGAGCGCCAGGCTCCGCGCGCCGTGAGCGAGGTCGATGCTTAGCCCGCGCGCACGACAGGCGTGGCGGCGGGGCCTCTTCGTCTGCGCAGCGCTCCTCGCGGTCGGCTGCCGGAACGACATGCAGGACCAGCCGCGCTACGAGCCGAACAGCCCGAGCCAGTTCTTCCCCGACGGCACGTCCGTCCGTCCTCTCGTCGAAGGCGTCGTTTCCCGCAGCGAGCGCTTCGAGTCGCCGGAGATCGAGACGGGGCTGATCGACGGCAAGCCGATCGATCGCGTCCCGCTTCCCGTCGACCTCGCGTTCCTCGAGCGCGGACGCCAGCGCTACGGCATCTACTGCACGCCGTGCCACGGCGGGCTCGGCGACGGCGACGGCATGATCGTGCAGCGCGGCTACCGTCGCCCGCCCTCGTTCCACGAGGAGCGTCTCCGAAGCATGCCCGACGGACACTTCTACGACGTGATCGTGCGCGGCTTCGGCGTGATGCCGAGCTACAGAGCGCAAGTCCGGACGAACGATCGCTGGGCGATCGTCGCTTACATCCGCGCGCTGCAGCTCAGCCAGAACGCGAGCCTCGACGACGTGCCGGAAGCGGAGCGCGGCACGCTGCAGGCCTCCGCGGGAGGAGCGCGCTAGATGGCGACGACGGCTCTTCCCTCGGTCCGCGTGCCGCTCGACCATCCGCTGCGCAAGGCGGGGCCGCGTGCGCTCGTCGTCGGGCTCGTCGCCCTCGCGATCTGCGGGCTCTGGGCGATCTTCGACCCGCAGCAAGCGGTACGCTCGTACCTGATCGGCTACCTCCTCTGGCTCGGCATCGCGCTCGGGTCGCTCGCGATCCTCTCGATCCATCACATCGCGGGCGGTGCCTGGGGCGCCGTGATCCGGCGTCCGCTCGAGGCGGCGACGCGAACCCTGCCGCTCCTCGCACTCCTCTTCGTGCCGATCGCTCTCGGCGTCGGGCTCCTCTACGAATGGGCGCATCCCGGCGTCGTCGCCGAGGATCCGATCCTCGCGGAGAAGGCGGCTTACCTGAACGTCCCGTTCTTCCTCGTCCGGGCCGTGATCTACTTCGCCATCTGGCTGCTGATCGCGCTCTTGATGAACCGCTGGTCGATCGAGCAGGACGTCGCCGGCGATCCCCGGACGACGCGCCGCCTCGAGATGCTCAGCCGTGCCACACTCCTCGCGTACGGCCTCACCGTCACCTTCGCCGCGATCGACTGGGTGATGTCGCTCGAGCCGCACTGGTTCTCGATGATCTTCGGGCTGCTCGTCATGGGCAGCCAAGGGCTCTCGGCGTTCGCCTTCGCGATCCCGGTCCTCGTCGTCCTGATGTCGACGTTGCAGCTCGACTCCGCCGTGCGGCCGCAGCAGCTCCGCGACCTCGGCAGCTTCCTCCTCGCGTTCATCATGATCTGGGCGTACCTGGCGCTCTCCCAGCTCCTGATCATCTGGTCCGCGAACATCCCGGAGGAGATCTCCTGGTATCTCCGGCGCTCGATCGGTGGTTGGCGCTGGGTCGCGACGTTCCTCGTCGTCTTCCACTTCGCCCTGCCGTTCCTCGTCCTGCTGTCGCGGAACGCGAAGCAGCGCGGCGTGATCCTCGCCGCCGTCGGTCTCTGGCTGATCTTCGGGCGCTGGGTCGAGATCCTCTGGCTCGTCGCGCCGTCGTACGAGACGAACGGCTTCTCGCTGCACCTGCTCGACATCCTCGCACCGATCGCGATCGGCGGCGTGTGGATCTGGTTCTACTTGATCCACCTCGCGCGCCACGCCGTCGTGCCGGTGTACGATCCCGCCTTCGCGGAGGAGGAAGCGTGAGCCACGAAGGCGATCGGACTCCCGCGCGGCCGCTCGTGATCGGGCTCGGCTCGATCGCCGTGCTGATCGTGCTCGGCGTGATCCTCCCGACGTGGCTCGAGGACGCGCTCGTTTCGCACCGCGAGCGCACGGGGCCGAAGGCGAATCCGCTCGCCGCGGAGTACGGGCTTCGCATTCCGCCCGCGCCGCGCTTGCAGGTGAATCCCGATCGGGACATCGAATCGCTCCGCGCCGCCGAAGAGCACTCTCTCGGAAGCTACGGCTGGGTCGACCCGCAGACGGGCGTCGTCCGCATCCCGATCGAGCGCGCGATGGAGATCGTCGCGGCGCGAGCGGCGGCCGAGGAGAAGGCGAAGCCGTGAGGAAGCACGCGACCGTCGCGCTGGCGCTCGCGGCAGTGCTGCTCGCCGTGCTTCCCGACGGAAGTGCGACGGCGGCACCTCCCGCGGCTCCGCCGAGAGGGATCCTGTCGGCGCCCGAGGCGATGGGAAGGCCTCCCGAGCTGTCGGACGTCGCGTACGACCAGAAGCTCGGCGATCCGCTTCCTCTCGACCTCCCCTTCCGCGATTCCTCCGGGAAGGACGTCGTGCTGGGCGGCTACTTCGGAAGCCGCCCGGTCGTCCTCCTCCTCGCCTACTACGGCTGTCCGATGCTGTGCCCGCTCTCGATCGACGGGCTCGCGAAAGCGCTGAAGCCGCTCTCCCTCGACGTCGGCTCCGACTTCGACGTCGTCGTCGCGAGCTTCGACCCCGCCGACGGCGCGGAGGACGCGAAGCGCCTCCGCGAAGCGGCTCTGAGCAAGTACGGGCGCGACGGGACGGACGACGGCTGGCACTTCCTCACCGGCGACGCGGACGCGATCCGCGAGCTCACGAGCGCCGTCGGCTACCGCTACGCGCGCGACGAGAAGACGGGCGAGTTCGCGCATCCGTCGGGCGTCGTCGTCGCGACTGCGGACGGGAAGATCTCGCGCTACCTCTTCGGCATCGATCCCGCGCCGCGCGACCTTCGCCTCGCGTTGATCGAGTCGTCGGACGGCAAGATCGGCACACCCGTCGACCAGGTCCTGCTCTTCTGCTTCCGCTACGACCCGGCGCACGGCCGCTACAGCGCGGCGACGCTCGGCGCCGTGCGGGTGGCCGGAGCCGCGACCGCCGCCTCGCTCGCCCTCTTCATCGGAGCCGCCCTCTGGCGCGAGCGTCGCCGTCGCGGTGACATCGGAGACCGCCCGTGATCCCGGAGCTTCCACTCTTCCCCGAGCAAGCCTCGACGATGGCCGGGCCGGTCGACCAGCTCTATTTCTTCCTGATCGCCCTGAGCGCCTTCTTCTCGCTGCTCGTGGCGGGTCTGATCATCGCCTTCTCCATTCGGTACCGGCGAAGGCGCGTTCGCCTCGAGAGGCCCGAGGACTTCGGGATGCTCCAGCTCGAGATCGGGTGGACGGTCCTGCCGTTCGTGCTCTCGATGGTGATCTTCTACTGGGGCGCCATGCTGTTCATCGACCTGCGGCGGCCGCCTGCGGACTCTCTCGAGGTGTTCGCCGTCGGCAAGCGGTGGATGTGGAAGATGCAGCACCTCGAAGGACGCCGCGAGATCAACGAGCTGCACGTCCCGATCGGCCAGCCCGTCAAGGTGACGCTGACCTCGGAGGACGTGATCCACAGCTTCTTCGTTCCCGCCTTCCGCGTGAAGCAGGACGCCGTTCCGGGCCGCTACACGGACCTCTGGTTCGAGGCGACGAAGCCCGGCCGCTACCACCTCTTCTGCGCGGAGTTCTGCGGAAGCCAGCACGCGCGCATGATCGGCCAGGTCATCGCGATGGAGCCGGCGGATTTCCAGGCGTGGCTCTCCGGGACGGAGCGCGGCGCGGCGCCGGTCAGCATGGCCGAAGCCGGCAAGCGCCTCTTCACGGATCTCGGCTGCGTCACGTGCCATCAGACGGACGACTCCGGACGCGGCCCTTCGCTCGTCAACGTCGCGGGAAGCGCGGTCGAGCTGAGCGACGGCTCGAGCGTCGTCGCCGACTCGGCATACCTGCGCGAGTCGATCCTGCGGCCACAGCAGCGCGTCACGGCCGGCTACCAACCGATCATGCCGACCTATCAGGGTCTGGTCGGCGAGGATCAGGTCCTCGAGCTGATCGCGTACATCGAATCCTTGCGCGATCGCGGTTCGACGCCGCTGGGAGAGGTCACCCAGCGGAAGACGGAAGCCGCGACCGAAGGGACAGCGGGGTGAAGTGACATGACTCCGGATCCGAGCTCGCGCACCGCGGTCAACTATCTGAACGTCGATTACGGCGTCCGCTCCTGGCTCCTCACGAAGGACCACAAGCGGATCGGCTTCCTCTACCTCGTCAGCATCACGGTGATGTTCGCGATCGGCGGCCTCGCCGCGCTCGCGATCCGCCTCGACCTCCTGACGCCGGCCGGCGACCTGATGGGCGACGACACCTACAACAAGATGTTCACCATGCACGGCGTCGCCATGGTGTTCTTCTTCCTCGTGCCGTCGATTCCCGCGGTGCTCGGGAACTTCCTGATCCCGCTGATGATCGGAGCGCGCGACCTCGCGTTCCCGCGCCTGAACCTCGCGAGCTGGTACATCTTCATCCTCGGCGGCGGGATCACGCTCTACGCCGTCTTGACGGGCGGCGTCGACACCGGCTGGACGTTCTACACCCCGTACAGCACCGAGGGATCGAACACGAACGTCACCTCGGCGGCGCTCGGCGTCTTCGTGTCGGGCTTCTCGTCGATCCTGACGGGCCTGAACTTCCTCGTCACGATCCATCGCATGCGCGCGCCGGGGCTCCGCTGGCTCCGGCTGCCGCTGTTCGTGTGGGCGCAGTACGCGACGAGCATCATCTTCATCCTCGGCACGCCGGTGATCGCGATCACCGTGCTGCTGGTCGCGGTCGAGCGCTCGCTCGACATCGGGATCTTCGATCCCGCGCTCGGCGGCGATCCGATCCTCTTCCAGCACCTCTTCTGGTTCTACTCGCACCCGGCCGTCTACATCATGATCCTTCCGGCGATGGGCGTGGTCAGCGAGATCATCCCCTGCTTCACGCGAAACAAGATCTTCGGCTACAAGTTCATCGCCGTTTCGAGCCTCGCGATCGCCCTCCTCGGCTTCCTCGTGTGGGGCCACCACATGTTCGTCTCCGGACAGTCGGTGAACGCGAGCCTGATCTTCTCGTTCCTGAGCTTCGCGGTCGCGATTCCCTCGGCCGTCAAGGTCTTCAACTGGACGGCGACGCTCTACAAGGGTTCGATCGGGTTCGAGGCGCCGATGCTCTACGCTCTCGGCTTCATCGGCCTCTTCACGATCGGCGGACTGACGGGCCTCTTCCTCGCTTCGCTCGGCCTCGACGTGCACGTGCACGACACCTACTTCGTCGTCGCGCACTTCCACTACATCATGGTCGGTGGCGCGGTGATGGGCTACCTCGGCGGCCTCCACTTCTGGTGGCCGAAGATCAGCGGGAAGCTCTATCCGGAGTGGCTCGCGCGCGTCTCCGCGGTGATCATCTTCCTCGGCTTCAACCTGACCTTCTTCCCGCAGTTCGTCCTCGGCTACCTCGGGATGCCGCGGCGCTACCACGTGTATCCGCCCGAATTCCAGGTGCTGAACGTGTTCTCGACCGCGGGAGCTTCGATCCTCGGCTTCGGATACCTGCTGCCGATCGTCTACTTCGCCTGGTCGATGCGCTACGGGAAGGTCGCTTCGGCCAATCCGTGGAACGCGGCCGGATTGGAGTGGGCGACCCCTTCGCCGCCGCCTCCCGACAACTTCGCGGAGACGCCGGTCGTCGAGGACGACCCGTACGGCTACACGCGGATCGATCCGGGAGAGGAGCTCCAGGTTGCCTGACTCACACGCAGCTTCGGTCCCGCACGCGCACCACCACGGCCACGATTCCCACGCCGGCCACGCCGGCCACGCCGTCGCGCATCAGTTCGACGACGCGGAGCAGCAGTTCGGCGCGGCGACCCTCGGCATGTGGATCTTCCTCCTGACGGAGGTGATGTTCTTCGGCGCGATCCTCGCTGCCTACGCGATCTACTTCGTCACCTATGTCGACCCGTTCGAGGATGCGAGCAACCATCTGTCGCTTGCGCTCGGCGCGCTGAACACGGTGATCCTCCTGACGAGCAGCCTGACGATGGCGCGCGCCGTCCACGCTGCGCAGACGGCGGACGCGCGCACGCAGGTGCGCTGGCTGGTGCGGACTCTCGCCCTCGGGGCGGCGTTCCTCGTCATCAAGGCGTTCGAGTACGGCTCGAAGTTCGAAGAAGGCCTCGTCCCCGGAATCGGCTTCCGCTACGACGGCCCGGGCGCGGCGCAGCACGAGCTCTTCCTCTCGTTCTACTTCGCGCTGACCGGCCTCCACGCGCTGCACATGATCATCGGGATCGGCGTCCTGCTGGTCCTGGTGTGGATGGCGCGCCGCGGCCGCTTCTCGGCCGCCTACTTCACGCCGGTCGAGATGAGCGGGCTCTACTGGCACTTCGTCGACCTCGTCTGGATCTTCCTCTTCCCGATGCTCTACCTCCTCGGAAGGCACTAGGAGGGCTCACCGATGTCGCAGCACGTCGTCGTTCCCGTGGCCCTCTACCAGCGGATCTTCGTGACGCTGATCGTGCTGACGGTGGTCACCGTCGCGGTCGCGCTCGTCGACCTCGGCGAATGGAACGCGGTCGTCGCGCTCTCGATCGCCTCGCTCAAGGCGAGCCTCGTCGCGCTCTACTTCATGGGGCTTCGCTGGGGCGACCGCATGACGCGGGTCGCGGTTCTCGTCGCGCTCGCCGGCGTGGCACTTCTCTTCGGGGCGAGCCTCAACGACGACCTGACGCGCGAGTCGAAGACCTATCTTCCCGCGGAGCTTCGTCCGGAGATGCTCGACTTCTCGGTGCAGGGGCTCGACGGCCTGACGCCCGAGGTCGCCCCACCACCCGCCCCACCACCTGCCGCGGCGCCCGACACGGCGCACGGCGCCGCGCACTGAGCTTCGCGATCACGCCGCGCGGCGTGCCGCGGCCGTGCTCGGGCCCGCCACGGGAATGCTCTGCGCGAAGTGGAACACGTCGTCCGGGTCGACCTCCCGCGCACATCTCGTCGAGCCACGCGAGATCCGCTTCGCTGGAGCTCGCCGGCGTGGTCGGCTCCCACTCGGTGCCGAGGGCCGATGGCGGAGTTCGACGGCGGCTCACGGCGAAACCTCGAGCCTCAGGGCTCCGCGGTGAAGAGCGTGATCTCGGGATCGAGGTTCGTCGTCAGCACGTCCTCGTACTCCTCGATCCCCTTGATGTAGCGCCCGAAGAGCGCCGCCGAGTAGGTGTCGACGAGGGTCCAGACGCGCAGGTCAGAGATGAAGGTCACGGGCGATCCGTCCTCGAGGCGGGTTCCCGTCTTGCAGCCGTCGCCGTCGCCGATCCCGAGCCCCGTCTGGCACGCGAAGCTGAAGCTGTAATGGCCCGCGTCGATCAGCTCGGCGAGAAAGCGCGGTCCCGGGAGCAACGCGTACGTGGCGCGCACGCCCTGGTTTCCCTCGAGGCCGATCGTCTTGTCCTCGGTCGCGAGCATCAGGAACGTCGCAGCGTCGTACGAGCTCGAGACCGGCCCGCCGAGCGCCATCGGCAGCGCCGCGACGATGCGCGGGTCCTGGCTCGCGACGGCGAGCGACGTGAACGCGCCGAAGGAGTGTCCCGTCACGCCGAACCCGAGGCTCGTGTCGACCCAGCCCTCGAAGCGATTGCCGGGGTCGTCGGTGAAGTCGCTGAACGCATCGAGGAGGAAGCGCACGTCGAGCGGCCGATCGACCTCGAGCCCGTTCGGGCTTCCCGAGCTGTCGAAGAACGTGTTGCCGGCGTGATCCGGCGCGACGACGACGTAGCCGTGGCTCGCGAGGTGCTCCATCTGGAACGTGTTCTGGAAGCGGATGCCTCCCGAGCCGTGCGAGAAGGCGACCAGCGGGAACGGTCCGTTGTCGGCGATCGGCGCGTCGCGCACGGCGACGAGCGGGATCGTCGCGTTGTCCGCGAGGAACGCGAGATCGTCCGGCAGGTAGCTTCCGGCCGGCGCCGGCGGATCGTCGCGCACGGACTCGTCGGCCGGATACCAGACCTCGGTGAGGAGCACGCGATCGCGCGACTCGTCGAAGAGCTCGATGCGCGTCACGCCGACGGAATGCGGCCCCGGCGAAGCGGGATCCGGCGCGTCATCGCCGGAGCCGCTCGAGCTGCTGCAGGCCGCGAGGAGCCCGAGTGCCAAGGTGAGCGCCCAGACGGGGCTGCGTCCGGCGCGTGCGCGCTCCGAAGAGGAGTCGGTTCGAGGGGATGTCGTCCTGAGCATCGGGGGATCCTGTCATCGAACGGCCTTGCGGCCAAGGCTCTTTCGGGTTTCGAAGCACCGCTCGAAGCCCTCGGTCGCCGCAGTCGCACCGCGGCGTTGCGAGCGATCGGGAGTCAGGCTAGCTCCCCCGACGTGAGCGATCCCCGACCGGAGACCCCCGACCGCCAGGAGCGACGCCGCGCCCGTCGCGCGGCTCTCGAAAGCCTCGCCGCGCGCGTCCGCGAGCTCATCGACGCGACCGTCAGCACCGACGTCGAGCCGGAGGAGATCGAGGCCGCGACAGCGGACGTCGCCGCGGTCACGGCGCGTCTCGACGCGCGGAGGCACACGGGACACTACTCCGGCCTCCTCGGCCGCGACGGGATCGATCACTCGGCGCCGCATCGTAGCGTCCCGCTGAGCCCGTGGATCGGAACCTTCAACCCGATCGCGCCGCCGCTCGTGCTCGAGCTCACCGACGGCCGCGTCGCCGGCCGGGTGCGTCTCGGCAAGCCGTACATCGGTCCCCCGGCGACGGCGCACGGCGGGATCGTCGCGGGGATCATGGATCAGCTCCTCGCCACGGCGGGACAGGGAGCCGGCACGCCGGGCGTGACCGGCGCGATGACGGTCCGCTTTCGCCGTCCGACGCCGCTGTACGAGGAGCTTCACCTCGCCGCGTGGGCCGAGCCGCGAGGCACGGCGAGCCGGAAGCGGCGCGTCCACGCCGAGATCCGCCACGGCGACGTCGTCACCGCGGAAGCGGAGGCGGTCCTCGTGGAGTCACCCCGTCTCGAGAAGCCGATCGAGAATCCGCTTGCCTGAGCCGCAGTCGAACGCGCTCGGGGACGAGGCCTCGCCGCAAAACCCGGAGGCGGCGCCGCGCGCGGACGGCATTCCTCTCACACCTCTCTTCAGCCTCGCCGCGTACACCTACTACGCGCTGATGCTGCCGATGTTCGCGCGTCCCTTCATCGCGCGCGAGTTCGCCCTCGACGACGCCTCGATGAGCTTCATCGAGGGCCTCGCCTCCTTCGGCGCTCTCGGGACGTTCTGGCTGACACGCCGCGCGGATCGACACGGTCGCCGAAGCGCGATCCTGACGACGACGATCTTCGCGACCGCCGCCTCGGTCGCGTCGGGTCTCGCCCCAACCGTCGTCCTCTTCATGATCGCGGGAACGGCGCTCCGCGCCTGCATCGTTGCGCTTCAGATGGTGCTTTCGGTCGCGCTCAGCGAGGAAGCACGCGACGAGCATCGCGCGCGCTTGCAGTCCTGGTTCGGCCTCATCGCCGCGATCGGCGGCGCGATCCCGATCATTCTCTCGGGCGTGCTCGAGAACACCCCCGGAGGCTGGCGCTGGCTCTACGCGATCGCGGCGCTTCCGCTCCTCGCTCTCCCATTCGTCCGCCGCTCGCTGCCGGAGACGCGGCGCTTCACGTACGCGCAGAGCCTCGGCACGACGGAGATCTCCCGAGCGCGCGACCTCTTCGCGCCGCGGTACCGCCGCCGCTCGATCGCGCTACTCGCCGCCGGAACGCTTCGGCCGATCGGCCTCGTCGCGCTCGGTAGCTGGGCCTACTATCACGCGGTCGAGAACCTCGGGCTGCCCGCATCGCAGGTGACCTGGATCTTCATGGGCGCTGGCCTGAGCATGCTCGGAAATCCACTTGGCGCCTGGATGGCGAACCGCTTCGGCCGGCGTCCGACGCTCGTCATCAACGTCGCGGCGACCCTCGTCTTCGGCGTCGCGTACTTCTGGATCCCCGGTGGCCGCGGGCTCATGACCTATCTCGGCCTCGGCTTCACCTTCGCGGCCTTCACGTTCGGAATCCAGGCGTTCGGGGTCGCGAACCGACTCCTCGATTCGGAGTGCTTCCCGACGCACCTGCGCGCCACGTACACGGGTGCGAACGCGATGGCGGAAGCGATCGGAAACATGACGTCCTACTTGATCCTCTCGCTGCTGCTCGCCTGGATCGGCGACTTCCCGATCGCGATCACGCTCCTCGCCGGTACGACCATCCTCGCCTCGATCCCGATCTTCCTCTCCGGCGCTCCGGAGACGCGCGGCTTGACGCTCGAAGAAGCCTCGCAGTAGGAGCTCCAGCCGGCGCGCTAGAACGCACGTCGTGGCTGTTGACCCAGCGCCCGCCGACGCACAAGCTCGGAAGGTGCGCTGTCGGAGCTGCCAGAGCGAGCTGATCCCGGGGAAGCGGTTTTGCCACGTTTGTGGAACGCGCGTCGCGAGCGAGTGTCCGAGCTGCGGCGCGCCGATCTCGGCCGCCTTCCAGTTCTGCCCCGACTGCGGACACTCGCTCGCCGGTGTGCCTGCGCCGACCGCGGCTCCGACGGCGTCGCCCCTTGCGCAGCCCCTCGACGATCCGCGCCTTCGCCATCTGCCGAGCGCCCTCGCGGACAAGCTCCGCGCCTCTTCCGGCGCAGCGGGGGAGAGAAAGCGGGCGACCGTCCTCTTCTGCGACTTGACGGGATCGACGGCGATCGCGGAGCGTCTCGATCCCGAGGTCTACCGCGAGATCCTCGAGCGCTACCTCGCTCTCACCTTCGCCGAGATCTCGCGCTACGAGGGTCTCGTCAATCAGCTCGCAGGAGACGGCCTGATGGCGCTCTTCGGCGCGCCCATCGCGCACGAGGACGAGCCCGCGCGCGCGGTCCTCGCCGCCCTCGGCATCCAGACCGCGCTCGCCGAGCTCAGCCAGTCGCTCGAGCTGCAGACCGGATTCCCGCTCGAAGCGCGGATCGGAATCCACACGGGTACGGTCGTCGCCGGCACGGTCGGCAACGACCTGAAGATGGACTACACCGCGATCGGCGACACGACGAACCTCGCCTCTCGCCTGCAGAGCCTCGCTCGCCCCGGGACGATCCTGATCAGCGACGCGACCGCGCGTCTCGTCGAAGGCCGCTTTCGCTTGAGCCGCCTCGACCCGTTCCTGGTGAAGGGCAAGACGGAGCCGATCGTCGCGCACGAGGTGCTCGCCGTCTCCGAGGCGACGACGCCGATGGAGATCGCCGCGGCACGTGGCTTGACGCCGCTCGCCGGACGACGGGCGGAGCTCGAGCAGCTCGAAGCCGGCGTGCGCAGCATCGAGCACGGGCTCTCCCAGATCGTCGCGGTCGTCGGTCCTGCAGGCAGCGGCAAGTCGCGGCTCCTCTACGAGTTCCGCCGTCGCATCGAGCCGCTCGGCACGATCGTCTTCGAAGGGCGCTGCTCCGCTCTCAACCGCAACGTTCCCTACGGGCTCTGGCAGACGATGCTGCGGGCCTTCACCGGACTCGGCCCGGCCGACTCTCCCGAGGAGATCAACGAGCGCGTGCGGCTCCGCACCGTCGAGACCGGCTACACGATGGCGGACGAAGCCCCGTACCTGGCGCGCTTCCTCGGCGTCTCGACGCCCGAGATCGCCGCGGAGCCGGGTGAGATCACGGCCGAGCGGACCAGCAAGGCGTACGTGCACATGCTCGCGCGTGCGTCGACGGTCGGACGCCTCGTGATCCTGATCGAAGACCTGCAGTGGATCGACGAGGCCTCGCTGGAGGGATTGAAGGGCGGCCTGCGCGGCCTCGAGGTGCGCGGCTCGATGCTCGTCGCGACGCATCGGCCCGACTACGAGCACGACTGGCAGGCGGACGGCGCGGTCACGCGACTCCGGCTGCGCCCGCTCGGCGACGAGGACGGTGCCGCGATCGTGCGCGCGATCGCCGGCGGCGAGATCCCGCGAGCGCTCGAGGAGCGCATCCTCGTCCGCGCCGAAGGCAACCCGTTCTTCCTCGAGGAGGTCACGCGGTCCCTGCTCGAGGGGGGCGCGATCGCGCGACGAGACGGCCGTGCCGTCGCGACGCAGGCGATCGATCAGATCGTCATCCCCGCGACGGTGCAGGAGCTGGTCGCTGCGCGCATCGATCGCCTGCGGCCCGGCGCGAAGCGGGTCGCCCAGGTCGCCGCCGTGCTCGGACGCCAGTTCGACCGCGACATGCTGGTGCACCTCCTCGACGGCGAGGTGATCGACGTCCACGCCGAGCTCGCCGAGCTCGAGCGCGCAGGAGTCATCCACCGGAAGTCCGGCGTGTCGGAGACGGAATACCGCTTCGGCGAGAGCTTCACGCAGGAGGTCGCATACGACGGGCTCCTCCTGCGCGAGCGACGGCGGCTGCACGACCTCGTCGCGGAGCGGCTTCTCCAGAGCCACGATCGAAGGCTCGGCGGCGAGGTCGCCTGGATCGGACGGCATCTCGCGCGCGGCTCCGATCCGCAGCGCGGCATCCGCACGCTCCTCGAGGCCGGCGAGCAGGCGGAGGCGATCCCGTCCTACGGCGACGCGATCCGGCTCTATCGCGAAGCATGGGAGCTCGCCGAGACGACGCTGCGCGAGACCACTGCACCGAGCGAGGACCTGCGACGCTCCGCGCTCCGCGTCGCCGTTCGCTACAGCAACGCGAGCGTCCTCTACGGAGCGGCACACGCGAGCGACGAGGAGCAGGCGGCGCAGCGCGGAATCGAGCTCGCGCGCGACCTGAACGACGCGGACTCGCTCGCGCGCCTCCATGCGAGCCGCGGCTTCCTCGTGATGAACAGCGGCCGCGAGCGCTTCACGGAAGGGCTCGCGCTCCTACGCGAAGGCTACGAGATCGCACGAGGCGCCGGCCTCGAGCACGCGACCGCGACGCTGATGCGGGCGCTCGCGTTCGCGTACCTCCTCGACGGGCGCTTCGAGGACGCGAACGCGCAGATCGAGCAGACGATCGCGGAGCTGGAGCGGCTCGGCGACGACGACCGGCGCTCGGACACCTACATCGGCGCGCGCTACTTCCACTACCGCGTCCTGTACGAGTCGGATCGGATGGACGAGGCGGAGTCCTACGGACGACGCTCGTGGGAGCTCGCGCGCGAGGCGGGCAATCGCACGCTCGAGAGCGCTTCCGCCGCGGGTCTCGCGACGCTCTTCTTCGCGCGTGCGCGCTACGCGCAAGCGATCGACTGGGCGACGCGCGCGGCCGAGCAGGCGAGCCAGATCGACAACGTCGCCGCCGTCCGGACCGCGCTCGCGGTGCGCTGCCTCTCGCGCGTCGAGCTCGGAGAGCCGGTGTGCCGCGAAGGCGAGCTCGATTCCATGCAGCGCGGGCTCCTGAAGGACGGCGACCTCGCGCTGAACGTCGACCTGATCATCTCGGCCCTCCTCGCCGCGGGTGAGCTCGAGCGGGCGCGGCGTCTCGCCGAGGCATCCGCGGAGCGCTCCGGTGGACGGCTCCGCGAAGCGCGGAATCGTCTCGCGCTCGGCGAGGTCGTCGCCGCGGGACACGACGGCGATCCGTGCCGGAGCCATCACCTCTTCCGCGAGGCGCTCGAGATGGCGGGGGGGCTCGGCGCCCGCTCGGTCGTCGGACGTGCGCATCTCGGCCTCGCGAGCGTCGCGGCGATCCGCGGGCGTGCGGACGCCGTTCGGGAGCACGCCCAGGTGGCGCTGCAGATCTTCACCGAGGTCGGCCTCGAGCACTTCGCCACGCAGGCGCGGCGCCTGATCGAAGCGGAAGGGTTTCCGCCGGTCGCTTCCGCTCCCGCCGAGCCCGCGGCCTGATCCGGCCCGGCCTGGAGATGGATTCCCGGAATCCATCCTGCCCCCATCCAGCGCGGTGCGCGCTTTCCCGCTTCGGCGGGGCGGGCTAAGGAGGAGGCGTGCGCCTCGTCGCCGGTGCCGTCGCTCTCGCGCTCCAGCTCGTCTCTTCCGGTGCGGGCGGCGAAACGGCGCCCACCGGCGAAGCCGTGCTGGAGAAGGCCCGCGCGGTGCTCTCGGGGGTGCGCGACAAGAGCATGCGGGTCACGATGCGCGTACGCGCGCCCTCGGGCGACGAGCGCGTTCGCATTTTGCGCGGATACGAGAAGCACGACCCGGAGGCGCGGAAGGTTCTGTGGATCTTCGATTCGCCGCAGGAGCTCGAGGGAACCGGCTTTCTCGCCTGGCAGAACGAGGGCAGCCCGGACTCGCTGTGGGTCTACTTCCCGGGCCAGCGCCGCGTGCGACGGGTGCCGCCCTCGATCCGGCGCGAGAACTTCCAGGGCAGCATGTTCACGTACGAGGACCTCGTCGCGGTCTTCTTCCTCGACTTCGAGGGCACGCACCGCCTCGAGGGAGAGAGCGAGTACGGCGAGAGCCGCTGCTGGATCGTCGAGACGACCCTTCCCGAGGGCGAGTTCGCGTACCGGCGCCTGCGCACGTCGATCGACCGCGAGACCCGGCTTCCGACACGCGTCGACTTCTACGCGGACGGGCTGCTGAAGACGATGCTGGTCACGCGCACCGAGATCGTCGGCGGCATCCCGACGATCCTCGAGGTCGAGATGCGGAGCCCGACCGACGGCTACCGGACCCTCGTCGAGCTGGCGGAGATCGACTACAACCGCGGCCTCGCCGACAACCTCTTCACGATCGAACACCTGTCCCAAATGGGAGATTGACGGACGCTTCCGACCAATCCGGCAGGGAAGGTCAATCGAGATGGCGCGTCTGCAGCGGCGGTACCTCGTTCGAGATTTCGTTCGCCCCTCGTCCGTCATCGGTGGCAGCAGCGCGGACCTTGACGCTGCTCGCACAGGGCCGCTCCTAGCCTGCATTTCTCACCAGATCCCTACTGCGGCGGCCGATAGCACCGAATCTTCGCGAGCTTCTCCCTCCGGGCTCCTCGACGTACTGTTCAAGTACGCCTGCGTCGCCCTCCGGTCCGAGGCTCGCGAATCTTCGGCACTCTCGACCGCCTCGCGACGTGATCTGGTGAGAAATGCAGGCTAGAACCGATAGCTCAGCTCGACGCCGAAGGCGCGCGGCGCTTCGTAGTACCGGATCGCGGTCCCGAGGACCGGCGTCTGCAGGGCGAGGGAGTCCTTGAAGTATTCTTCGTTCGTCAGGTTGCTTCCCCAGAAGGCGATCTGTGTCCGGTCGTCGGCGAAGTCGTACGAGAGACGGATGTCGACGAGGTCGTAGCTCGGCTGGGTGAGCTGAGTGAGCTCGGGGGCAAAGTTTTCGACCGTGCTCTCGAAGGACCAGTCGACTCGTGGTGTGAGCCATCCCTGCAGCCAGGCCGGGCCGGGGAACGAGACTTCGAACGAATATTGGACGGCGACGTGTGTCTGCCAGAGAGGCGAGAACGGGATGCGCTCGCCGGAGCGGTTCTGCGGCTCTCCGGTGATCGCGTTCTCGGCGTTGGGGAAGTCGTCGTAGCGTGAGTCGGCGTAGCCGACCGAAGCGGTGATCTGCAGCCCGTCGATCGGGCGCGCTTCCGCTTCCCACTCGAAGCCGCGCGTGCTCGCCTCGCCGGCGTTCGTGATCAGGACGTCCGCAGACGGAAGGCAGTCCGGCGGATCGTCCGGGCCACATTCCATCGTCACGACCTGAGGTACCTGCATGTTCGAGCGGTCGGCGAGGAAGAGCGACAGGTCCATGCTGATCTGGCGGTCGAGCGCGATCGTCTTGAAACCGACCTCGAAGGAGTCGACGAACTCCGGCTCGAACGGCTGCGCCGCTTCGAGGCTTCGCGCGTTGCCGTTGAAGCCGCCGCCGCGGAACCCCTCCGCGAACGTGAAGTAGCCCATCAGGTGATCGAGCGACAGCGGCGCGAGCCAGCCGTCGAGCCAATCCTCCGGTGCGATCGCCGCGAGGCTCGCCATCGGCGTCCAGGCGCTGAACGTCTCGCTTCCCTGGAACGACACGGCGACGGGCGCTTGCGTGTTCAGGGGCTCGAGGAGAGTCCGGTCGAGCCCTTTCTTCTCCTCGGTGTAGCGGAGGCCGGCCGTCAAGCTCAGCCAATCGGCCAAATCCGCGGTCGCCTGTCCATAGACCGCCCAGTCCCAATTGTCGGTCTCGACGAGGCCCCGGCTCACGCCGAGGAACTCGACCGGTGTGCCCGGGAAGACGACGAGCGAGGTGTTCTGGTTCACCTCCTCCTGGAAGCCGAAGACGCCGCCCACGTAGGTGAGGCTGCCGTCGGGCGCGTTTCCGTTCACCTGCAGCTCTTGCTGGGCCTGCTGCTGAAAGCCGGGCTCGCCGTCGTTCTCGCCCCGCCGATCTGCGCTTGCTTGAAGACAGGAAATCCCGTCATGTCCCAGTCGGATCGGACGCTCGGGATCTGCTCGCGCCAGGCCGCCGTCGCCTTGACGACGAGATTCTCGAGCGGGCCCAGGTCGCCCACGTCCCATTCGACGTTGCCCCAGGTGCCGTAGCTCTCGAGGTCGGAGACGGAATGGGTATCCGCCGCGAAGGAGAACGGCTCGGAGGCTTCGCAGGCTTCGCGGTAGCCCGGAGGGAGGAACACGCTCGTCGCGACGTCCTGAATGAACACACACTGCCCACCCGGACCGCGGGTATGGCTGCGCTCCCACGACCCATAGACCAGCACGCTCACGTCGTCCGCCGGGAGATACCTGACGGAACCGATGAAGCTGAGCGAGCTCCGGTCGGTTGCCGTCTCGTCGCGCAGCGTATTGACCGTGTAGCCCTCGTCCTGAAACGAGCCGAAGGAGAAGCGGGTGAACAGGCGGTCCTCGAAATGGCCGGCGGCGACCGGAACGTTCAGGGTTGCCCGCGTGTCGAAGGTGCCGAAGCTGCCCGCGCGCATGAAAGCGTAGCCCTCCAGCTCGTCGTGCGGCTGCACGGTGGTGATGTTGACCGCTCCGCCGACGGTGTTCTTGCCGAAAAGCGTACCCTGCGGGCCGCGCAGGACCTCGATTTGCGCGACGTCGACCACGTCGAGAAGGTTGCCTGCGTTGCGCGGGAAGAACACGCCGTCGACGTAGACGCCGACGCCTTGGTCGAAGAAGACGAACGGGAAGTTCGTGACGCCGCGAATGATGAACGAACCGAGCTGGCCGCTCGGATCGCCGAGGATGGTCAGGTTCGGGACGAGGTTCTGGATCTGGTCGATCCGCGTGACGCCCGCCGCGATCAGGGTCTCGGCGCCGAGCGCCGTGACGGAGACCGGCGTTTCCTCGAGCAGCTCGGAGCGCTTTCGCGCGCTGACCACGATCTGCTCGACCTCGGTGCGCGTGCGCGGAGAGAGCCCGGCAGATTGCCCTCCGGCGGCATCGGCGGCCTGCGCTTCGCCCGCGTCCATCTCGGTGGCGAAGCCGCTGCTCTCGCCGACTTCCGCCGCGGCTTCTTCCGCTGCCGGCGCCTCGATCCGGTATTCGTTCGAATCGTCTGCGGACGCTGGCCCGCTGCCGCCCGCGGTGCCACCGCCGGCTTGTGCATGGGCGTCCGCGGCGACCCCGGGGAGTAGGCACAGGAACAAGAGGAGTAGGCGCGGCGCGAGCATACGGTGTGCGGCCACGAGGCGCGCCTTCGCTAGCCTGCATTTCTCACCAGATCC